>JBEKZQ010000335.1:0-7026 GCA_049509675.1 Thermoguttaceae bacterium | reverse complement strand
GCTCCGCCAGTGCTCTTCCATGCCGTTTTCTTGCAGCATTGAACGCCGCAAACCTGCCCGCGTCGTTCGTCGGCGAACATGGAGCGTAATCGCAGGGTGGAGCAGCGGTGGGCGGTTGACCTCCCTCGCACGCCACTGCTCGCCGCAAGAGCCCTCCGAAAGAACACTGGCAAAGCCAGTGGCACCTGCGCGATTCCGTAATGGCAGATTCACGGGCTTCCAGATCAGCTTGAGGCATGATGCGCGCCCACTGTATGCACCGACAGCACGACGCGCGCGACCAGCGGGCGCGCTTGTAAAATGCCGTAGGCACGAAATCTGCGACCTTGCACGGAAGTAATGGTCAGGCTAACGCTGCTTTCTGGGCAAACCGATAGCAACAATGCCTGTGCCCACGTCAGCCGCGACTCAATCCGTAGCACACGTCGGCGGAGTGCGGCTAATGTTGCGAGGGGGGGATCATGAAGGGCGGACCTATTCAGCCGCCAGGCTGGTTGAAGTGCGGTATTCTGCTCGTTCTGTTGCTGCGCTCGCCTGGGCCGGTGCGCGCGCAATCGGAGGCCGCTGCCGCTACGGACAGGCCGGCCGAGCAAACGGCCGCGGGGCAGGCCGGCGGTGTGGTCGGCGGCAGCGCCAAGGACATCCTCGATTTGGACATCGACCAGCTTTCCAAGGTGGATGTCAAGGTGCCGGCCATGGACGTCCCCATCACGTCGGTGACCAGAGAGCCAAGCACCATCGGCCATTCCGCGGCCGCCGTCTTCGTCATCACCCCGGAGATGATCCGCCGCAGCGGGGCCACCAATGTTCCCGAATGCCTGCGGATGGTCCCCGGACTCGACGTGGCCCACATCGACGGCAATAAGTGGGCGATCAGCTCGCGCGGCTTCAACGGCCGCTTCGGCAACAAGTTGCTGGTGATGATCGACGGCCGTGCCGTCTATACGCCGCTCTTCTCCGGCGTGTACTGGGAAGTCCAGAACGTGATGCTCGAGGACATTCAACGCATCGAGGTGATCCGCGGGCCGGGGGCGACCGTGTGGGGCTCCAACGCCGTCAACGGCGTGATCAACATCATCACCAAGCAGGCGCAAAGCACCCAGGGCGTGTTGGCCAGCGGAGGCGGCGGCAGCTACGAGCGCGATTTCGGCGCCTTCCGCTACGGCGGCCGGACCGGCGAGGGCGTTTACTACCGCGCCTACGGCATGTACTTTGATCGCGCCGCCGATTCTTTCCCCGCAGATTCCCATGACGGATGCCAACTCGGGCAGGGCGGATTCCGCGTCGACTGGGACGTCGACCGCTTGAACACCGACAAGATCACCTTGCAGGGCGACTATTACGACGGCCACGTCCAATCAACCACGGTGGAACCCGTGTTCCCCGATCCCTCGGGAGCGTTCCAGCAGAGCGTGCAGAAGAACATCCCCGTGACGGGCGGCAATCTCGTGGCCCGTTGGACCCACACCATCGACGAGGAATCGTCCTATTCCTGGCAGATCTATTACGATCGGCTGGACCGCGCCGATCCGGCCCTGCTGATCAGCCAGGACGCCTACGACATCGATTTTACCCATCATTTTCTCCTGAACGACCGCCAGCAGATCACCTGGGGCGGCGGCTATCGCCTGGTAAGAGACGACGTCGTCAACAGCGATTGGCTCGCCTTGTTCCCGCCCGGCCGGCAAATCAATCTGTTCAGCGCGTTCCTCCAAGACGAGATCACACTGGTTGAAGACCACCTGGTGTTCACGCCCGGCTGCAAGCTCGAACGCAACGATTTCACGGGGTTCGAGTGCCAACCGAGTGCACGGGTGTTGTGGATGTTCGACAAGCGGAGTTCGGCCTGGGGCGCGATCTCGCGGGCAGTGCGTACGCCCTCCATCGCGGAGGAGGATGCCTGCATCGTCTCGTTGCCGATCTTCCCCCACGTCCCGGTGTTTCCCGTGTTCTTTGGCAACCCGAACCTCAAATCGGAAGCCATGGTGGCCTACGAGTTGGGCTACCGCGTGCAGGCCACAGACCACTTTTCTTGGGACGTGGCGCTATTCTTCAATCAGTACGACAACCTGCGCACGGTCGATCCGACTTTGGTTCCCGGGCTTCCGCCCTATTTCATCCCCTTCATGGCCCAAAACGACATGTGGGGAAACACCTACGGCTTGGAATGGTCCTGCCAATGGGAGATCGCGAAGAGTTGGCGGCTCCGCGGTTACTATGCGTTGCTGGAAATGCAGTTGCATGCCCGCGGCGCCGCTGTCCCCGGCTCGGAACTGGACGAGGGCGCGAGTCCCGCAAACCAGGTCTACCTCATGTCCTCCTGGGACCTGGGTGCGAACGTCGATTTCGACATGATGCTCCGCTACGTGGACAGCCTGCCGGCCCTCGGCGTGCCAAGCTACATCGAGATGGATCTGCGGCTTGCTTGGCGTCCTCGCAAGCACCTGGAACTTGCCGTGGTCGGCCAAAACCTGTTGGAGAACCATTTGGTGCAGTTCAGCGGCACCCAGTTCGTGCCCGATCAGCCAGCGGCCGTCCCGCGAGGCGTCTACGGCAAAGTCACTTGGCGATATTGAAAACCTACCCATCAAGCGGCGCCCTTTGGCCGTAGCCCCAATGCGCCATAGTACTCTTACACAAACATGTGTCATCCCCACAAGCCGCGGTTCAGAGAATGGAAGGCGCCGCGCGTTGAAAAGCATGCAATTGTCATTCATTGACGCTCAGGCACGCACTTTGCAGGGCGGCTGCTTCCGAGGGACGCGGGTGGGGGCATGCCGGCTGCTCCGCATAGCCATTCTTATTACTGGCATGTCAATCGCCTTCAGTGTTCACCTTGCTCGCGCCCAGCCGGACGAAGGGGCGGTCATCAACCGCGAATATGCGATCAAAGCCGCCTACCTCCACAATTTCAGCAGCTATGTGCAGTGGCCGGCGGGGGCGTTTCCGACGAGCGACGCCCCGCTGGTGATCGGCGTGCTGGGGACAGACCCTTTCGGCGAGGTCCTGAACGAAATTGCCCGCACCAAGAAAGTCGGGGGACGCCCGATCGTTGTCAAGCAATTCGCCTCCATGGCCGCCTATGCGCCCTGTCATGTCTTGTTCGTCGCATCGTCCACCAGCCCGCAGGAGCAGGCGGCGGCGATTCGCAAGGCACATGGTTCCCCGGTCTTGCTGGTGGGGGAAAACCCCGGTTTCGCCGAGCAGGGCGGAGCCATCGATTTTTTCATCGAGCAGAACAAGGTTCGCTTCGAAATCAACCTCGATGTTGCGAAACGACAACAACTGAAGATCAGCTCGAAGCTGCTCGGTTTAGCCAAGATCGTGGGAGGACAACAACAGTAGGTCATGTTTCCGTCTCTCAAGAACCTCTCGATCAAGTCGAAACTGAACGTCTTGGTGTTGGTCGTTAGCGGGGCCGCACTCCTCTTGACTTCCGCCGCCCTGATCGTCAACGACGCCACTTTGATTCGCGATTCCAAGGTCCAACAACTCTCCGCCTTGGCCGAGGTGCTGGGGGCCAACAGCACGGCGACACTGACCTTTGACGATCCGGCGGCGGCACGCGAGATGTTGTCTTCCCTGAGCCTCCAGCCGACGGTGCGGTTCGCCTGCCTCTACGACGCCAAGGGACGGGTGTTTGCGACGTATCGCGGACCGGGAGGAGAGGATTTCTCACCTCCGCCGCCCGGGTCCGACGGGCATGAGTTCGTCGCAGGGAATTACCTGGACGTCACCCACGAGATGATCCGCGACGGCGGGAAAATCGGAACGGTCTACTTTCACGCCTCGATGGATGATCTCTCGGCGCAACTCCGCCGTTCCGTTACGATCGTGGCAATCGTCATGCTCGTTTCGCTGGGCATAGCATTTCTCCTATCGTCGCGCTTACAGCGCATCGTCTCCGCTCCGATCATTCAACTGGCGCAATCGGCCCGAAAGATCTCCGCCGATCGCGACTACTCCATCCGCGTGCAGAAATGCGCAAACGACGAGATGGGAATGCTTTATGACGACTTCAACGCCATGTTGGATCAGATCCAACAGGGCGCGAAGGAGTTGCAACAAGCCCATGCGGACCTGGAAGCCCGCGTGGAACAACGCACGCAACAGCTCTCGCAGGCCAACCTAGAATTGACTAGGGAAGTCGCCGAACGAAAACGGGCCGAACACGAATTGGAGAGCGTACACCAACAGTTCGTCGGCGCGGCGCGCAGGGCCGGCATGGCAGAGGTTGCCACGGGGGTGCTGCACAATGTGGGCAACGTGCTCAACAGCGTCAACGTCTCGGCCATCCTGGTCACCGATTGCTTGCGGAGATCCAAGGTCGCGGACCTCAGTCGCGCCCTGGATTTGATGAACCACGACGCCGCGGACTTGGCGCGTTTTTTGACAAAAGATGAAAAGGGAAAACACCTCCCCAAATTCCTGAACCTTGTGGCTTCACACTTAGCCCACGACCAAAGTCAGTTGCTCAGCGAAATGCAATCCCTGACCAAGAACGTCGATCACGTGAAGACAATCGTCGCCATGCAGCAATCGTACGCCCGAGCAGGAGGACTCGTGGAAACCGTGGACCTAACCAGTCTGGTCGACGACGCCCTGAAACTGAACGCGTCCTCGCTCGGGAGATACGACATCGCGCTGGTTCGCGAGTACGCGGACACGCCTCACGTTCGCGTGGACAAGCAGAAGGTCCTGCAAATCCTGGTGAATCTGGTGAGTAACGCGCGGGACGCTCTGACCGAAAGCGGCCGGAAGGACCGGCGGCTGGTCGTGCGGGTCAGAATCGGCGGCGACGCCCGGGAAGAGAGGATCTTCATCGACGTCATCGACAACGGCGTGGGAATCGCCAAAGAGAACCTGACGCGGATCTTCTCCCACGGCTTCACGACCAAGAAGGAAGGCCACGGATTCGGCCTGCACAGTTCGGCGAATGCCGCAAAAGAGCTGGGGGGCTCGCTGACCGCGCACAGCGACGGCCCGGAGTGCGGTGCGGTTCTTACCCTGGAGCTACCGTTCAAGCCTGTCGAGGTGCCACATGAGCGAGCCTGACGCCATCCGGATTCTTGTGATTGACGACCAGGAATCGATCCACGAGGACTTTCGCAAAGTCGTTGCCTCGGAACTCGATGATCGGGCGATCAGCGAGGCGGCGGCGGCCTTGTTCGGCGAGCCTCTCCTCCCCAGCGAGCCCACGGAATCGTACCAGATCGACTCGGCCCATCAAGGCGAGGAGGGGTTGGCGCTGGTCGCGCAGGCGCTCGGCGAGAACCGCCCCTACCCCCTGGCGTTCGTCGACATCCGCATGCCGCCCGGGTGGGACGGCGTGGAGACCGTTTATCGCATCCGGCAGGTGGACCCTGAAATCCTGATCGTGCTTTGCACCGCCTATTCCGACCACACCTGGGAAGAAATCGTCCAGCGGCTTGGCCGGACCGACCACCTGTTGATCCTGAAGAAACCGTTCGACAACATCGAGGTCCGCCAGATCATCCTTGCGTTGACCAAGCGCTGGCATCTGGCCCGCCAGGCGGCCATGACGCAAGAGCAGCTCGAAAAGATGGTCGCCAAACGCACCCAAGCCTTGGAAGAGGCCGCGGAGGAGCTGCGGGCCACGAACGAGCGGCTCGCCGCTGCGCGACTCGCGGCCGAGGCGGCCAACCGGGCCAAGTCCGAGTTCCTCGCCAACATGAGCCACGAAATCCGCACGCCCATGACCTCGATCATCGGCTTTGCCGAGCTCCTGCAAACGGACATCGCCCGCTCCAAGGAACCGGGCCGAGGTGTTGAGTTCGCCGACGCGATCGTCCGCAATGCCAAACACCTGCTGCAAATCATCAACGATATCCTCGATCTCGCCAAGATCGAAAGCGGCAAATTCGAAACCCAACGAGTCAAATGTTCGCCTTGGGAAGTCGTGACCTCCACCGCGGCGATGACGCGCGCGCTGGCGGCCAACAAGGGCCTGACCATAAGCATGGAGCGAGTCGAGCCGATTCCCGAAACCATTTACACCGACCCCATCCGGCTGCAACAGATCCTCGTTAACCTGATCGGCAATGCCGTCAAGTTCACTGCTTCCGGAAGAATTGACGTGGTGGCCAGTCTTGTCCAGGACGACCCCGCCCGGCCGCTGCTATCGATCCAAGTGATCGACACGGGCATTGGCATGACCGAAGATCAACTCGGCCGATTGTTCCAACGCTTCAGCCAGGCCGACAACTCCACGACGCGGAAATACGGTGGCACGGGGCTCGGGCTGGCGATCTCCAAGCGGCTGGCCGAAATGCTGGGCGGGGACATCGCCGTCCGGAGCGAGCCGGCAAAGGGGAGTTGCTTTGCCGTGACCGTTGAAACCGCGCCCTTGGGGGCTGCGCCGCAGGACGGTCGCCTGAGAGTGACCCCCGATGCCCATTCCCAAACCACGATCGTGAGGTTCGCGTCGGGTGAGCGGATTCTTCTCGCCGAGGACTCTGACGACAGTCAGCGGCTCATCTCCCACATTCTGACCCACGCCGGCTTCCACGTGACTGTTGTCGAGAACGGGCAAGTCGCCTGCGACCGGGCCATGGCGGCCCTCCGCGACGGCGCGCCCTTCGACTTGATTCTCATGGACATGCAGATGCCCGTGATGGACGGCCACGAAGCCGCGCGCAGACTGCGGGCCGAAGGGTACACCCGCCCCATCGTAGCCCTGACCGCACTTGCCACCCGCGAAGATCGCAAGAACTGTCTCGACGCGGGTTGCGATTATTGTGTTACCAAACCCATTAACCGCGACGAGCTAATGAGGGTGGCCGCGGATTGGATTGGGGGACTCGGTGCATCCAGGCTCGCTCCCAGTCAGACTCTGGTTGGCGAACCGCATGATGCGTTGCCCGCGGCGAATTGACGACAGAACAACGGGGTCAGACTTTAACAGCTAACTGGCCTTGACAGGCGGCATGGCGTCTGATATCGTATTGGGATCATGGCACGACCTCCACGCATTGACTTCCCCGACGCGCTGTACCACGTCACCAG
>JBEKZQ010000334.1:0-7032 GCA_049509675.1 Thermoguttaceae bacterium | reverse complement strand
GGGCATTCCTTCGTTCCAGGAAACGCCGCCCTTGTTGTAGAGCTGCAGGTAGCAATTGTCTTTGACCGCGCCGCCGGCGCCGCTGATTCGCACCGTGACGGGGCCATGCGGGTAGGCATCGGCCGGGAAGACGAACGAGCCCTTGCCTTTCGCATCCAGCGCGACGGTGGCGACCGTGGAATCGGAGCCGAAGCCGGCGCCTTGCTTCCAGCATTTCACGACCACGCTCTTGAAGCCCGGGGCCGCAAGGCTGACGGTGGTATCCCCCTTTGCGTCGGAGCAATAGTCCGGCGAGAGCACCGACACCTGGCAGCCCAAAGTCTCCTCCACGCTCTTCTCGGAATCGACGCTGAGGGAATCGAAGCAGAGATCGCCCTCGGCGGGCAATAATTTTCCCTTATCGGTAGGTTGGCCGACCGTGAGCGTGATTGCGGTGATCGGATAATCGAGCTTGCCGTTCTTGTCCCCGCCCCACGTTTCGTGGGGAGCGTCGAGGTCGATGACGACTTCTTTCCAGCCGGTGAAATCGACGATCCCACCTTGGCCCGCATTCGTGGATAGCGACCGGTACTGGTGCGTTTCGCCGCTGGCGTCGTTCACCTGCAGCCCATAGGAACACTTCGAGTTATCGCCCTTGAGCCAGTAGTGCAGCTTATGGATCGGGGCTTGAATCTTGACCTTGTTCGGGATGCCGAGGTATTGGAAACTTCCGGTGCCGAGGAAGTGGTAGTGCAATTTCAGACACTGCTTGCCTTCGTGCGGTTGATCGGTCGAAAGCTGGACCGAAGCGTTCTCGTTGGGAATGTTGACGACCCACACGCTCGGCTTCAGAGAAGCCTTTTCGAAATCCTCTACCATCACAGGCGTGGATCCCCACGCCGGGGCAGTAGCCCAGGTCAGCAGGATCGAGCACGAGAGTAACCGAGTCATTGGAGTTTCTCCTTTTGGTAAGCGTTTGCAGCGAGATTTCAAGTTTGAGACCTGAGATTTGAGATTTGAGGCTCTTTTCCCTCCCCCCGTCACTCGGCTGTGGCGGCCGTCACGGCGACCAGGGCGGCAGGGCCGCGGCGGTCCGGACCGTAGACCATGTCGATGCTCTTGATCGCCACGTCGGGGCGGGGATTGTTCCACTGCTTGGCATAGAGCACGGCCGATAAGTCGCCGCCCGCGTAGGGCCGCACCCAGGCCAACTGGGCGCCGGGAATGGCCGCCGGACTGCTCTGCCGGTAATCGTCGATGTCGATCTCGGCGTAGATCGGCACGTTCTGCGTCTGGCCGTCGGCATAGGTGATCACGTAATGCAGCATGTCGTACTTCTTTTCCTGCTTGATCTCCTGTGGATTGCGGCGGGCATCGATGCGGGCCGCGTGCAGGAAGAACAACGCGTCGGCCTTGCGGCCCACGGGAATGCCGCGGACCTCGCTTTTCAGATTGCCCGGCACGCCGCCCGCCCCGAGCATGACGACCGTGGGCACGGGCGACGTGGGGAACTCGTACACGTCGAAGGGCAGGCCGCAGAACGTCTGCCGCCCGCTGGGCAACTCCTTGAGCGTGTGCTGCTTGTCGCCGAACCAGCCGCGCTCGTCGCGGAACTGATTGCACTGCTTGGAGATGTCCAGCGGCTGGTAGTGCAGCTTGGCCCCGGCGATGATCGTTTTGCCTTCGGCGAAGGGCGCCTTGAGGTTCCGCAGGATGGTGGCCAGGATGGTCCGCTTCTTGACGGCGTTCTCCGGCACGGCCTCGTGTTCCTGGAATCGCAGGTTGCACAAGACGATCCCGCCCTGGCCTTCGACGTATTGCAGCAGGCCGCCGACGTTGAGCATGGGCCGCACGTTCTGGTAGAACTCCTTGGAGCGGCGGGCCTTGAGGAAGATGTTGTCCAGGCCGGTAACGGCGTTCTTGCCGGGGATCTTCTCCCAGTCGGCCAGGCGCAGCGTCAGATCCTTGCCTTTTAGGGGCGGATCGATGGGGAATGTTTGCGGATCGTTGTTCGGCAGGGTCGGGAAGGTGGCCGCATGGGCGGTGTCGCCGTCGAAGAACAGTTGCACCTTGGTAACCGGGTAATAGAAGGTATTGCCGATCCAGGTCATCTCGACCAGTTCCTGCGGCTTGGGGAATTTCAAGACCCAGTCCAAGGGCGGCTGCTCGGGGGCCGGCACGTTGACGATGTACTTCCAGGCGTCGGCCGAGACCATGCCGTTGACCATGTTCTCGAGGAAGTCGTTGGGGAACTGGGCGAAGGGGGCCACGTCGTCGAAATCGACGATGTAGCTGAAAATGTCGTTGGCCACGTATTCGTCCGAGGTCCAGCCGAAGATCCGTTCGCCGGAGCGCATCACCACGTCGCCCAGCGTCAGGCCGGCGGTAAGCGGGTTGCGGCGCACCGGGAAGGCCACCCGCTCGCGGCGGAACGGCCGGATCATGTGCG
The DNA here is from genome assembly GCA_049509675.1 of Thermoguttaceae bacterium. Taxonomy (GTDB): domain Bacteria; phylum Planctomycetota; class Planctomycetia; order Pirellulales; family Thermoguttaceae; genus JBEKZQ01. The sequence goes on along the minus strand of JBEKZQ010000334.1, from coordinate 4,604 downwards.
GGAAGCCCACGAGCTTGTTGTAGTCGGCCAGTCCCTGGGGCGTCAGGCCATGGAACACGATCTGCCCGCCGCCGCTGGTGAAGCGGCGGACCTGCTCCAGGTTCGCGGCCAGGACCTTGAGATTGGCCGGCGAGGCGGGGATGATGGCCGTCTTCACCCCGGACGTTTCCAGCGCGGCCAGCGGATCGCCCGCCGTGGCGTATTTCAATTGGATGGCCTCCAATTCGTGCGCCAGGCGCGGATCGAGATCCCGGCTGCACACGGCCACGGGGCGGTGTTCCAGGCGATAGGCGGCCGCATAGCCGATCAGGTTGGCCAGCAGCCGCTGGGCCGCCGCGCTGGTGGGCAGCTTCTCGCCCACCAGCAACTGGCTGACCAGCAGCAGCCCCTTGCCCACCGGCACCTCGGCCAAGGCGGTGTCGGCCAGGCGATTGTCGCATTGCACGAGCGATTTGCCGCCCCGGGTGGGCTTGCCATAGGCGTTTCGATAGACCACGTGGTCGCCGGCCCAGGTGAAGAAGTCCTGCTGCGCCAGTCCGGCGAAGATCGGATGTTCCAGGTTCTCGATGAACGCCGTGCGGCCTTCGTTCTCCGACAGGGCCAGGTCGGCCGGCAGGGCCTGGTAGCGCAGGGGATGCCGCTGTTCCAGGACGATCACGCTGCGGCCCGGGGCCGCGTAGACCTGGAACTTGCTCGATCCGCTTTCCACGGCGCCGATCGCATCCTTGCCGATCAGCAGCACCCGGCCCGCGTCCGGCAAGGTCTTGAGATCCTTCAGCTCGGTAAAAGGAATGCCGCCGCGGCGGAGAAAATCGATCAGCGTGCCGTGCGGGTCGCAGACCAAGAGATCGCCCGCAGCCAGTGTGGCGAGCCCGGCCGCCTTGTTGCGGCGCGGGTCGGCGTTAAGTACCGAAAGCCGTTTCACGTCGCGAAAGACCTCTTCGCCCTTGACCGACAGTGCGAGCAGCAACTGGCCTTCCGCGCGGTCGTCGACCGCCGGCATCTGCAGGCGGCCCTGCACCTGGCGGCTGCCGCCCGGTGGGATCTGGTAACATTTCGTGCCGCCGCCCAGCTTCCGTCCGCCGACGGTCAAGGACCAGGCGAAATCGATCGGGTCGTCGAAGCGGGTGTCGTTAAAGATCTTCAAGGTGCGGGAAACCGGCTGTCCAGAGGCGAAGGTCCAGTCCCACTCGCGGCAGAAGACGGCCCGTGGGGCGTTGGAGCCGTACTGGTCCCGGGCCTCGTTCTGGCCCATCCAGAGATGCCAGGCCCCGTAGCCGGCCCAGCGATAGCCTTCGGTGAGCATGCGGAAGATGATGCCGGCGGCGCGGTGCGACTGGGCCTTGCCCTGGAACGTCTCTTCGCCGCCGAAATAGGCGTAGTCGAAGGGATTGATGCCGTTGGCGAAATAGTCCTCGCCGATGAAGCGGGGCCGCTGTTGATCCCACTGCCAGCGGCCGCGGCCGCCGCCCTGCGGATTCGCCTCGTAGGCCAGATCGGGATACTTGGGCGGATCGCCGAAGACGTAGTGATTTCCGCACACGGGCATGGAGTTGTCCTTGTTGGCCGCGCCGCCGTCGGTCATGGTGGGGCGGGTGGGATCGGCCGCCTGCACCGCGTCGGAGACCTTCCGTACCTCGGCCTCGAACTGGTCCATCAGGCCGCCGTACAGATTGATGCAGTTGATGTACAGCCACTCGTTCTCGATCGACCAGACCATCACGCTGGGATGGTTTCGCTCGCCCTTGACCTGGGCCACCACCTGGTCCTGCCAGTTCTTCATCAGCGAGAGCTTCAGCTCCGAGCCGCGGAGTTTTTTCAAGGCGGCGTCGTTCTCGACGGCCATATAGCCGATCGCTTCGCCGTCCAGCATGCCCGAGCGGCGGACCACCACGCCCTGGCGATCGAAGAACGCAAGCGCTTCTTCGGGGGGCAGATCCTGCCAGGTCGTGCCCCAAAAGCGCATCACGCGCTGGTTGGTCTTGCGGTAGAAGTCGATCCACTGCTGCGGGTCTTTGGCGGTGAAGCAGTCGGCCCAGCCATGCCACACGATGCCGTTGAGCTTGAAGTCGCGGCCCTGCCAGGACCACTCGCGAAAGCCGAAAATGGTTTCCGAGACATCGACCACGCGGCCGCCGATGCGCACGGTCGCCCGCAACAGGTACAGGTTCGGATCGTCGGGCCACCAGAGCTGCGGATGGTCCCAGGGCTCGGCGATGTCGAGCGTCCGGCTCTCTCCGCCGGCCAGCGTGAACGGGCGCGGCTCGAACTGCTTCTCCACCGCGCCGCTCTTGGCACTGACCGCCTCGCAGACCACCTGGCCCTCGGCCCGATTGCCGCGGGGATTGGAAAGCGTCACTTCCAGGGCCAGTTCCTTGCGGGCCAGCGAGGGCTTGCAGAACACGTCGGCCGCATAGACCGGGCCCGCCGCCACGAACTCCGGCGTGACGAGAATGCCCGACTCCGGGTGGTTCCAGACCGGATAGTCCAGATCCTGGAAGCCGTCGCCGAAGTACTTCTTGGGCAAGTTGAAGGTCTTGCGGAGTTTCAGGGGGTCGTTGGGACTAGCGGCCCGGCCATACCAGGCGTCCTTGATCCCCACCCAAACCTCGTTCACCCCCGGCCGCACGGCCCGGCTGACGTCGATGGCGAAGCGGGCGAAGGGGTTCTTGTTGAAGCCGCAGTAGGTGCCGTTGACATACACCGTCGTGTTCAGGTTGTTTTGCGGAAAGACGAGAGCGAAGGAGCGGGCACTTTCGGACTGCGGCACTTCAACCCGCGTGCGGTACCAGAGCCGATGGGCCAGTTCCAGATCGGGCCGCAGCACGTTCTTATCGCCGGGGACGCCAATCGCCGACCAGTGCGGATGCTCGGGCAACTGCCGGATGGGAGCCGCCACCTCGCCCGGCAATTGCTCGTCGAAGCGGCACACCTCCCAAAGACCTTTCAAGGCCACGGCCGTGCGGGCGCCGGCCGAGCGGGGCGCGGGCAATGGAAAGACGTGCCGCCGGGCGGCCTGGTCTTCCGCGCTGTGGCTTTCCTCGCCCGGCTTGTAAGGACCGTTGGGACTGAACTCGCCCGCCACCAGGCACAGGGCGTCGGAGGCGTAAATGATCCGCGCCGTCTTGCCCTGGGCGTCTTTGATCTTGGGCAGGCGGATCTGGAGTTTGTGGGGCCCGGCCGCCAATTGCTGTTGGCCCAACTTGAGCCAGGCCACCTCGCACCAGAAGTCGAGTTCCATCACGTCGGTCGTCAACTCGTCCGGCCCGACGCGTTGCCAGGGGCCGCCGTCGATCCGCCAATCCAGCGGCGAACGCACGAACTCGAAGCCCACGCGGTTCCAAAGCTGGTAGTTGCCGGGCGTGGCAACCTGAAAGGCATAGTCGATCAGCACGCCGTCGCCGGGCACCGCGGCGTCAACCTTATCGGCGTCGATGCTCAGCGACAGCCATTTCTGGCCGGAGAGAAACTCGGGGTGACCCCAGCCGGCCAGGTTCGCTTTCACGTTGATGGCCGTGGGCTGCTCGCCTTCCAACCACACGAAGGGCGGATCGGCGGCGCGAACCGCCGTGGCAGCAAGAAGGAGGATCGCGGCAGCAAGGGTAAAGGCGCGCCATGCCGGCAGATATGAGCGTTGCATCATCGACTCCGTGGGGCTGGGGTACTTGCGGCGGGAAAAAAGGCGGGACACAGCGGTTCCAGTATACACTGGAGGGCGCGGGCCTCGCAAGTCGCTCGCGCGGCGGACCATGCCGCACACTAGCCCGAAGCGCCAGCAAGGGATTTGCGGCGCTTTTCCCTCGCTGGCGCTTCGGGCTAGTAATGGCGTTAGAAGCTCAGCATTTTCCGATACTGGACCATGCGTTTCTCGATGTCCTCGCGCTCGATCGCGCGGAGACGGTCGAGACTGAAATCTTCGACGGTGAAACTGGCGGCGATGATGCCGTAGGCCATGGCTTGCTTCAGCGTGGTCGGCTCGAAGTTGCCCTGCTCGGCCAGGTAGCCCATCATCCCGCCGGCAAAACTGTCGCCCGCCCCGGTCGGATCGACCACGTTGGGCGTGGGGTAGGCCGGCAGCACATAGGTCTCGTGCTGGCTGAAGAACATGGCGCCGTGCTCGCCTTTCTTGATGACCACGAAGCGGGGGCCCATGGCGCGCACGGCATGGCCGGCGCGGACCAGGTTCTCGTCGCCGGTGAGCAGTTTCGCCTCGCTGTCGTTGAGCACCAGGCCGTCGAGCCGCTTGAGCAACGCCGTCAGCGCCGGCCGCTCGCCGTTGATATAGTAGTCCATGGTGTCGGCCACCGCCAAGGAAGCGCCCGGGCATTGCTCCAGCACCTTCATCTGCAACTGCGGCGAACCGTTGGCCAGGAACAGGAACTTGCAGCGGCAATACGGCTCGGGCAGGGCGGGATCGAACTGGGCCATCACGTTCAGTTGCAGGTCGAGCGTTTCCCGATCGTTCATGTTCTCGAAGTACCTGCCGCGCCAGCGGAACGTTTTGGCCCCGGCCACGACCTGCAAGCCGGTCGTGTCGATCTGCCGGGACCGGAGCAGCTCGGTATGCTGCTGCGGCCAGTCGTCGCCGACGACCGCGGCCAGCC
>JBEKZQ010000333.1:0-7036 GCA_049509675.1 Thermoguttaceae bacterium | reverse complement strand
CGGCCGATTCGCGGTGGACCAGGTACGACACGACCTGTTGATTGGCCTCGTCCAGCAGTTGGCCCAACTGGGCCAGCCGAGCGGTCAACTCGTGCAGCGGTCCGCCGTCCTCGTCGTCTGCCGTCTGGTCGCCGGAGCCTTTGACCGCACTATCTCGGGCGTCGAGGGCCGACTCCAGCGACGGCGGAAACTCGCGCTTCGCGGCGGGCTCGCCAAATTCCTTCTTGGGGCTCCATAGGGGCATAAACCGTTCTCCGTTTTCGAGGTTCCCTCTCCCTCCGGGAGAGGGTTAGGGTGAGGGCGGTTGGCTGAGAAATGGCTTGGCTTGCCCGCGTATCCTCTCGAGGCCCTCACCCCCTGCCCCTCTCCCATCCCGTCGCAAGCGCCGGGCGGGAGAGGGGGGAATTTGCAAAAGTCCAGTCCTCCCACTCAGCGAAGCGATCCCAGTTCGATGTTGTCCAGGCCGCCGGTATCCAAATAATAGCGCTCGTCGGCCAGGGTGCGCCAGGAGAAGTGGACGTTCTCGCCCAGCACGGCATCCTCGCCGGCCACCACGCCGCTGACGGCGTCGAGCTCCAGGTTCTCCTCTTCCTCCTTGGTGGCGTGCTTGCGCTTGATCCTCACGGTGATCTGCGTGGGACCGATGCGGTCGCCGGCGTCCATCTTCAGCAGGTAGACGGGCGTGGCCTGGGCGTCCTCGTCGCCGCTGAGCTTGCGTCCCATCAGCACGCGCTGCGAACTGGTGGAGAACTCGGTGATCTCCTCGCGGGACTGCTCCTGCACCGGCTCGAAAAGGATGCGCTCGGGGCGAATGCCCGAGGTCGCGTCGGTCATCACGCCCCAGTAATAGCTGTTTTCGTGGCTGCGTCCCTTCATTTCGAACTTGAACTGCGGCAGCATGCCGTGCCGGGCCATGAACTCGATGGCCGCGCCGACCACCACGGGGCTCTTGGGATCGATGATTACGCCCGGGTCGTGGCCCTTCTCGTCCTGGTAGGGATACCAATTGCCGGCGTAGTGGTTGTACATGGGCACGATCCGCGAGGGCGACAGCGGCACGTACATTTTCACCAACTGCTGGATGAAGTTGAGCTTCGAGGGCAGGCCGGCCAGCAGCACGACGTCGACCTCGTGATCGACGATGCGTTGGCAGAAGTCGTAGAGCAACTCGTCGAACACGTCGTAGACGACGCCCTCGAAATCGGCCCGGTTGAAGACCATGCCCAGGTCCTGCTGGACGTTGTAATAACCCGGCCCGCGGAGCTTGTCGCAGGCCTTTTGCAGCGATTCGACGACGACCGGGTCGACCAGCTCGGGATCGGTGTGCGTGAAGGGCTCGGTCATGTCGTCGGAGGCGTTGTTCAGATAGCACTGCGCCAGGGGCACGAACAGGCGGTTGATCCAACTGACGCGCTGGGCGCGGATCTCGCGGTTCCGCGGCACCTCGGGACCGAAGAGCAACTGCACGTCCTCGTCTTCCAGGCCGAGGATCTCGGCGAAGGTGGGCACGATGATTACTTCCAGCAGGCGCTTGACGAGCTGGTCGCCGCCCAGGGAGATGCCGTCCTGGTGCAGGACCTGGCCGCGGATCGAGTCGTCGATCTTGGACTCGAAATTGTATTTGGCGATCATCAGGTCGGTGGTGCCGCCGCCGATGTCGACGCAGGCGATGCGGATCTCGGTGGCCTCGTCGCCGAACGTTTCCGCCTCGGCGCCGGGACGCTTGGGGCCGCCGGGACGCCCCAGCCCCATGCGGCCGCGACGGCGGGAAGCCGGCAGCACGCCGGTGGATACCTGCTCCTCCTCCTGCTTGATCTTTTTGCGGCCGCGGTCCTGGTGCAAGGTGGAGAACCACAGCCGCGGGTCCTGACCCAACATCCGCATTTCGCTCCAGATGTAGGTCAGATGCACGGCGCTGGCCTCGTCGATGCCCAGGTTCAACTCGGGCTTGCAGCGCTGGTTCTTGCCCAGCGTGGCGGCGAAGATGTTGATCGCCTTGTTCCCCTGGGCGGCCAGGCGGCGCTGCTCCTCCTGGATCATGCCGCTCGGGTAACTGAGGGTGAGGGTGCGAATTTCGCGGGCCCGGCCGGCCTCGCCCGAGGCGTTGCGATAGGCCATCGAATTCACGTAGGTATAGGTCTGCGTGAGCATCTCGTACAGGGCGGCGGTCATGAGCACGCGGGGGGCGTGCCGCGGCTTCAGCGGCGCCTCGGCGGCCCATTCCGATTCGCGGGGCTCGCGGTCGGCCAGCAGGAAGTCGTTGTCGTCCTCGTGAATGAAGCGCAGGAACGGCCCCTTGAGTGTGGCGGCGTAGGCGCCCGTGCGGCAGCGGTCGGCCGGATCGGCCATGTGCCAATTGGCCCCCTCCAGCCAACTGGAGTCGTCGGCCCAGAGATAGCGCTTGGGCGAGCTCACGCCGGTGCGGATATCGCCCTCGGCGCGCATCACCTGCACCACGTCGTCGGCCTCGCGGCCCATGCGGACCATCGACAGGTCGTCGAACAACGGCGGCGTGACGACCACCTCCACCTTGGCCTGGCGGCCCTTCCGGCCGCGGCCGAACCAACCGCCCTTGGCGTCCTCTTCGCCCACGGAATGATACTCGATCTTTTTCTGCGACTGCGGCGGCAGGTAGGGCGTATTGCACCAGTGAGTTTTCGAGGAGAACCACCGCGCCACCGGCACGCTGATGGATTCGCCTTCGTCGTTCCAGGCGTCCAAATGGTAGCGGTTGGCCAACTCGAAGGGGAGCATTTGCGGTGTCTGGCTGATCTCGCCCGCCAACTCCAGCAACAAGACGCCGGTGCGGCTGTTGCCGAAGTCGACCACCATGTGTACGTGCTTGGCGTCGCCGGAGACGGCCGTGGCCGGGCGGACGCACAGTTCCAGGGGCGGGATGCCCCGCAGCGGCCGGTTCTCCACGTCCAACAGCCCTTCCAGGTGGACCGGGAAGTCCTTGGTGAGCGAATTGGGCGAGCAGAAGTAGCCCACCTCCGGATCGCCGCAGGACGTGTCCACGGCCAGGAACAGCTTGGTGCCGGCGGCCTGGATGATCTGCCACTGGATGAAGGCATAGGGTCGGGGCGTTTCCTTCTCCGCGCCCGTGCCGCAGAAACAACGCTGCCAGCCGTAACCGATCTGGTTCGTCTGGTAGCGGCTCCCGCCGCGCAACGGAATGCAAACGATTTGGACCCCCGTGTTGGCGAACAGTACGTGCATGGTATTAGTGCTTCGCTGTTGTGCGGAACTACTTCGTTATGAACCCGGCGTTTGCTCTCAATTCCCCTCACCCACGCCCTCTCCCGGAGGGAGATGGGGACTTTGCTACTTGTTGTCGAACGGTTCGAGCATGTGGATCAACTGCATGTTGCCGGGGGGGAGCCTGATGTGCTCGCCGGCGCCCAGGGCCAGGGCCTGCGGCATCCGCTTGCTCCAGCGCTCGATGAACGAGGCCATCAGGCCGAAGCGGCTGTAGTCCTGCTCTGTGTGGCTGAACTGCTTCTCGTCGCTGGCGTGGCCCTCGATGGGCGTGACGCTGGGGCCCGGGTTCATCACGTAATCGTTGAGGATGATGCGGGTGTACTTGCGGCGGGCCCGGCGGCGGGCCGCCTCGTCCCGCGTCTTCAAATTCACCACCGGCTGCAACTGGTTGGTCAACTGCTCGAAGACCGTGTCGGTCAGCAGGTAGTCGCGCAAATAGCGGGCGAAGGTGCCGAGGTCCTGCGGGTCGAGCCACGGCTCGCCCTCTTTGTGCGTGTTGCAGAAATGTTCCCAGCGCTTGGCCACGTGCGTGGTGCTCCATTCGTGGATGAAGCTGCGGAGCTGCCGCGGCAGCGGATCGCCCAGGCGGCGGCTTTGCGTCTCGGCACAGTCGGAAAGCTGCAATTCGTCGCCGTCGACCACGCACAGCGACTCCTCCAGGGCGTGGACCCGGTAGTAGACCAGCTCCTCGCTGGCCGTCAGCCAGTCGTACACCTTCCTGGCGGCGATGAGCCGCTTCTCGCGGTCGATGTTCGTGTCGGGGTCGACGACCCAGCCGCGCGAAAGCTGCAAGAGCCGGCCGAGGACCTCCTTGATCTCCTTTTCCAACTGGTCCTGCTTGGCGTCGGCGCTGGTGACGGCGCGGATGCCGGCCGAGATCAGCGATTGTCCGCCGTCGCCGTCCCTCATGGCCGTGTCCCAACGCTGCTCCGGCGAGCGGACGTAGGTTCCGACCATTTGCGATTCCAAGAAGGCCTTGCGGGCCCGCACCCACTTCTCCGGATCGGCCTCCTGGCGCTGCTCGGCGTTGGTGTCCCACGTGCCGGGGTAGCGGATCGGATAGACGTTGGTGAAGGCCTTCCCCTTGCCGCCGAAGTCGTTCATCACCGGGCCGAGGGTGTCGAGGATCTGGTTGAGCCGCGTGTCGTAGAGGATCTTGTCGGCGTAGATCTCGCGGTTGCGGAACTCCTCGTCCAGCCCGGTGATGCCGATGAACAGCGCGGGGATCTCGTCCTGGACCTTGTGCGGCCAAACCTTGTCGCCGTAGCGGGCCCGGCCCCACTTCTCCACGTGATACTTCATCTGCGCCTTGACTTCCAGGTTGCCGCCGCGCAACAGGAGGAACAAGGTCTGGATCTGCAACTCGTCGGTAAAACGCTCGAACAGGTAGGAGACCTTGCCGCGCTTGACAATCTCCATCTGCTCTTCCAGCGTGTTGGCGTCGGTGCGCTTGCCCTGCTCGATGCCCGTCCGCACCGCGCGCATGCCCGGCACGTCGAGGAAGTCCATCTGTTCGATGACCTTCCGCCAGTCGTCGCTCAGGCGGTGCGGCAGCACGGGCATGACCAGTTCAAGCATGCCGGCCTGGATGGTTTCCAGCTCTTCGCCGCCCGCCCCCGTGCCGGGACGATAGTCCAATACGAAATACTTCTCCTTGGGCACCAGGTAGATGTCGCTCCAGGCGACGCGTTTCCAGATCTCCGAAGTGGGCCGCTCGTACACCTTCGAGCGCTGGCTGTCCAGCAGGAACCGCACGCCTGCCCAATGGCAGAAGATGGCCGGATCGTGGTCGCCCAGCGTGATCCGCTTGAGGAAATTGGCGATCTTGATAAACAGGTTGGTGAGCGATTCCCAATTGTCCCAGAACAGCGAGGCGGCCGTGGCGATGTAACCGTCCTCGGTGAGCGGGTAGCGGCTGAGCAGGCCGTTGAGTATCGCTTCGGTGGCCTGGAAGCCGCGGCGATCCACCGCGCGCATGTAGGAGAAGGCGTCCAACAGGTCCATCCGCCACTTGCGGTCCACTTCGTCTCCGGCATGTTTCCGGCTCAGATCCTCGAACAGCTCTTCCAACTCGCCCTGCTGCCACGTCTTGTTGGGCGTCTTGCACTCGGCGTGAAAACCGCGGGCCAGCACGCGGATCCATTCCACGCGGGTCAGCGCCCGGACCATCACCGGATAGTTGGGCGAGACGCCGGCGCCGATGCGATCCTTGGTGGTGAAACGCGTGACCAGGGCCGTGGCTTCCTGGGAACCGCACTGGGGGTTCAGGTCGTTGTCGAACGAGAGGTTCTTGTAATAGGCCGGCTCGCCCAGGGTCTCGTCGCCGCCGATGGGGCAATAGTTCTCGCTGTGCGGGCGGAGGACCTGGCCCATGAACAGGCTCTTGCCCACCTGCGAGGCCCCGTAGGCCGCCGCGGCCACCGGCACCTTGGACGACGTATACAGGCTGCTCGCCAGCCGGCGAAGCTGCAGGATCTCGAACTCGTCGCTCTCGGCCACCGGCAGCAAATCGCTGGTCTTCCGGGCAGGGTTGTGTTCCGAAAGCCAGTCGCACAGGTCGGTCGCCAGGTTCTCCACCTGCTCCGCACGGCGAATCAAGTTACGATCACGTTCGTCTGGAAATCCCATGAAACTGCTGCTACCTCAAAACTGGTGGATAATGGTGCGCGCTCACAAAGCAGCAGGCACACTCCGTGTGCCGTCCGCAAGTTGTCCATGCTGTTACGGTTGTGGTTTGACTTGCTCCGCGAACCGTTTGAGTTGGAACGTAAACGGATACGCCTGCTGGGTCTTTCCTGCCTTGTCTCGGGCCTCGATCACCAAGTCGTAAAGCTGGTCCTTGGGTCCCTCGGCAAGCCGCGGGCTGTGCAGGACCGCTTTCCGCTGCCCGCCCTGGGCGTCGCCCTGGGGTTCGTTGGCGACCCAGTTCTCGGCGGGCGGCTGTCCCTTGGCATAGACTCGATATTCTAACTCACCTTCCGACCCGGCGGCTAGTACCTCGATCGTGACATCGAAATCCTGGGGCCCCTCGCTGAGCGTGGTGGTCCGCACGTCGAGGAAGCGTTGGCCGGTGACCGAGACCGTGGCGAAGCACTCTACCCCCCGATAGGCGGCCTTGAGCTTGGTCTGCCCTACGCCCTTGGCGGCAAATGTGCCGGGGCTGCTGGAAACCGGCTCGATCACGTTGGGATCCATGCTCTCGACCATCGCCGGGACCTGCGTCATTGTGCCGTCCGCCGCCGTGGCCTTCACCGTAATCAGCGGTGTTTGCTGACCCACTTGGAGGGAAAAGTCGGCCGGCTCGATCGCCAGCTTATCGGGGCTGATCACCTGCACGGTGACTGGGGCCGACAGGCCCGCATACTGCGGATCGGTCGCGGTAACGGTCACCTGGGCCGTTCCGTTGGCCAACGCCTTGATCTGGTTCTGCGGGTCGACGGAGACGACTCCCGGCTGGGCCGGATCACTGAGCTTGTACTGGATCGGCGCCGAAGGTTGACCATTGCCCGGATCGACCCGCACACCGGCCAATTGGCCGACCTCGCCCGACCAGAGCACCAGCGTGTCGGGAGCGACGATCAGCCGGCCACCGCCCTGACCTGCAACCACAGGCGGCATGTTGCCGACGTCGATCAGCAGCGAGACAGTGGTCTTGAGCCCCTTTAGTTCGGCGCCGACCTGCGCCTTGCCCTCCTTCAGCGGATGGACCATGGGCCCTTGTTCGGTCAACTTCACGTCGGCCACGTCGCTGGGCTCCGGCACGGTGACCCGAAGA
>JBEKZQ010000332.1:0-7041 GCA_049509675.1 Thermoguttaceae bacterium | reverse complement strand
GGCCGCAGCACCTGGAAGTGGCCGCTGGCGGCCGTCGCGGCCAGTCCGGATGCCAATGCCAGGATCAAAGGGAGGATGCGCAGGCGAATCATGGTCTCGGATCGCGCGTGGTGTTACTGTCACTGACATTGTAACACCAAGGGCCTGAGGGTGGAAGTTTTCAGTTCTCAGTTTTCAGTGCGGGCTGCCCATTGTCTTACTGAAAACTGAACACTGAACACTTCAAACTAACGCTCCGCACTGGCCATAACCAGTTCCCCCTTGTAGATGCCCTTCATCCCCCTGAGCTTGGAGGCAATCTCCTGGAGCCGCCGGGCCGGGCCGCGCAGCACGATCACTTCCAGGCACAGATCGTGCGTCAGGTGGACGTGCAGGGTGGAAATGACCATCTCGGTATTATCGTGCTGCAACTGCGTCAGATGATCGCGAAGCTGCGGTCGATGGTGATCATAGACCAGCGTCAGCGTGCCGGCCGCGTCGTGGGAATCGGACTGCCAGGCCTGCGCCGTGAGCCGGTCGCGGATCAACTGGCGCAGCGCCTCGCTGCGGGTGGCGAACTGCTGCTGGGCACAATAATGATCGAACTTCTCCAGCAGGTCGTCTTCCAAGGACACCGAAAAGCGGACGATCTCGGACATGGCAGTAGAGCGGAGGGGGAGCAGGCAGTGGATAATGCTATTATAGTATAGTGGCAGGCGGGCCCGAGTGGTAAGAGACGACGCAACGTCCGCAGCCAGGCGACCAGTTCGATTTAGGACCCTTGGCCGAGGTTCTCCAGCCGACTAATCCAATCGTTAAAGTGGAAGCAGTGCTGGCGCAACGCGTCGAGCCCGATGTATTCGGCAATATCCGGCCCAGCAGTTGGTTTCATCCCGGCGTAGGCTTCCAGCAGCCCGATGATCCGCTTCGAGGGGGCGGTCAGTTCACCGTCATTGATGCGCTCGATCTCACGGAACTCAGCGGCGATTCTCTTCAAGCTCGCAATGGCCCGGTCGCAATCGTCAAAAGAAAAACGAAAAGCGTCAGGATCGGCGTACAACAGCGTTTCGTATTCGTGCAACTGTAGATGTGGTACGAACCGGACATCCCCGATGTCGGCCCCGAATGCCTGCTCCAAGGCTTCGCAGTATGGCCTGGGGTTCTGCGGGTTGCGATCATGGTTGGCCTTACCGGGAAAGTCACTGGGCAGGCCGTACAGATCGATCATCGTGGTAAAGAACACCCCTTGATTCTGCTTTCGGCTCTTGATCGTGCTTTGGATGTCGAACCGAAGCGTTTCATACTTCCCGATGCCACCACGGTCGATGATGCCGTGGTGCCGAGAATGGGCGACCTTTATCGTGTGAATGAAACATGTGAACTGCCTCAGGTGACTTGAAAGCACCTGATTGCAGAATCCTTGTTCGGTGGGGCCTTCACAGAACACGTACAGTTCTTTCATGGCATCGGCCCTCCGCCCAGCACGTTCTTCTGCCACAATTCGCCCAGGCTGTACTCTTGCAGCCACTCCCGCAGTTCGTCGGGAGTCACACGTCGATAATGGGAAGCCTGCTCCTTTTCCTCTGCTACGATCACCTCATCCGGGTTGAAGTTATCGAGGAAGGTGGGTGATTGGGTCGCCAACAGAACTTGGGTGTGGGACGATGCTGCCCGCATCAGGCCAGAAATAATCAGCATGGCGTGGGGATGCAGGCCCAACTCCGGCTCGTCCACGACGATCAGATTGGGCAGCTCGTCTTCGGGCTGTTGGAAGAGCGTAATGAGTGCAATCGCCCGCAGCGCTCCATCTGACAATTGGTGGGGGCCAAACAAGTAGTCCTGCCCAAGCTGCCTCCAATTCAACAGGATGTTCCGGGGATTCAGTTCTCTGGGTTCCAGAACGAAATCGTCGAACGAAGGCACGATCTTCCGAACCGTGGAGCGGATACGGCGGTAGACCTCTTCGTTGCTCCTCTTGTAGCGGAACAGAACGGCGGCCAAGTTGCTGCCGTTGGAATTCAACCGCTTATTGTCTTCGACGTATCCCTCGGTACGGATGGGCGAGGTCAAGCTGGTATCGACCAGATGGTAGGTCGCCACGCCGTCTTTCAGGCCGTAGTAGATCGTTTCATCAGGCGGGCCTCCGCCTGCCTTCATTACCAGGGCACACACATCGTTGATAATCATCTCAAACGCCTCCCCCGCTCGATAAGGCGCGCCGGAATGATGGCTGCCGTAGTAGAGGGTGTCCGGGGCACGGAAACCAAGCCGTTGGGATAGAATCCCCGTTCCCTTGATCGTGCGGACGGTAGCCGCCACGGCGATTTCACTCGTCCGCTGCGCCGCGAAATAGAGCAAGGCGTTGGGCCCGCCGTGCCGTCCGACATAGGCATCCAACTTTTCATCAAGCGCCGCTGGGAGCAGGGAGAAGAACGAAACCAGATTCGACTTGCCCGCTCCGTTGGCGCCGATGAGTACGTTGAGTTTGGTGAATTCGAGCTCAGCCTCCCGGATCGACTTGTATCCTGAAAGCTTGAGCCGTTCCAAGAACGGTCTATTCTTGAGCATACGCATTCTCCTTTGCAAGTCGGCCACGTCAAACGTGAGCAGACCGAACGCATCGGTCTGTGTGGTGATGAATTCCAAGGAGGCCGTTGCCAAACCTTGCGGACGAATTGCTGTTGCCAATCATCATCGACGAAATCCCCGGGAAAACAAGCCCATCTGGGCAACGCCATTGGCTGGCGATGGATGCCCCGAAACCGGCGTGCAGGCGTACCGTTTCCGCCGAAGCGCTCGGACGAGGGGGTAGCGTTGCCGCTGCAACAGGGCGGAAGTACAGTCCACACCCCCTTGCGTCCCCGCCGTGGCTCTTGCTATACTGCCGGACTGTACCAATTCTGGCGGGACACTTGAGCCGGTTGGATCACAAATCAACACGGGCGGACGCGTTTGTTCGCAAAGCTTCACGGAGTATCGCGTGGGAACCAAGAAAACAGGGAAAGGCCGCCGCAAGCTCGGCCGCAAGAAACGGCGGATGCGATCCAAAATTCGGCACCGCAAGTAAGTAGGATTCGCTCCTCCCGCCCCCGCGCGCGGCTTGATGCGCCGTGGCCGCTCAGTGCTCCTTTCCCCCCGTCACGGGTAGCGGCCGGCAAAACGGTTGCGCGTGGGCAACTCAGGTCATGACCACTCCGGCGGCTATCCTCGATCGTCTCGCGGCCCAAGCCGGCCAGCTCTACAGCCTGCCCGCCGTGGCCATGCAGGTCCTGAAGCTGACCGATGACCCGCAGATGGATACCCGCACTCTGAGGGAGTGCATCGAGAACGACCCCGCCCTGACCGTCAAAATCCTCCGCGTCGTGAACAGCTCGCTGTTCGGACTCACCCGGGAAGTCTCCGACCTCGGACAGGCCCTGACCCTGTTGGGGACCAAGCCGCTAAAACTGCTGGTCCTGGGGTTCAGTCTGCCTGGCGGCCTGCTGGTCGGCATGGAAGCCAGGACGCTGGGCTGGTACTGGCGGCACACGTTGACCAAGGCCGTAGCGGGTCGGGAAATCAGCGAGCGGCTGTGGAAAGTTCCCGGCGATGACGTTTTTGTGGCCGGGCTGTTGCAGGATCTGGGAATCCTCGTCCTGCTTCAGCAGATTGGCCAGCCGTACGCGCGTTTCCTGAACCGCATGCTCTCCCGTAACCTGGACGTGGCGGAGATGGAGACGCAGGCGATCGGTTTCCCGCACACCACCCTGTCGGCCCGCATGTTGAACCAATGGGGGCTGCCGGCGGCGCTGGTCGAGGCGATCGATTGGCGACCGCCCGAGTTGACCGATCCGGTTGAGACGGCGGAGGAGGCGGCCGAGTTGGACGATTGGGCGGGGCCCTGGCCGCCGGTGCCGCAGATGTTGCACCTGGCCGAGTTGTTGGCCCGGCTGGTGGCCGACGGGCAGCGCCAGGCGCTGGTTCCGTTGTTGCGGGCCGCGCGGCGGTATCGCCACCTTTCCGTGGCCGATCTGGAGACGCTGGTCGCCGATTTGCAGGGCAAGGTGCAGCAATTGGCCGACGTCTTGTCGCTGCACCTGCCGGCCGGATTGGAGTACCGCGACGTGCTCGTGGAGGCGCATCGACGGCTGAGTCAGGTTGCCGACGAGGCGGCGGAAGAACTGCTGCACGGCAAGCCGGGCCGCACCGCGCCAAGCGGGGAAGTGCCGCTGGATGCGCTCCAGGAATTGGCGGCGGCCTTCTCTCTGCTGTGCCCCGCGACCGCTGAACCGCCCGGCGCGGAACATGCGTCAGCCGCCGTCGCGCCTACGCCCGTCCGGTCTGCCTCGCCCGTCGAGCCGCAACACCAACGCGTGGTGAAAGCCGATGCCCACCTCTTGCGGCGGCTCGATGAGTTGGTCGCCGACTGCCGGCAGTCGCATCGCCCCTTCAGCCTCTTGCTGGCGGAATTGACCCGGGGCGTCGACGCTGGTGCGGGCCTGCTGGAGGTACTGAAAGCCGCCTGCGGCCAGGTGGACCATCCCGGCGTCGTCTGCACTGCCTACGGCCAGACAGGTCTTGCCCTGCTGCTGCCCGATTGTGAACGAAGCGTGGCCGTGCGCTGGGGAAATCAGTTGTTGCGGACGATCCGCGGACCGTCGCCCAGTGAGGGCTTGGGCGTGGGAGTGGCGACCGTAGCCGCGGCGCGGAAGAACTTCTCGCCGCAGGATCTGCTCCACGGCGCGGAGCGCTGTTTGTACGGCGCGCACCTTTCCGCCGGCAGCGTGGTCAAGAGCATCGAGATCTATTGACCATCCGTTACCGGCCGGGAAGGAACATCAGCATCAAAATGATGCCGCCCCCGACCACGACGGCAGCCACGATCGCCCAGATCAACCACAACTGGCCCATTTTCTCGTCGCGCCGCTCCATCTGGGCAATCTTGCGCCGTTTGTACTCGACACTGTCTTCGTAGCGGAGCTTGAACTTCTCTTGGCAGATTGGACATTGGGCGTAGTTGCCCAGCAGTTCGCGCGGTGTCTCCAACGGATGGCCCGAGGGACACAAAATCTGGATTGTCTTGGGTTTCTCTTCTTCGACGTCGAATGCCAGGGGGGCAGGGATTGCCTCGGCAGGCGCCCCGAGCGCCTCGGCGGGCGCGGCTTCGCCGGCGAGCAATGTTTGGTCAATGCCCGGTTCGGGCCAAGCGGCCGCAGTCGGCATGGTTCCGCCCACCGGCGCCGCCTCGCCGGGCAACTCCAATGCCGGTGTTTCCAGCGGCGCAAGATCGAAGGAAAGGCCGCCCGCGCCGCCGGGGAGATCCGGCAGGTCGAATGGCAACGAGTCTTTGGCGCGGGGATCGAAAGGCAAAGCAATTCCACCCGGCGCCAGGGCGGGAGTCGATTCCGCGGGCGACTGCAACAACAGCGTTTGAGCGGGTGGCAACTCGAAAGCCGACACCGTGGGGGCGGTTGGCCCCGGCGGCGGCACCACAGCCGGCGGCAACGGCGACATGGCCGGCGACGGCGATTGTGGCGGCGGAGCCCCAAAACCGGCCATCGCCGGCAAGGGGGTTGCTACCGCCATCGGCGGTTGGCTGGGAGGTAATTCAAAGCGTGGCCGCGCGGTCGCCGGAATGGCAGAGGCCGGCGATGGTGGCTGCATGGGAGCCGTCGCGGCCGGCGGCAGCGGCGCCGAGGTGGGTGGCGGAGCCTTGAACGGCGCTAACGGCACTTCCTGCACCCGGCCTGTGCCAAGCGGCGAAAGCGGCGCGGTCGGCGGCGGGACCTGGAACGGCGCTAACGGCACTTCCTGCACCCGGCAAGCCCCCGGCGGCGCCATGCTCGGAGTTGTTGCCGGGGGAACGGGAAATTCCGGCAAGGCAAAGTCCCCGCCGATGGCTGCAGCAGCCTCCGCCGCAACGGCCGACGGAATCGAAAACGTCTCGCCGCACAATGGACATTGGCAGGGCAGTCCCGCCTGCGACGGCTCGCCTTCTAACAAATGGCCCTGCGGGCAGTAGAATTGGAACGCCATCATTCGGAAAGCCCCTGGCTCGGTTGTCCGGAGCAGGTCTCTTGCCGCTCCCACTGCCTCAACTGGTTGGTCAGGGCGTCCCAAAGGGCCTCCAGCGATTGCGGGATTACCCGGATCCCGGCGATCGTGGACATGAAGTTCGTGTCGCCATTCCAGCGCGGGACGATGTGCCAATGCAGATGACCCGGAACGCCGGCCCCCGCGGCTCGCCCCAAATTCAGTCCGATGTTGAATCCCTCGGGATGGATCACCGTTTCCAACAGGTTGACCATGCGGGTGATGCTGTGCGTCAACTCGGT
Organism: Thermoguttaceae bacterium; assembly: GCA_049509675.1. Taxonomy (GTDB): domain Bacteria; phylum Planctomycetota; class Planctomycetia; order Pirellulales; family Thermoguttaceae; genus JBEKZQ01. The sequence continues at coordinate 748 of JBEKZQ010000332.1, read as the reverse complement.
TTGCACGTCGCACGCCAGCTCATCCAGCCGCGCAACATGTCGCCGCGGCGCGACCAGCAGATGTCCGTTGTTGTATGGATATAGGTTCAGCAGCGTGATCGTATGCGTCCCGCGTCGGACGACGTGCCGCTGCCGGTCGTTGCCGTCGGCCGCACACTGACAGAGGAAACAAGCGGGGTCTCCGCCAGGCGGGACCTGCGGCAGGGCCGTCTTGGGTTCCTCTTGCCCAAGGATGTATCCCAACCGCCACGGCGCCCAAATTCGTTGCTGATCCACTCGCTTCCCCCGCATGGCTTAGCCCGGATCATTCGCAAACTGTAGGGTGGGTCGAGCAAACCGTAATTGTGGTGGGGCTTCGGTCGCTTGGCCTGGTATGATTCGTTCACTCCGGGCGGCACAACGTTTGGTCGGTTTGCGAGCCCCACCAGAACTACGCGCGACCTTGACCCACCCTACGCGACAATCCAGGGTTGATGTCTCAAATGCAGTTTATCTTAGACAATTCCTGCGAACAAGCGCGGCGCAGGTGAATCGTGGCAAGGCGTCAGGCGAAATCGGACAGTTTTTCCCCACCATTGGCCGGGTCTTCAAGTCGAGCCCTCGGATTGGACGACACTGATGGTAGGGAATAAGCGACACGTTGCTAATGTAACGATTTTGCGGCCTGCCCTCAGTAAAACTGCACCATTGCGATTCGCAACACTAGCCCGACGCGCCAGCGAGGGAGAATCGCCGCAAATCCCTCGCT
>JBEKZQ010000331.1:0-7057 GCA_049509675.1 Thermoguttaceae bacterium | reverse complement strand
CGACCCGTGCGAAGTATATAAGCTTCGTGACCGCGTTGTAAGACCGGCGTAACACCCTCGGCAGCCTCCAGGCATCGTAAGTCCAAAAGCCCTGAGCAGTAGGGGCTGTTCGCCAAGGCCACCCAATCGGCAACCGGCGGGAAATCGACCCGCGCGGATTTTTCGTCGTGTGCGCACTGCCGGGATTCTTGCCGCATCGGTCCCGAAAGCGCGGGTCACATCTCCCATCCCCCTTGCGCCAAATGACTTACGGCGACGCTTTCAGCCATCGCCGCACCTGCCCGTCGAGCACCGAGACCGGTGCGCAACACCTTGCGGTAAAACGGGTTACGCGATAGATCGCCTAGTTGCCTTTTCTTGCCCCAGGGGCTTGTGTTGAGACAAATGTACGGGCAAGCGCGTGGCACCCGAGCGCGCAACACGTTGCGAAAGAACAGGTTACGTGCGATATCGGCTAGCCCGGATTATTCATGTAGGGTGGGTCGAGGTCGCGCAAACCTATGGTGGGTCTCGCAAACCAATCAACGGTTTTCCAGCGCTGTGTCATAAAGCGGTAAGTTGATAAGCGACCGAAGACCCACCAAGACCACGGTTTGCTCGACGCCACCCTACAGTTTATGAATAATCCGGGCTAGTGCCGCAAATCACAATTGAGGGTTCACCAGAGCCAGTTCTTACCCAAATTCACACGGATTTTTCCAAGCCAAACCGCCTCGTTTGTCTTGACGTGAGAGCCGATATATGTCAGTCACCGCCGAAACCAGTGAATGCGTCACCGTATTACTTCATGTCAAGACCAATATTTTGGTAGTCTGGGTTGAGTTTCGTTCTCATGTACCGTTAATTGTGATTTGCGGCACTAGTCGTCTTTTCTTGCCCCAGGGGCTTATGTTGAGAAAGAAGTCGAGAGTCGTGGGGCGTGGGGCGTGGGGCGTGGGGCGTGGGGCGTGGGGCGAGAGGCGTGGGGCGTGGGGCGTGGGGCGTGGGGCGTGGGGCGAGAGGGCGTGGGGCGAGAGGGCGTGGGGCGCGGGGCGATGGATTCCATCTCGCGGAGCGAGATGAGTACGAGTTTTGCGGCACTTACGCGAACACTTCGCAGCCCTTGGGCTCCGGCGGCGGAAACGCGGCGCCGCACTTGGCGCAGGCTTCCCTGTCGCGCGGCACGTTTTGGCCGCAGGCCGGACACTTCTCCAGCACCGGCCAGCGGCGGTGGAACAGATAGGCCACCAGGCCCGGAACGCCGGTGAGCAGGACGAATGCGAACCACACGCCGCTGGCGGGCTGATAGTAGCGGCGATGGCGGCGGCAGCACCACCAGGCCAGGGCCGCGGCCAGCAGCGTGGCGGCCAGCAGCGCCGGCCAAAATACGGCCAGGCTGTACGCCAGGGCCGCGGAGTAGTTCGGTTCCAGTCCCTGCGACCGATAGTCTAAGGGGACCACCGTGGCCATGAAGGCAAGGATGGCGGGGGCCGGCACGATCAGTGCCGAGGTCCACGCCCGCGTCTCATCGCTTTGCACATAGCCTTGCAGGGAGACATCCTCTTGCCGCAAGACCTTCCCCGATGCATCGATCCAAAAAAGCTCCTCATGCAAGTTGCGGTCGTGGAGTTGGCGATTGGCATTGAGCAACGCATGGGCCGCGTCCAGTTCGTAGAACACGAAGGTTCGGTCGCGAAGCTCTTCAGGGATCGGGAACGTGGCGTGTTGCTTGCCCGATGCGTCGAAGAGGAGGACCCGATCCGCGGTGCGGACCGCCAATTCCTCGCGAGGGCCGCGCGGCGACTTCTCCTCGGCGGGCTTCCATTTGAAAGCCGTTTCCAACAATGACACGGCAACCAGGTCGGCCGATTGCAGAAGCGTTCTGACCGATCGGCTGCGCAGATCGACCTCAATGAGCTCAGTCCCGGAAAGCATGTCTATTTTCCACATGGGTTTCCACATGGGAATTTGCCACGTGGGAACTTGCTGAGGGCCTTCGCCGCTCGCGCCATAATTCCGGAAGCCGACTGTCCCGTTTTGGGAGAACATCATGCCGCTTGCCAGTTTGGCGCCGTCGACGGGAAACCACTGCTGGAGGGGCGGTTGATCGGGCCGGAAGCCGTCACGTCCGATGAAGCCCAGGCAGAGTTTGCTCCGGCTGTCGTAGCCGACAAAGTAGCCGCGGCCGTCGCGCGCCCCGTCGTGCAGGAAATACCAGAGGCGGGGCGGCAACTGCCCGTCGCTGAATTGCCGGACGCGGGCGTTGCCGTCCAGGGGAAACATGGGCCAGTCGCGGCGGCCGGGGCGAGTGACTGCCAGGGAGGCGCCAACGGCGTTCTCCCTGGGGCCCGGCTTCACTTCGCTGCCATCCAGCGCACGGAATGTCGCGTCTTGGTACCCGTCGAATGTTTGGCGTGCGATCAGAGGCGTGCCATCCGCGCCGATGATCAGGTTCTCGTAGAAGCTTCTCCGGCGCAACCCTTCCCAGATCGAAATGCCCCAGCCGGCGGCAAGACCGTACACGACCCCGAAACCGATGGCCAGGACCAGGGCCAGGCCGAGCGGTCGAAGAATCCCCGTTGGTTTGGACATGGCAGGTTCCCTCACGAGAAATCGCGCGAGCGGGCGGCGAAGTGGATCAGTCCGATCAGGCAGGCGGCGACCAGCAGTAGCGCGGCGATGCCCACGAGCGGCCAGCAAAAGGGAAACAACAGCAAGGCGGCAAGAACTCCCGCCGCCGCCAAGGGCAACAGCCGCGTGCCGAACCAGCGTGCCGGCCGAATGCCCGCCAGAAAGGCGCCCAGGTACACGATGGCGTTCACGCCCCAGGCCTTCCAGGCGTTGGCCGTCATCCACCACATAAAGGGGCTGGCGTGCTTGCCCGGCATGGCCGCCCAGGCGGCGTAGGAGAAGATGGCGATCAGGCCGCAGAGCAGGTACAAACTCGCGCCGACGGCCAGCTTGGCGGCCAGCACTTGCCACATGCTCACCGGGCGGTGCAGCAGAAACAACCAGGTGCCCCGGCCCGATTCCAAAACGGTCTGCCGCAGCCCCAATGCCAAGGCAAGGGCCACGGAGATCCAGCAGAAGGATAAAACGAATTCGTCGTCGAGAAAGGGAATCTCGGTGACGTTCCTGACGTACCCGGGTGCAAAGACGGAGTAGCCGGCGTAACTGGCGACGCAAGCCAGTTGCGCCAGCAGCGCCACCAGCGCGATCCAGGCCGTCTCACGCAATTCTTTCCGCACCAGCGTTTTCAGCATCGGACGCTTCTCCCATGAAGATCGGCATTGCCCGCCGCGGCCCGCGCGTGTACTCGATGAAGGCGTCTTCCAGGTTCAATTCGATCACGTCCACCGCCCGCGGCCCCAACGATTCGGCCAGACGGCGGTGCTCCTCGCCATAGCCCACCACGATCAGTTCCCGCTTGCGGCCGACCTGCCGGTTGCTGACCAGGCCCGGGCAGGCGGGAAACTCCGGCGGCGGGCGATCGAATTCCAACACCACCTTGCGGATCGTTTCCTTGAAGTAATCGGTTGGACAATCCACCCGCAGCACGCCGTCGACCAGCACGCCGATGCGGTCGGCCACCCGTTCCACGTCGCCCAGGATGTGCGAACTGAAGAGGATCGTGCGGCCGCGGCGCTGGATGATCTGGATCAGCGATTCGAGGAAATCGCGGCGCACGACCGTGTCCAGTCCCAGGGTCGGGTCGTCGAGGATCAGCAGTTCGGGATCGGCGGCCACGGACAGGGCCAGCGAGACCTGGGCCCGCTGGCCGTGGGAAAGCCGCCGGATCCTGGCCCGCCGCGAGAGCTCGAAATGATCGAGGATCTGTTCCAACAGGCCGCCGTTCCAGTTGCGATAGAACGCGCGGGCGAAGCGCGCCGCCTCGCCGACCGTCATCCACTGATACAAGGGGTGGCCCTCGGCCAGATAGGCGATCCGCGCCCGCGTCTGCGGGCGAAGCGCCAGGGCGTCTTCGCCAAAGACTTCCGCCCGGCCGTAGTCAGGATGCACCATCCCCAGGAGCATCTTGATGACGGTCGATTTGCCGGCGCCGTTTCGTCCCAGCAGTCCGTAGACCACCCCCTGGGCGACGCGCAAATCGAGCGCATCGACGACGCGGCGGCGATCGTAGTACTTCGTCAGGCCGTGCGTAACGATCATGTCGGGCATGGCGGGCAGATCCCCTGTTACTGTTCTGCTGGATTCGCACTTTGCCATTGGAACTGTTTGGCGCGCGCGGAGACCAAGGCCAGCACTTCGTCGGCGCGGAATCCCAGGTGGACCGCCTCCGTGAGGAAATGGTCCACCAATTCATCGAGCCGTTCCTTGCGGACCTTCCTGGTCAACTCCGCCTTGGGTCGGGCCACGAAGACCCCCAGGCCCGGTCGCGTGTTCAGGATCCCTTCCCGTTCCAATTCCGTATAGACGCGGGCGACCGTGTTCGGGTTAACGACCAGCAGGCGCGAGAGGTCGCGGACCGAGGGGAGCCGGTCCTCGGGCTGGACCCGTCCCCGCGCGACGGCCTCGCGGAGTTGCTGGGTCAGTTGCCGGTAGATAGGCAGCCGGCAGGTGGGATCGATCTGGAATTCCATGCGCACCTCGATTAACTGTACTAGCAATCTTAATACAGTTGTGAAAACGTGTCAAGGGGTGCGAATGGATTTTTTTTAGGATCGGCAAAACAATAACTGTCCTGTTCTCGAAAGTAGTCATCTCGCGCCGCGTAATGCAGTTCCATCTCGCGGAGCGAGATGAGTACGACTGGTGCGACAGTTATTGATTTGCCGATCCCTTGGCCCCTGAAAAAGCAAAGGGGAAGGCCGCTCCTTGGGCGCGACCTTCCCCCTGCGATGCGTGGCACATGCGCGGTCGAGCGGGCTTGCCGCCCGCTCAAGCACAGCACGGCTGGCGTGGGGCTACTTGGACTCTTCCTTGGGCGGTTCCTTGTCCTTGGGGGCTTCCTTGTCCTTGTCCTTGGGGGCTTCCTTGGTCTCCGGCGCGGCGGGGGCGGGGGCGGCAGCGCCCGGTTCCTTCGGCGGCTCGGGGGTTGGGGTGACGTCCTTCGGGGCGGTGGCGCCGGTGTCCTTGGCCTTCTCGGTGGCGCCGGTGTCCTTGGCCTTCTCGGTCGTCTTTGGCTTCTCCTTCGGTTTCGGCGTGGGTTCGCAACCAATGACGAACAGGCCGAAGCCCAACAGAACGGCAAGCACAGTCAGCTTCTTCATCGAAACTACCTTTCCTAAACGCGACAAGTGATCACTCTTGCGCAGGAACCTCTCCTGCGCCGGCATCTTAGATACCGGCCGCTAGTCATTTATTCCCGCACACATTACAATTTTGTTGGCGGCAGCGCCCGGAAGGGTGGGTTTTTGACTTCCTTGGCCAAGAAACCGTGGCGGTGGGCCATTTTTACGAAAAGAGCGGGAATAATCCCCTCCCCCACCGTCTCTAAAGAGAAGGCGAGCCCTATGTCCGAAGATCGTGCGGCAACGGAGGTGCAACGCCTGGTGGCCGATCACCTTGAGGCGGTCTACCGGTCTGCCTTCCGCCTCACGGGAGCGGCTGCCGACGCCGAGGATCTGGCCCAACAGGTGTTCCTGCTGGCCCAACAGAAGTTGGGGCAATTGCGGAAGCCGGAAAAGGCCCGGGCGTGGTTGTTTGCGATCCTGCGAAACTGTTTCGTCCGCGAACTCCAGCGGCGGCAACCGGTGTCGGCGACGGACTTGGGGTTGGACCTTGGCACAGTGGCCGATGAAACTTCGGCCGACGAAGCGGCAGACGAGTTGGAGAAGGTCGAGGCGGTCGATGCCCAGCGGCTGCAACAGGCACTTGATGAACTATCTGCGGAATTTCGCCTGGTGTTGACAATGTTCTATTTCGAGGACTGTTCCTATCGCGAGATTGCCGCGGCCTTGGACCTGCCCATCGGCACGGTCATGAGTCGCCTGTCGCGGGCCAAGGCCCGCCTTCGGGCCGGCGTTTTTGACTGGCAAGTGTCGACGAGCCCCACAGCGCAGCCGCTGCAGGGGCGGGCCGTTGAGGGCGGTGCAGAATGAGCCAACATCCCGACCAAGATCCTGCGGATCCCTTGGATCCGCCGGATCACCGGATTCTGGAAGCCCTGGAGGCCTGCCGACCGGGCAGCGAGGACCGCCGCGATCCGGGACTGGCCCCGCTGGACGAACGCCTGGCTCAGGATCCTGAGCTGCGCGAGCGCTACCGGCGGACGCAGTCGATCGACGCTTCGCTGGCGGCCGCGTTCCAAGACGTGCCGATTCCGCAGGGACTCTCTGATCGCCTGCTGGCGCGGCTGGCCGACGCAACGCGAGAAGCTCCCTCTCTCCCTCCGGGAGAGGGCCGGGGTGAGGGGATCTGGGACAAGCGTGGCGGCAGCTCGGCGGGAGATGAGGGAATGAGTTTAGGTTCCCCAGATACCCAGTTGCAAGTCATGCCCTTTGCCGATGCTCCAACCCCGGCGCCAGCGGATCGCTCGCGGTCCGCATTTCGATCGCGGCGCTGGCTGTTGGGGACCGTCGCGGCGGGGCTGGTGGGAACGGCGGCCGCCGTGCTGCTATGTGTTTGGTTGGGAAGGGGCAGCCGGCTCGATCTGCGGCCCGCCGAAGTGTTGGACAGTGCGACCGTTTTCTTCAACGACGAGTCGGCCGCTTCGGGGGAGCGCCTGGCCGACAAGCGGCCGCCCGAGAGTTATCCCCTCAGCGATCGCGTGGTCAGTTTCCCGCAGATCCAATGGCATCGCGTGCGCGGCTTTCTGGACAGCAGCGGCGTGGCATACGACCTGAGCGGACTGGGCGCAGGCCGGGCCACGCTGTACGTCGTGCGGCGCACGGTCGACGGTCTGCCTGCGCAACCGCCGTTAACGCCCCGGCCGACCACCGCCGGCTGCTCGGCCGCGGCGTGGCAGGAGGGCCCGGTGCTGTACGTCTTGGTGGTGGAAGGCGGCGTGCGGACCTATCGGCAGTGCATCAAGGGCCTGCCCCAGGGGCCCTTGACGTAATCGCTTGCAATCGCGCTTCTATGGCGCTATGATAGGCGCTGCTTGATCTTACCGCAG
>JBEKZQ010000330.1:0-9789 GCA_049509675.1 Thermoguttaceae bacterium | reverse complement strand
TCCACGCCCGCCGATGAACCACGCGGAGAGGTCTCCGACGCTTCAATGCTGCAAGAATCGGCATAGATGAGCAGTGGCAGAGCCAGTGGCACCCGGCGTGATGATTCGTCGCGTAGCGACGATCGAAAACGTTCAATCGTCGCTACGCGACGAACCGAACGTGGGGCACCTCATGATCCGTGGGTTGAAACCCACCGCTACCCTCACAGCGTCGCTACGCGACGGGAAATGCCGGGCGCCGGCTGCCACTGGCTTTGCCAGTGCCGCCGCAGTTCGGCTATACTGGTCGGTATGGGCGACACGGCAAAACCCCAACGCCGCTGGTTCCACCTGCGCCGGACGACCTGTGCCTGTGCGCTGATCGTTGCGGCTGCGTTGGTGTGGGCCAACCTCTCTCCGCTCTACGGCCCAGAGGGGTCCATCCCTCCGTTCATGTGCGGGGGCCCAATTCCTGTACGGATTACAATTGGCTGGCCGGTGCCGCATAGGGTTGGCGTGCAGTGGCGAGATTGGCCTGTTATTGTTGGGGAGACGTGCCCGAAATACCTTTCCCTGAGACAAAGCTTTCGCCCCCCCGGCTTGCTTGTCGACGCCACGGCCGGCGCGATACTGGTTATCTCGACGGTCGTCGCTGTGGAGTCCCGCCTCCGCTCCCGCAGGAGGTGGTATCAGATTGAAATCCGTGACCTTTTGATCGGGAACGTCGTTGTGGCCCTTTATCTAACGCTATTCCTGAATATGGCCGGCATCCAGGACGCATGTGGCAAGATCACCGCCATCTCGCGAATATACCCACTTGGCAATCCGCTTGCCGACGATGTAGCGTTCAGAATCCACGGCATTCATGTGCCGCTGTTCTCCTGGTTCATTCGCCTGCCAGTCTTGTTCGCACTGGGGTGCCTTTTCTGGCTCGCTGGCGATATCCTGCTCAAGTCAATCGCCTGCTGCCATAGACGGCTAATCGAGAGGGAGGGGACGTAGCCAGGGATGAAACACGGATTGAACACAGAAAGAAGCGAGGCAGGTTGTTCTCTCGTCCGTGTTTCATCCGTGTTCAATCCGTGGCTAACTTCCTGCCGGCCGTCGCGGCTTCTCCCTCCTAACTCCTAACTCCTCCTCTCTCGCCCCTCACGTGCCCGCCGCCGATGCCGTATAATGCCGCAATGACTACCATCCCCTCCCGCGACGACCTGGCCAGCCGTTATCTCGATCAGCTCCCTTACAAGCCGTACACGGTGCAAGAAGAGGCCCTCTTGGCCTGGTTCTCGGCCGAGCAGGGCGTTCTGGTCTGCACGCCCACCGGCACGGGCAAGACACTGATCGCCGAGGCGGCCCTGTTCGAGGCCCTGCACACGGGCACGGCCGCCTATTACACCACGCCGCTGATCGCCCTGACGGAACAGAAGTTCCGCGAGATGCAGTCGGCGGCCGTGCGCTGGGGTTTCGATCCCCGCGACGTGGGCCTGGTCACCGGCAACCGCCGCGAAAATCCCGACGCCCGGGTGCTGGTCGTGGTGGCCGAGATCCTGCTGAATCGCCTGCTGCACACGGCGGCCTTCGATTTCAGCACCGTCAGCGCGGTCGTGATGGACGAGTTCCACAGCTTCACCGATCCCGAACGGGGCGTGGTCTGGGAACTCTCGCTGGGCCTGCTGCCGCCGCACGTGCGGACCTTGCTGCTCTCGGCCACCGTGGGCAACGCCACCGAGTTCATCCATTGGCTGCGCACCAGCCACAGCCGCAACCTGGAACTGGTGCTGGGCCAGGAGCGGAAGGTGCCGCTGGCGTTCCACTGGGTCGGCGATCGGCTGCTGCCGGAACAGATCGAAGAAATGGTCTGCGGCGACGCCGACGCCCGCAAGACGCCCACGCTGGTCTTCTGCTTCAATCGCGACGAATGCTGGACCGTGGCCGAGCAGCTCAAGGGCAAGAAGGTTTTGAGCGACGGTCAACAGGCCCGGCTCACCGAGGAACTGAAAGAGTTCGACTGGTCGCAGGGCGCCGGGCCGAAGTTGCGGCAACTGCTGTTGCGGGGCGTGGGCGTGCATCATGCCGGCCTGCTGCCCAAGTACCGGCGGATGGTCGAGGAGCTTTTTCAGCGGAAGCTGCTTTCCGTGGCGGTGTGTACCGAGACGCTTTCGGCCGGCATCAACCTGCCCGCCCGCTCCGTGGTCCTGCCCAATTTGCTCAAAGGACCGCCGGATAAGAAGAAGATTTTGGAGGCCAGCAGCGCGCAGCAGATCTTCGGCCGGGCCGGCCGGCCGCAATTCGACAAGCAGGGATACGTGTACGTGTTGGCCCACGAGGACGACGTGAAATTGAACCGCTGGCGGGAGCAGTTCGATCGCATCCCCGCCGAGACCAAGGACCCGGGGCTGCTGAAGGCCCGCAAGGCCCTGGAGCGGAAGCGGCCGCGGCGGCGGGAAACGGAACAATACTGGAACGAGGCCCAATTCCGCAAGCTGTGTGCCGCCCCGTCGGGCAAGCTGCACAGCCGCGGCCCACTGCCCTGGCGGCTGCTCAGTTATATGTTGGACGCCTCGCCGGAAGTCGATCGCATCCGCCGCCTGGTTGCCAAGCGGCTGATGGACTCGGGCCACCTGGAGGCCGGCCAACGCGAGTTGGACCGCATGTTGCTCACGTTGCACCGCGCCGGTTACGTGACGCTCGATCCCCCGCCGCCCGCCGAGGAGCCGGTCGCCGAAAAAGAGGCTTCGCCCGTTGCGCCGCGCCCGAGGCCCCGCCCTACAAACCGCGCCTGGCCACTCCTACGGCCGAGCTACCGAAGCTGGCCCTGTTTCGCAGCGTCAATCCGCTTTATGCCTTATTTCTGCTCAAGCAGTTGGGCATTGCCGATCGCCGCGAGCGGATCCAGGCCTTGGAAAGCGTGCTGGAGCTGCCGCGTTCGGTGGGCCGTTTCGCGCGGGTGCCCAAGCACGACGAGATGCCGCCCGGTCCGTTGGCCACGTTGCGGTTGGACAATGAGTTGCTGCAATTCGGCCTGGCGACCATGGACGAGCTCGCCGAGCAGCCCAGCGACGAGCAAGAACCCTGGCGACCCCGCCGCAGCTACGACGCCGAGCAGGATGAGGAGCCCAAGTGGGTGCTCACGCTGGCCGAGAAGTTGCGGCGATTGTTCGACTATCAGTGCCCGGGCGTCCAGGACCTGCGGACGCAACCGGTCTGGGTGGCCGGCAACTTGTTGGAATACGACGCCGACTTCAACCGCTACGTCACGGGCAAGGATCTTCAGAAGCAGGAGGGGATTTTTTTCCGCCATCTGCTGCGGCTGATCCTCTTGATCGGCGAATTCGTCGAGCTCAGTCCGCCGGACGTGCCGGAGGCCGACTGGCGGGCCGATCTGGAGGATATCTCCGCCCGGCTTGCCGAATGTTGCCGCCGGGTCGATCCCAACAGCACCGACAAGGCATTGGAACAAGTGGCGGAAGAAGGCGGGGAAGAGGCGGCGCCGGACTAAGCCCGCTTCACATAGTGCAGGCCGTCGGAGCCGGCGATGGTCTCGATGCCCAGGCGCTGGAATCCGGCCCGTTCGAATAGCCGGATGGAAACCACGTTGGCGGGTCGAATGAAGGCATGCACTTGGCGCACGGTCGTGTGGCGGAAAAGCTGCGACAAGGCCAGCTTCAACAGAGCGGAACCATAACCCGCGCCGCGATGCTCCTTGCCGATGGCCAGACTTACCTTGGCCTGCTGGCCTCGCGTGTCGAACCGCAGCCGGCCGATCGGTGCATCGGTTTCGTCGAAGGCCACAAAGGGGAAGGCGTTGGGATCGGCCAGCTTGTTCGCCAGCCAGCGCAGGTGCGAATGCCATTGAATGGGTTCGTGGGAGAAGGAGTTGGCGCGGACGTCCGGGTCGTTGGCCCATTTCCACAGTTGTTCGGCGTCGTCCATGGTTGTTTTGCGAAGCCAGAGCTTCTCGCCGCGCAAGTGCATGCAGGCGCGGACGGCGCCATAGCCATCGATCAGGCGGCGACAGGCGCCGAGCATGGCCTCGCGTCGGGCCGGCGAGCGGAGCAGCTCGCGCACGGCGTCGGCCACGTCGAGCCGCTCCGGTGGCCCCAGGTTGACAGCCGCGCCGTGCGCGGCCAATTCCGCCGCCCGCGCCTGCTGGTCGGCTTCCAAGGGGATCAGCAGGCTCGGCATACCCATGAAGAGCTGCTCGTAGCAAGACAGGTCGGCGGCGCCCACCACGGCATCGGCCTGAGTGAGCAGGGCCGGCATCCTGGCCGCGTTGGGGCGAACTTGCAAGCGGATCGAGTACCCGCGCGCCGCGTCCTCCAACTGCACGGATTGAGCGCGGTCGGGCAGGCCGATGAGGACCACTTCCAGGTCCTCGATGGCGGCCTGTCCCAACACCTCCACGATCCGCAGCGCCGCCGCCGGGTACGCGGCCGCGTCGAAGCTGACCAGCACCCTGCGGGCCACGGCCGGAATCGTTCGCTGCCAATCGCGCCAGCGGAGGAACTCGCGCCGCAGCAGCACGTAGCGGGGACCCAGCAACAACCGGCTCGACGGTTCGCAGGAATATGCCGATGGTTCCGCGCCGAGGCGGGGATTAAGCACGAAGTCGGCCCAAAAATGGTCGCTGCCGCCATCATCAAAAACCATCAGGCGCAAGCCGGCCTGCTTGATCGTTCGCTGATACGCGCCGCGGAACTCACTGCCGTCCGCGACCAGGCAGGCCGCATGGCAAGTTTCCGCCACGCGCACCGTCTGCTGTGCGTCGGCGGGACTTCCAGGCCGGTGGGCCAAAGACAGCAGTTCCACGTTCTGCGCAGCAAGACAGGCCTCGACCTGGGGCGCCTGCGCGGCAGAGAGAACGACCGCCCGGCCACCAGAATCCTGCCAGGCCTGCGCCAAGGCAACACACCGCAGAAGCTTGTCTACGCCCCATCGTCCGCCGCTGTCCACGCGCAGCAGCAGTGTTTCCGACAAACTGGACATGGAGCACTGGGGAGCACTATTTGATAGAACTGCCTGCTTTTTGGAACACGGTCTTGGTATTCGTTCCGATCGTGTTGATCGCCGTCAGGCACACCACGACGATCAACGACAACATCACGGCGTACTCCACGGCAGTGGGACCATCTTCCGACGCCAGGAATCGACGAAGAGCTTTCATCACGAGATTATTGACTCCGGAGTATGAAGTCTCTATGCTTGCCGCGCGTGGCCATTTATAAGAGTCTGGCTTAGAAACCGCTCCCGCGGTAGGTAAAAATTTAACGGTTGGGGAATTAGTCGCATCTCTGGGCCGCTAGATCGTTAGCCCAGCTAACCACAGTGATACAGTATTGGTCCACCCTATTGGGCTACGAATGCCGCTCGCTGGCCCAGGGCATCGCCAGGCGGACCAGCTCGACATCATTCTCCACCCCCATTTTCTGCAGCACGGCGAACCGGTGCCGCCACACGGTTTGCACGGTAACGCCGCTAGCGATTGCGATCTCTTTGAGGCTTTTGCCGGCAATGAGCATGTCGAGCACGTCCTTTTCTTTGGGGGTAAGCTGGCTCATGCGGGCGGCAAACTCGACGGCCGGACCCTGCGCACGCTGCCGTTGGTCGCGCGCCAACGCCTCGTGAACATGGTCCAGCAGGACCCCGTCGTCGACCGGCTTCTCCAAAAAATCGCACGCGCCGGAGCGGAACGCTTGCGCACAGGTCGCCACGTCGCCGTGCGCCGTGAGAAAAAGAATGGGCAAATGGATGCCTCGTTCTCGCAAGCCCTGTTGCACCTCCAGACCGTTCATCCCCGGCATGCGAACGTCCAGCACCAGGCAGCCGGGCTCCTCGGCGCAGTAGGCGTCGAGAAACTCGCGGCCGCTCTGGAAGGCGCGGACCGGGAGGTCTTCCTGCTCTAGCAGCCAGCACAACGACCGCAACGCCCCCGCATCGTCGTCCACGACAAAAACCGTCGGTTTCTCGGCCATAAAAGCTCTCCCCCCTCAAACCAGTCCGCGCGCCATCTCGACATCGACCTCTTTATTGCGGTCGCTACGATGACTGCTCTTGGGCAACGGCAACGTGAAGTGGAACGTGCAGCCCTGGTCCTCGTTCCGGGAAACCCAGAGGCGTCCGCCGTGTGTCTGCACGATCGATCGGCTGATGGCCAGTCCCATGCCCATGCCTTCCGCTTTCGTGGAGAAGAACGGCTCGAACACCTTCTCCAGGTCTGCCTCATCGATGCCTCGGCCCGCGTCGCGAACGCCGACCTCGATGGCGTCGTCGCCGTGCCGCGCGGTCTTCAGTTCCAAACGGCGTCGGCCCGCGGCGGTCTGGTCCATCGACTCCAAGCCGTTGCGGACCAGATTCATCAACACCTGTTCGATCTGAATCGCATCGCCGACAATGGCCGGTAGATCGGCGGCCAGATCCTGCCGCACCTGTGTCTGCCGCTCGGCAAACTCAGTCTTGTTCAACAGCACGACTTCTTGCAGCAAGTGGTTCAGGCTCACTCGGCCCACTTGGGGCTCGCGCTTGCGAACAAAATTGCGGATGCGGCGTATAATGCCGGCCGCCCGGTCCGCCTCCTCGTTGATCTGCGCCAGGGCGGTGAGGAGATCCTCGTCCTGTTGCGGGTTCTTCAGCAGCCGGCGGATGCTGCCGCTGGCGTAGTTCTTGACGGCGTGCAACGGTTGGTTCAGTTCGTGCGCCAGGCTAGCGGCCATCTCGCCCATCATGTTCACCCGCGCCAGGTGCGCCAATTCGGCCTGATGTTTGTGCAAGCGCTCTTCACTCGCCCGCAAGGCCGCCTCCGCCCGCTTTCGCTGCCGGGTCCACAAGTCGCTGACATACCCCACGAGGATGCCCACGGCGACGTGTACGCCCAGTGACAACTGGTCCTGCAGCGGATCCCAGATGAAGAACGTTCCGCGCGGCTCGACGAAGATGTAGTCGCCCAACGCGGCGCCGCACAACACGGACAACACCGCCGGACCGAAGCCGGCAAACCACGCGGTGAACGTGACGGCGGCAAAGTACAGGGCGAAAGGAACGCGGTCGCCCAGGATGGGATCAAGGGCAACGCGCAGCAACGTTGCCAGCGCAGTTGCGACAATCGCCGCGCCGTACCGCACCAGCAGCGGCCGCGGGGCGTCAGAAATCCTCGCCATGGGGACGCTGCACATGTTCCTTCATCCTTCCTCTATCATGCGAGGCTTTGTCGGGAAATGTAACCGTTCACGGGGGACTGTCCCAATTTTCGCCTGCCATGCGCAGCATGGCCGCGAAAATGGGACTGTCCCCTTTGGCCGAGCTATTCTACGCGACTTGGCCGGGCTCCGACAAAGCCTATCATTTTCTCATCGTACTTGCTTGACCTTGCCCCGCACGTGGCGACCGGATACACTCGGCGCGCTGCGGCGCAATTGCGACTCAGCCGCGATCCGTAAATCTTTTTCTATGAGAGACTTATGGCAACCTGACCAGGGCCGCGCGCCAACCGGCGCGATCGCACCGTTTCCGCAGGTGTTCCCGCCCAGACGCAAAGAACCGGCGGAAGAACCGGCGGAAGAACCGATGGCCGACCCCTCCGGTGGGCCATCTTGCTTGCAATGGAGATCGGGCCTTTTACAATGGAAGAAGGTCCTAGTCTCCCTAAAGTTCCAATCCAGGGAAGGTAGGAAAATGAGACGGACCATACTAAGTGTGTTGGTTGGTGTGGGACTGATCGTGGTCGCCGTCGGGCTGTTTGGTCAGCGCAGCGAAGTACTTGCACAACGCGTCGCTGCTTATCCCAATGCCGCGGCGGGCGCCGGCGGCGAGCTGATCGCCCTGCCGATGCCCCTGGGCGATCGGGGCCAACTGCTGACGGTGATCGATCCCCGCGTGCAGACCATCGGCGTGTACTATATCGATGCGGCGACCGGGAAGATCACCCTTCGCAGCGTCCGCAACATCCACTGGGACTTGCAAATAAGCGATTTCAATGCCGAGGCTCCTCTGCCGCGCGAGATCCGCTCGCAGTTGGAGCACAATGCCCCGCCTTGAGTGCCGTGGCCCGCAAACCATCAGCGGCTGCGCCTCGCGCGGGACGGAACAAAGGTAAGGGCTCATGCCGCAGAAATACTACAACGTCAAAGAGACCGCCAAGCTCCTGGATATTACCGAGGCCCAGGTCAAGCAGATGCTTGACGCCCGCGAGCTGCACGGATACCGCGACGGCGCCGACTGGAAATTCAAATCGGAAGACATCGAGCGGTTGGCCAAGGAGCGGGCCTCCCGGCCGGCGGCCGCGGCCGAAGACGGCGCCGACGACGTCCTGATGAGCGAACTGGAACTGGGCGGCTCCGAGATCAGTACCTCCGGCACGGTCATCGGCATGGACCCGGCCGAGCGCGCCGCCGTGGAAAGCGACATCCACCTGGCCGACAGCGACGTGGGCCTGTCCGAGGAGAAGCCGGCGGCCAAGAAGCCGGCCGCCCCCGCCGGCAAAGGCGACGTCGCCAGCAAGGTCTCGCAGTTCGAGGAACTGAACCTGACGCTGGACGAAGACCTGACTTTGGAAGACACCAACGTTGTCGCCCCGGCCGGCGCCGCGGTCGGCGGCAGCGATTCGTCCGTCGATCTGAGCGGAAAAACCCTCGACGACGATGACCTCGTGTTGGGCGGCAGCGGCACCGGCAGCGACATCACCATCGCCGGCGACAGCGGCATCTCGCTGGTCGATCCGTCCGACAGCGGGCTGTCGCTGGAAGAACCGTTGAATCTGGCCGGCGGCGGCGAAGAGTCGCTGGAACTGGGCGAAGACGACCTGGTGGCCGCCTCCACCGATACCGGCACCATCACCCAAGTAAAAAGCGAAGACGACTTCCAGCTTACCACCCTGGAGGAAGTCGGCGAGGCCGACGAGTCGGACAGTGGTTCCCAGGTGATCGCCCTGGATACCGAAGGGGAAGGCAACGAGGCCGCCACCATGATCGCCACCGGCGGCGGCGCCGTGGCCTCCCTGCTCGACGAAGACCTCGTCGGCGGTTTGGGCGGAATGCCCCTGGTCGGCACCGGACTGGGCGACGTGGGCCTGGGTGCCCAACCGGCCGGAGTCGTCGCCGGCACGCCCTTGCTGCAGCCCGCCATCTTTCTGCCCGAAGCCCCCTACAGCATCTGGAACGTGCTGGGACTGCTGGTCTGCACCATCATGTTGATGCTGGTGGGCATGCTCATGTACGACGTGGTGCTGAACATCTGGAGCTGGCAGGGCTCGCACGGCGTCAATTCGGCCCTGATGGATTGGGTCCTGGGCCTGTTCGAGAAATAACGCCGGGCGCCACTGGCTCTGCCAGTGTTTCTTGTGTCTTCTTGAACCAGTCGGACATGGAAATCCTCTCCCGTGCGGGGCCGTATTAACCCGGATTATTCATGAACTGTAGGGTGGCGTCGAGCAAACCGTGGTTCTCCCCGGGCCTTCGGTCGCTTATCAACTTACCGCTTCGTGACATAGCGCTGGACAACGGTTGATCGGTTTGCGAGACCCACCAGAGGTTTGTGCGACCTCGACCCACCCTGATGACAACGGCATGGGAGGCGGCGGTTACACCGACCCGACAAACTATTTGACGCCGGTCGGGGCATTTTCCTCATCTCCCGGGGCCTATGGGACGTTCGACCAAGGTGGCGAGGTTTGGCAGTGGAACGAGAGGCCTGTCACCGGTTCGTCGCGGGGTTTGCGTGGCGGGTCGTGGTACTACTACTCCAGCGACATGGCCTCGTCCGACCGCGACTACTACTTCCCCCCGACGTACGAGAACTCCAGCGTCGGTCTCCGTGTTG
>JBEKZQ010000033.1:0-21401 GCA_049509675.1 Thermoguttaceae bacterium | reverse complement strand
GCGTCCGCGGCCTTTGACCCGGTGCGTGGTGGTCTTGCACTCGCTTTCGGTAGGCCCGCTGCCAATCTGCCAGCCGCGACGCCGAAACTCGGGGTAACGGATCATCGGCTTACGTTCCGCCACATAATGCATCAGGCGGTTCGCTTCCTTCCGTTTGGTCGGCGATCGCAAGGGAGAACGCCAAGCGACCAGTTGGTCCCAAGCGGCATCGTACCCCACGTGCCGAAACGTGTGCATCACTTCCTCCAGCCATGTCTTACCTTGCGCGGACTCTTCGCCAAACACAATCCGGCGGCTCTTTTGCAGGTTCTCGCGCAGGTGGTAGAAGTCCAATCCGATGGCATCCACCAAACCGTGAAATTCGATCTGGTTGCGAATCCAGGGAGCCCCGTCCACGTTGGCCACCTTCTCCTTTGCCTTGGACAACTCCAGTTGACACGCCATCCGCTCCATCAAATGCCCCGCCGCTTCGTGGTCGCCGCTGGTCGCCCCCACATAGCGATGCTCCATCGTTTCGTCATAGAAGTTGGCCACCTTGAATTCCTTGTAGGCCTGATCGGCACCCGTTTTCGCGCGGGGCAAGGGCCGACTGCGACGGCCTCGCTTTCGCCGTTTTTCCCGAATCTTCGTCCGCCGCTTCTGCTTTTCTTCCTCGGTGACCAGCGGCACTTGGACGCCGTCGCATCCCAGATACATCCGGGAAACGCCCTCGGCCGTGCCGCACTCTTCGGCCGTCCACTCCGGCTGTAATTCCCCACGCTGCAAGGCGCGCAACACCACCTTGCCTTCCCCTTCGATCAACTGCCGCAACGCTTCCTTGCTGATGGACCAATGCGCCGCACGAGCCAGATTCGCGGCGGTCTTCTCAAAACTGGCTGAATCCTGGTTCAACCGACAGGCCATCTCCCGCACCCCTTCGCTGATCGTGGCTTCGGCTTCGTCCAGCCAGCGGTCTGCCGGCGTTTCGCTTCCTTCCTGCCGACAGTGCCAACGAATCCGCCATACGTCGATCCGCCCATTGATGGTCAGGACGCTGGTGGGCTGCTTTCCCTTATGCCGTTTCTTCTTTCCCGTCGTCGCGCTATTCGGAGGGGGGAAAAGCGGCTTCCGCCGCGTTGACCTTCATCTGGATCGCCTTTTCGTAGGCGACCTGGCGAAAGCGATCCAAGGCATCCCGCGCTTTCTCCTCGCTATCGCGGATCACCCGACCCTGCGGCGCGTTGTCCACCGCATCGGCCACCTCTCGCAACGCACGCTCGAACTCTGCTCGCATCTGCTCCTCGTAGGCATTTCGATCCAACCTGGGTAACGCCATCGCGATTTCCTCCTGCTTCGCATTGTGTTGCAATCAAGACACTACCCAAGTTATACAACCCCCCTACCTTTCGCGCCATGGATATTTGCCGCACACAATGAGGCCCAAAAAGGCGTTGTTTCCGTCGTGGAGATGGCCGAGATGCTCGACCTATCCGGCCCGGCATGAGTGCTGCGAGTGTCCCGTATTCGCCAAACCGGCATCGGCCAGCACGGTCAGCCGGTGATTTGCGATTTCGCAGTTTCGGTAGATCACGAAATTGGAAGCCGGTTTGGAGCCGCAAATGACCGTTGAAGCCATTGAAAACCCGCCCGATTGCGTATCACAAAATGCAAAGCCGAAATAGAAAATCGTCGTTCGGATGTTTCCGGTTGGGCCTCGCCCGATTTTAACGGAACTTTGTTCCAATTATTAAAATCGTTTAATTACGTCGAAAAACCTGGGGGCTGGAGGTGCAGGAGGGGGTGCCAATCGGTTCAAGACCCAGCTTCTTCTTTGGGCTACCGAAAAAAACTGGGAAAAATATTTTAAGCCCAGTCAAGGGTTTTTCGTCAAGCATTCAAGCTGCCCGCCGTGCCGCTTCTGTCCAACGAGATGGCATGGACAGAATGGCTGGCCCTGTTTCGTCTTCGTTGGAAAGGGTTGAAACCCCAGCCAGCTTTTGCCTTCGCCGCCGCCATGCCCAACCGGCTAGACCAATGGCTCCGACACCGAGAAGAGCGAGGGTGGAGGGTTCGGGGGTGGGAACGGTGATGGGGGAGGAGAGGGCGTAAAGGGGAAATGGTTGGAAGTTGTTCTGATAGGGGCCGTAATAAAGCCACGTATCGCTGGTATACGTGCAAATCCCATACTCTGGGTCCGCCGCTCCTAATGGCGGGACTAAATAGCTGGAACCCCAGGAGGTGGAGCCCGTCCAAACCCAGGTGTCGATGGTTTCCGCTCCGAATTGGGTGTACGAAACGGGATTGTACAGGTCGGAGCTGTATAACGGCTGGGCTGAATTTGCGACAAGTTGGCCCGCCGTGTTGTACACAGGGATGCTGCCGTTGTTTGCCGCATTGACATTGGCGTTGACCGTCGAGGTCGATCCAATGGCGTTCCATGTTGCACCGAGAGATTTGAGTATTCCGTCCTCGTTCGCCTCGGAAGTGACGAAACTGTTGTAAGTGGCAATGTTCGAACTCTCCGCCACCGTGCTATCCGCAGTCACGAAGGCGATCTCATATTGCGACCCCGGAGCCAAGCCTTGGGGAAGAATGGTATCAGCCATCGCCGTCCCACCGAGCATCATCGCTACCACGGTCGCCGCCAACAAACCTCGCACCATCTTGTAGAGCATGATTCTTCTCCCAACAGCCCACTTTGCGGCAAAAGAACCTGCACATTCGCAATGTTCTTCACCGCAATACCTCCAATATATCAAGTGCTGCCGAATATGCAAGCAGTTTGCAACCATCCTGCACTTTCTGAAAAACGGTCATAGGCCGCTTGGGCGAACGAAAAAGGGGGAACGAAAAAGGGGATAAGTCCAATTATTGCCGCTTCCGTGGTCTTCCGCGGGGTTGAAAGGTGGATTCGAGCCCGAGTTCCTGAGCGGTCGTTGCCTGCCAAGTGGAACTTCCGAAGGGACGACCGCGTTGTACCGCCGTTTGCAGTGCTTCCAATTCTGTTTTCCCTTGGGGCCGGTTTACCTGCAGCAACCACTGTCGCGGGCGGTCGATCGGCCAGGCCGTCAACGGCGGCTTGTCCTCCGTCACCTCGGGATGCCGCCAACGCCACAGGCTCGACCAGCGCCACTCTTCCGCACGCTCGACCAGGCCCGCACGCAAGGCGTTTCGCTCCACATAACAGAGGACCGTCAGCAAATGCTCGTCGGCCTCGATGGGAAGGGACTTGTAGGTTCCCTGGTAGAGATGCCCGCAACCGACCGACCCGCGATGCAAATGCCAACGCCGGACGTGCGTCGTGGTAAGTCGCTGCATGAACGCCCCCAACTCGCCGTCGTGCTCGGGCCACAGCACAAGGTGCCAATGAGTCGGCATTATGGCATAGCCCAGAATCCGCATGGGCTTCCGCGCCAAGGTTTCCTTCATTACCCGCTCGAAGGCCGCGTAGTCGTGCTCCTTGCCGAAAATCCGTGCGTGCGCATTCGCGCGGTTGAGCACGTGAAAAACCATTCCCCCGGGAGCCATGCGGGCTGTTCGCGGCATGGTTTGAATGTACCACGCCCGCCCGCTGGTGTCAATAATTGGACTTATCCCCTTTTTCTCGTCTTGCCAGGCTGGGGGAAGAAGGCGATAATCGGCGCGGGCTTGGGCGGGGAATCGCAGGATGAGAATACCAAGAGCGGTGATTACGGCGGCCGGGCCGAACCAGGACCGTTTGCCGTTGCAGCGATTCGTCGACGTGGATGGGGCGGAAAAAACGGCCCTGCAAATCATCCTCGAAGAGGTCATCGCGGCAGGGGTCGAGGAGGTGTGCGTCGTCGTTCGCAGCGGCACGCAGGAGGCCTATTGCCAGGCAGCGGCCGACTACGCCCGGCTGATCGTGTTCGTCGAGCAGCCGGAGCCGCGGGGGTACGGCGAGGCCCTTTATCGGGCCGCCCGATTCGTCGGCGACCAGCCCTTCATCCACCTGGTCAGCGATCATCTGTATATCAGCCACCAGCCGCGGCGCTGCGCGGTGCAGTTGGTCGAGTTGGCCCGGGTCGAGGAGTGCTCGGTGTCGGCCGTATTGCCCACGCGGGAAAGCATGCTCCCCTATTACGGAGCGGTAGGCGGATCGCCCGTCCCCGGCCGGCCGGGGTTGTACCACATCGAGCGTGTCCTGGAGAAACCCACGCCGACCAAGGCGGAGCAGGAGTTGGTGGTGCCGGGGCTCCGCGCCGGGCACTACCTGTGCCTGTTCGGCATGCACGTGCTCACGCCGGGCATCATGGAGTTGTTGGGCCAATCGATCGCCGAGGCGGAGGCCGACGGCCTGGCCGGGCCGATCATGCTCTCGCCGGCCTTGGCCAGGCTGGCGAAGCGCGAGCGCTATTTGGCCCTGGAGTTGGCCGGCACGCGTTTCAACATCGGCGTGAAATACGGCCTGTTGACCGCCCAGTTGGCCTTGGCCCTCAGCGGCAGCGATCGCGAGGAGATTTTAGCCAAGCTGGTCGAACTGGTGGCCGGCGTTAAAGGGTAGGTCCGCCGGTTGCGGCACACGGCGTGTGCCTACTACGTTGAGAGTGCAGCATGCCCGACGATCTGATCCGCATCATCACCAGCGAGGACCCGGCGGTACGCAATCGTTCGTTGGACGGCGTTTGCCGCTCGGCCACGGCCGAGGATCTGCTGGAGGCGGCCGCGGCGCTGGATCGCTTCCGCCGGACCAGTGAGAACCTGTACGAGCGGGTGCGGGCCATCTTCTTCCTGGCCGCCATCTATCAGTATCATCTGCCCGGCAAGTTACCGCCCGGGGCGCACGTCCTGATGCCCTACGAAGGGTATCTCCGCTTGCTCAGCCGGCGGTTCGAAGAGGCGGTGGACGAGTTCCTCGCGGCGCAGAAGCGGCACGGTCCGAGCGACGCGCTGGCCAGCGCCCTGGCAGCCGCCTATCACGCCCTGGGTTTCCAGACCCTGGCCGACCAGGTCCGCCGCAGCGTGCGTTCGGTGCGCGGCAATCAATGGATGTTCCGCATGGGCCATCCCAGCGACCATCCCTTGCAGTTTCGCCGACAGTTGTGCCAGCGCGGCGCGCCGGGCGATCCGCTGCCGATCCTCGTGGAACGCACGCCCGTGCGCATGGACCTTTCGCACAGCGGCTGGAGCGACATCTTCTTCCTGGGCATGGATTTTCCCAGCGGCGCGCGGGTGCTGAACATCTCCGTCGACCTGGGCGTGCGCGGTCGCGACTCCCGGCCGCAGCCGCCCATCGAGGTCTACTTGCGGGTCATCGATCAGCCGGTGTTGCGACTGGTCAGCGTGGACCTGAAGTGCCAGGCCGATCTGGCCGTGCTCGGCGACGTTTTCGACTTTGCCAAGGACTACCTGGGCCTGTTGAAGGCGGCCGTGATCGCCGCGGGCATCGTGCCGCCCGGCCTGGAGGGCTCCGGCCAGAGCCTGGCCGACGTGCTGGCTCGGCTGGTCGGCCCCGGGCTGGGGCTGGAAATCGTCAGCAAAGTCAACGACATTCCCAAGGGCTCGCGGCTGGCCGTATCGACCAATCTGCTGGCGGCGATCATCACCGCCTGCATGCGGGCCACCGGCCAGATCGAGTCGCTCACCGGGCCGTTGAGTGAAGAGGAGCGCAAGCTGGTGGCGGCCCGGGCCATCCTGGGCGAATGGCTGGGCGGCTCCGGCGGCGGATGGCAGGATTCCGGCGGCGTCTGGCCGGGAATCAAGATGATCGAAGGCCGGCCGGCCGGGCCCGACGACCCCGAGTACGGCATCAGCCGCGGCCGGCTCTTGCCCGACCATCACGTCTACAGCGAAAGCGAGGTCTCGCGCACCGCCCGGCAACAGATCTGCGACAGCTTCGTGCTGGTGCATGGCGGCATGGCCCAGAACGTCGGTCCGATCCTGGAAATGGTGACCGAGAAGTATCTGCTGCGCTGCGAGGCGGAATGGGCCGCGCGGCAGGAAGCGGGCGCCATCCTGCGCTCGATCGAAGCGGCCCTGTGCCGCGGCGAAATCCGCCGCATTGCCGCGGCCACGTCGGGCAATTTCTTCGGCCCCATCCAGACCATCATTCCCTGGGCCTCGAACCACTACACGGAAACGCTCATCCAACAGGTGCAGTCGCGGTTCGGTTCGGCCTACTGGGGTTTCCTCATGCTGGGCGGAATCTCCGGCGGCGGCATGGGGTTCATCTTCGATCCGCTCTGCAAGCGCGAGGCCCAGGACTATCTCCAGCAGCAGATGTCGGCCACCAAGCGACAGTTGCAAAACGCCTTGCCCTTTGCCATGGAACCAGTGGTCTACGATTTCGCGATCAACGATTACGGCACCGTTTCGGCGTTGCGCACGGGCGGGGAGGCCTTCCTGCCGGCGGCCTACTATGCGCTCTGCGCGCCGGAGTGGCTCCGCCGCGACGCGCGGCAGCTTAGCCCGCTGGTCCGCGGCGAGATCGCCCGCTTCGCCGCCGCCTGCCGCAGGCATCCGCAACTGGCCGGCTCGACCGACCTGTTGCTGGGGGCCCTCTTCCCGCAGCCCAGCGAAGAGCAACTGAGCGCGACGGGCCTAGCCGGGCTGCTGGAAGAAAACGGCTTCGACCAGGAGCTGCACGAGCAGATCCGTGCCGATCTGCGTTCGGGCCGCACGGGCCTGGCCCAGAACCGCTTGCCCGCCAGCACGGTGATCGAAGACGTTGCCGGCGCGGAGATCGTCGACTGGAGTGCGGCGGTGGCCGGCACGGCACAGGACCGCGCCCTGGGCAGCGCGGCCCTGGCCGCCGGCGAAGTGGCCGTGTTGACCCTGGCCGCCGGCGCCGGCAGCCGCTGGACCCAGGGGGCGGGCGTGGTCAAGGCGCTGCACCCCTTCTGCCGCTTCCAGGGCAAGTATCGCAACTTCATCGAGATCCACCTGGCGAAGAGCCGCCGCACGGCGGAGCAGTTCGGCGCCGACGTGCCGCACCTGGTCGCCACCAGCTACTTGACCCACGAACCGATCGAACGATCGCTGCGGGCGGGAGGCAACTACGGCTATGGCGGCCCGCTGCTGCTCTCGCCCGGCCGCTCCGTCGGCCTGCGCATGACGCCCATGCCGCGCGACCTGCGGTTCGCCTGGGAGGAAATGCCCCAGCAGATCCTGGACGTTCAGGCGCAAAAGGTCCGCGACAGCCTGCACGCCTCGCTGATCGCCTGGGCGGAAAGCGCGGGCGGCGGCAGCGACTATACCGACAACCTGCCGCTGCAATGCCTGCATCCGACGGGCCACTGGTTCGAAGTGCCCAATCTGTTGCGCAACGGCGTGCTGGCCCGGCTCTTGGCTCAGCGGCCGACGCTGAACTACCTTTTGCTCCACAACATCGATACCCTGGGCGCCGATCTGGACCCCGCGATCCTCGGCCGGCACGTCGCCGCCGGGGCCTGCCTCACCTACGAGGTCACGCGGCGGCGGATCGAGGACCGCGGCGGCGGCCTGGCGCGCATCAACGGCGCCGTTCGGCTGGTGGAAGGCCTGGCCGTGCCCCGGGAAGAGGACGAATTCCGCCTGAGCTACTACAACACGATGACCACCTGGATCACGCTGGATCGGCTGCTGGAGGTCTTTGGGCTCAGCCGGGCCGACCTGGCCGACGAAGCGAAGGTGACCGCGGCCGTGCGCCGGCTCAGCATGCGGATGCCCACGTACATCACGCTGAAGGACGTGAAGAAGCGCTGGGGGCACGGGCAGGAAGACATCTTTCCCGCGGCCCAGTTCGAGAAGCTGTGGAGCGACATGACGGGCCTGGCCGAAGTGGCGTGCCAGTTCGTGGCCGTGCCGCGTCGGCGCGGTCAGCAACTCAAGGAACCGGGGCAACTGGACATCTGGCTTCGCGACGGCTCGGCCGCCTACGTCGACTCGCTCTGCGCTTGGGCATGACGGCCGGTCGCCTCCCAGGACAACGGCAAAGTCCGACGCGAAGGGGTCAGGTCCATGTTTTCGGTCATGAGTTCGGCCAAATGGCAATGCCTATCAGCCGAAAAATGGACCAGACCCCGACTTTGCATGCGCCCGGGCATGACGCATGAATCACAACCGGTTACAATAGCACCTGTCCAACGAATCGTGCGGGTGGACTGAAGTCCACCCTACATCATCATGGCCCCACACGCGTCCGAGACTACCGTGCCGGAACAGCCCGACTTCGAACAACTCCTGGAGCGGCTGGAACAGATCGTCCGCCAGTTAGAGGAGGGCGAGATCGGGCTCAGCGAGGCCCTGGCACGCTACGAAGAGGGTGTGAAGCTGTTGCGTCAATCGTACGACGTGCTCCAGCGCGCCCAGCGTCGTGTCGAGCTCCTTGCTGGGGTCGACGTCGAGGGCAACCCCGTCACCAAGCCGCTTCAGGATGCGGCAACCTTCGCCGCCGAACAGGGTGGCGGCAAGCGGGAGGCCTGAACCGAAACTTTCCGGCTGATGATGAATCTTCGCGCTCGCTACGTGTTTCCCGTTGCCGGACCGCCGATTGCCGACGGCGTCGTGACCTTGCGGGGATCGCGAATTACCGCCGTGGGGAGGCAACGGCTCTCGGGGGATTGCCGCGACCTGGGGAACGTGGCCATCTTGCCGGGGCTCGTCAATGCCCACGCGCATCTGGACCTGAGCGACTTGCCCGTCCCGCTCGGCGCGCCGCCCGTCGACTTCGTCGATTGGATCAAGCGCGTGATGGCCCATCGCCGCACGGTGGGCGAAGGGCGCGGCCGGGCCTTATCGCTGGGGCTGCGCGAAAGCGTGGGCCACGGCACGACGGCCATTGGCGACATGGCCCAGCCGGCGGGGACTGGTCCCTTTTTCGGCCAAATGAAGTTGGGTTGGCCAAGGGTCGTTGACCGAAAACATGGACCTGTCCCCTTCAAGGTCGCCTGGAATGCCGCTCCCGTAGACGGGACCGTTTTCCTCGAGATCATCGCCCCCACCCCGGAGCGCGTGGCGGCGGCCTGCGAGTTGGCCCTGCGACATCAGCAGTCGGCCTGCCGATCGGCCCCTTGGCGGCCCGGACTGGCGCCCCACGCGCCCTATAGTGTTCACCCCGAATTGCTTCGACGCATGGTCGCCCTCTCGGCCGATTTCGGCCTGCCGCTGGCCTTGCACCTGGCTGAATCGCGCGAGGAACTGGAACTGTTGCGATCGTGTACGGGACCCTTGCGCGGGCTGCTGGAAGATTTGGGCGCCTGGCATCCGGAACTGCTTCCGGCCCCGGCGCGACCGCTGGATTATCTGCGCAGGCTGGCCCAAGCCCATCGTGCGCTGATTGTTCACGGCAATTATCTCGACGAGGAGGAGATCGCCTTCGTGGCCGCACAACGCGGGCAGATGGCGGTCGTCTATTGTCCGCGAACGCATGCCTGGTTCGGCCACCGTCGCTATCCGCTGGAAGAACTGCTGGCGGCCGGCGCGGTCGTGGCCTTGGGCACCGACAGCCGGGCGTCGTCGCCGGACCTGAGCATGCTGGCCGAGATGCGGCAAGTGCATGACAAACACGCCTCGGTTCCCGGCAACGTGGTGCTCGAACTGGCCACGATCCGCGCCGCCGCGGCACTGGGACGTGCGCACGAGATCGGCAGCCTGGAGCCCGGCAAGTATGCCGACCTGGCCGTGGTGGCGCTCGCCGATGGCGAGCCGTCCGATCCGCACGAGTTGCTGTTGGCCGGCGACGGGCCGGTGGTGGCCAGGTATTTTCGGGGCCGGCCTTGTGCGGCTTGAGTTGCCCGCTTTTTGGCCTCGTCAAAAAGGGGTTTGCCGCCGAAAAACGGCCCGGACCCCGGGCGCGAGGGGTCAGGTCCATGTTTTCGGCCAAGAGTTTAGCCAATGGCTACGCCGACAAGCCGAAAAATGGACCAGACCCCGATTTTGCAATTTTCCTGCACATTGCGGGCCCCCCCCTTTCTTTTGTGCCATGCCGTGGTATACTTAAAGCATTAGTGGTGAGAAGCGATGTGAGCCCCTAGACATTTTTAGAGCAGTTGGCTTTGTGCCGCCTGCGAGAAGTGCTCTCGTCCTAATCACTCTGCGATTCCTGTATCGGCGACCTTCGGGCACCGCTCTCCAGTTGCGGTTGATTCTCTCCCTCTACTGTTTGACCGCATTCTTCCCTGACGAGGAGGGGCTCTGGGTGAAGAGCGCGGCGCTATTGCGTTTTTCATTTTTGTGAAGGAGTGGCAGTATGCCGCAAGGGACGATCAAGAAACTGATCGCAGACAAGGGGTTCGGGTTCATTGAGGGAGAGCGGGGCGACTTGTTCTTCCACCACAGCGCTGTCGAGGGAGCGGGCATCGAATCGCTTCGCGTGGGACAAGCGGTGACCTACAGCGAGGGGCGCGGTCCCAAGGGACCTCGCGCCGAGAACATCAAGCCCGTATGAACCACCAGAGGATCTTTCCGTGAGCAGTATTTATGTAGGCAATTTGTCGTTCAGCACCACCGAGGACGAGCTGCGCCAGGCGTTCAGCCAGTATGGAGCCGTGGCGGAGGTGAAAATCGTCACCGACCGTGAAACGGGCCGTCCGCGCGGTTTCGCGTTCGTGGAGATGTCCAACGGCAACGAGGCGGCCAACGCCATCAAGGAGTTGAATCTCCGCGAGATGGGTGGTCGATCCATCACCGTCAATGAAGCTCGGCCCAAGACCGAGCGACCGGCCCGAGCCGGTGGCGGCGGTCCTCGACGTTATCGCTAGCGCCGCGTTTTTCTCGCGTCCAAGGTTCTGACGGTACTCTGCTCCCGGCCGCGCCTCGCAGCCCGGCCGGGAGTAGGGACGCCTTGTTGCCGGCGCGAGAATCGGATAAGCTGGGTGCTTTCCCCATCGACAGGAAGGATTGCCATGCGAGGCCGCCCACGCACCAAATTCGTATTGAAACTCAAGGCCCGTCGCTGCCCAAAATGCGGCGCCAAGCTGAATACGCTGGTCAAACGTTGCAAGCGGTGTCACGAGAGCCAGACTCGCCCGAAGAAGTGAGCATGCGCTAGACCGCAGGCGGCAGGCACGCGGTTTCCCTTCGCTTACGGTTCAGCGCACGGTGCCCGATTGTGAGCTACACTCGTATTAGGGGAGCTACACGCGCATCGAGGAGCCTGCCGATGACTTTCGTCCAGTGGTGGTGTAGCGGAGTGGTGCTGAATACCCTATATGCTTCGCCGCGGGCCTCGCGAGGCGGTCAGCACGTCAGGCCAGTGCCGACGAATACCGCCGTCAATCAGCGGGCGGCGGACCCCAATCCGCCCCAACCGACCTCCCCGCACACCGGCAAGGCATTGGACCTCGCCGTGTAATCATCGGCCGGCCCGGGCTCAACACCTTCGCGCCCGTCTTCGCTTGCGTTTCGCGGTGGCCGAAGGAAGCGGTCCACGAAAAACGCGAACGACACGAAACTCGGGCAAATTGCCAAGTGGTTCGTGTACCTCGTGGACCGTCAATCCAAAGTTGCGGTTTCGGTGTTCAATAACTCTCTTTCGTGTAATTCGTGTATTTCGTGGACCTTCGCAAGACCTTCTCGCTCGTGGGCATCGACGCCTTGCCGGTCGAGGTCGATGTCAGCGTTCAATCTCGCAATTCGGCAATGCCTGTTGACGTTTCTTCACGCCAGCGTCCGTGACTTGGGTTCCGCCAAGGTAAACATATTGGAGTTGGTTCAACCCCTTCAGATTTCCTAGTCCGGCGCCCGCGATGTTGGTGCGGGCAAGGTTCAACGATTGAAGTTGGTCCAGCCCCTTTAGATGTTCAAGCTCAGCATCGGTGACTTCGGTTCCGCCAAGACCCACGTCCACAACCGACCTAAATAAATCGTCCCCCAATAAACGCCGCAACCATAATGGCCCCGATGGTTCTGACCATTCCACTTGCCCTCCCAACTTCTCAACCGCCGCCGCTGCTTCCCGTTGTCGCTTCGCCTGTTGCAACTTCACCGCAAGCCAACTACAGGCAAAGGCGCAGAGCGTGACGAACACCAGCAGCGTTCGCAGGCTGAACTGGAACCAGCGGAGTTTGGGCCTCGGGGCGATCATGCCCATTAGCCTACCTTGCCGGGGTCGCGTTTCCAAGCATGGCGCAAACCGGAATTCCGCCGAAATCCCGCCTAGCCTTGCCCCACCGTAAGGGGTTCCAGGTTCTTCGTGAAGCCGCTCTGGAAAACTAACTCTCAGGTTGGGTGCAGGAGGCTTTTTCGCGCCCCCGGCGGTGGATGTGGTGAGGAACGGCAGCGAAACCAGGGCCAGGGGATCTTATCCGTCCGGCGCGGGAATCACGCGGCGCGAGCAACGAGAGCCGGCTGTCATCAGGAAGCCCGTGGCCGATCAAGCCAAGTTTCTCCACCCATCGGGTGAAACAACTGCGGCCGGTCTCGGACCAACGCCGGATTTCCTTGATTACGCTCGATAGTGTAAAGGTGGAAACCTGTTCAAAGTTGTCATCAAGCGACGGAAGCTGGCGTAGTGCAAATGGCACGGAACATGCGCCGGTCAGGCGGATCGCGTCCTTGATGCGGTTCGATGTCCTGCATTCCGTGTCGGAACGGGTCCGTATCCAAGGGACCGTGACC
Organism: Thermoguttaceae bacterium; assembly: GCA_049509675.1. Classification (GTDB taxonomy): domain Bacteria; phylum Planctomycetota; class Planctomycetia; order Pirellulales; family Thermoguttaceae; genus JBEKZQ01. Next base: position 8,867 of record JBEKZQ010000033.1, on the reverse strand, counting down.
CAGGCAGTTGCCGGCCGCGGCATGTACGTCCAGGGTGTCGAACTGAACGACGTCCGCCATGTGTTAGCGGCGGCGGTCCCGCGCCGCGGCTTGACGCTCCGCCAGCAGGCCGACGATGCGCTGCGCACTATCGAAGCGGTGATTCAAGAGGAAGGCGCGCGGGGGTCGATCGTACACCAGGCGGTGTTCGTGCCGAACGTCAACCTGATCGACGAGTGCCGCCAGATCATCCGCGATTTCTATGGCAAAGAGATGCCGGCCACGAGTTACGTTCCTCAGCCCCCCTGCGAAGGAAAGCTGTTGGCGATCGAGGCCCTCGGCATCGGCCGCGACCCGCAAGCGGGTGCCCCGGGCGAGGTCGAGATCGAGCGGGTCAGCGAGCAACTGGTCATCGCCCGGCACAACCACATCTCTTGGTGCCATTGTGCAGAGGTCGTTCCCCAGGACTGCAACGGCAGCCTCTACGCCGCCGCCCTGGACGCCTTCCAACGAATTCGCGGGCTGCTGGGCAGCGTCAACATTCGCCTGGACCGCGATACCAGCGGCGTCATCCTGGTCGCCCGCTCCGAGGAGGCGCACGCCAAGCTGGCGTCGCAGTTGCAGAACCGCTCGATCGAGAAGGAGTATTTTGCGCTGGTCTCCGGCACTCCGCAGTTGGACCGCGACATGATCGACCGCTCGATCGGCATGCATCCCACGAGCGGTCAACCGATGGAGATCGAGGCCCCGTTGCCGGCGGACATGTCGGCCGTACTGGCCGAGTTGCGGCAGTACCGCGGCCGGACGCGGGGCTAGCGGCGGCAACTTAACCTGCGCACAAGGTTACGCCCCAGTCACGAGGCGCCGCCCACTTTCGCCGGCCACGGTATTGGGCTAGAATTCGCTCTTCCGGGAGGTGCATTGCGCGACGGACCATTGGGGGGCCTTTGCTATGGTGTCGGATGCCCGTGATTTCGCAGCGATAACGGACTTGGTTTCAGGCTTTCGCGCTAACCTTGCGGCCCTGCGTGACCCCCAGACAAGCGAAGCGGTTGTTCGCAACGAGTACATCGACCCATTTTGGAAGGCCCTCGGGTGGGACGTGGCCAATACAGACCACCGCTCGCACGCCGAGAAAGACGTGCTGATCGAGGCGCCGGTCGGCACCATCGAGGGCGAAAGGCTACGCAACCGCCGGCCGGATTACCTGTTCCGCATCGATGGCTTCCCGCGGTTCGTTGTGGAAGCCAAGAAACCCGTGGTCGATCTCAGGGCCGACAAGGATGCGATTTTCCAGGCAAAGACATACGCTTGGAGCGCCCAAATCCCGTTCGCGATCCTCGCCAGCTTCGGAGAGTTCCGCCTGTTCGACACGACGATCAAGCCCTACCTCGAAGAGCCGGGCCGGGGCCTCGTTGAGGAGTTCGACCTGCGCTATGAGGACTTCGTCGCGCAATGGGACGTGCTCTGGCAGACGTTTGGCCGGGACGCGGTTGCCGGCGGCTCGCTGGAGCGGTTGCTGGCAAAGCTTAAGAAGGTTCGCACGGGGCGACGCATTCGCGGCTTCGACCGTATGCTCATCGACCTCCGCGGGACCGAGCCCGTCGATCAGGTCTTCCTGAAGCACCTTGAGGATTACCGGCTTCGTTTTGCCCGGGAGATCTATCACGATAATCGCGCCCGATTCCGCGAGGCCGAGACCCACCGCGGAGCGGCGGAACTGGCCGACGCGACGCAGCGTCTGATCGACCGCTTGGTCTTCATGCGGGTTTGCGAAGACCGCGGCATCATCAGTTACGGAACGCTGCGCGAGGCGGTCGAAGGCGCCGCGAGAAACCGATTAGACCTGTACAGCGTGTTGGCCGGCCAATTCCGTGAATTCGACGCCCGATTCAACGGCTACCTGTTCAAGGCCCATTTTAGCGAAGCGTTGGCGGTTTCCGCGGAGTTGCTCGCCGACTTCGTTCGCTCCCTATATCAGCCCGAAGGGCCCTATCGTTTCGACGCTATCGCCGACGACCTGCTTGGGATCATTTACGAGCGATTCCTCGGCGGCAGCGTCACCGTGGACCGGAACAATGTCGACGCGAAGCCCAAGCCCGAGGTCCGCCATGCCGGCGGGGTGTACTACACGCCGCGATTCGTTGTCGATACCATCATCCGCCGCGTGATCGCGCCGAAGGTGGACGGCAAGACGCCATCCGAAGTCCGCGACGTGAAGATCCTCGATCCCGCGTGCGGCTCCGGCTCATTCCTCATTGCCGCGTACCAATACCTGGTCGACTATTGCTGCGGACATATCGCCGAGCATCCGGAGTCGGCGGAGATACCCGCCTCGCCGCGGGGGCGGGGCAGAAGGCGCAAGATTGCCGTCGAGAATCGCGCGGGACAGTGGCTCTTGATGCCGGACTTCAAGGCGGAATTGCTCACGTCTTGCATCCACGGCGTCGACATCGACGCTCAGGCTGTCGAGGTGACCATTTTGAGCCTGTACCTAAAGACGCTGGAGAACATGCCGGAGGGATGGCAGCGGGGGCTCATGGAACACCATCTGCTGCCGCCGTTGGACAACAATAATCAATGTGGCAACAGCCTTCTATCGCAGACCGATTTTGACAAGTACTGGGACGAGAAGAATGGCGCACTGTTCTCGTGCAACGAGGATGTTAAGTTCCGCATGAATGCGTTTGACTGGTCGAGCGAGACGCACGGTTTTGGCCGGGTGTTTGCAAGCCGCCCGGGGTTCGACTGTATTGTCGGCAACCCGCCGTACGTCCGGGTCCAGGAGCTGAACCGCTGGGCGCCAGAGGAGTGCGAGTTCTACAAGCGGCGCTATAAGTCGGCCGCCAAGGGAAACTACGACATCTACGTGGTGTTCATCGAGCGGGCGTTGGAACTGCTGGCCGAGGACGGGCTGCTGGGGTTTATCTGCCCCAACAAGTTCTGGCAGGCCGCCTATGGTGCGGGCATCCGCAAAATTGTCGCCGGCGGGCGTCACTTGCGATCGGTGATCGACTTCACCGACCAGCAGGTATTTAATGGGGCTACAACGTACACGGCAATCCACGTTCTATCAAAGAAGGCCAACCGCGACGGGGTCAAGTTCAACCGGGTTTCGCAGTTGACCGACGGAGACGGCCAATGCCGGGCGCTCGAGGGCCGCAGAACTGTTGAAGGCGCAACAAGATTCGTGGCGCAGTATCCACCGTCTTCCGAGCCCTTCGTGTTTGTCGACGCGGTGCAAGGTGAGTTGCTGCAAAAAGTCCGCGAGGCCGGCCCGCCGCTGTCCAAGGTTGCAGATGCGATTTTCGTTGGGCTGCAGACGAGCACGGACGACGTGTTCATCCTGGACTGCCGCGGAAGGCAACATCACAGCGCCGCTTTGGGGGTGCCCGTTGAACTCGAAACGGGCCTGTTGCACCCACTGTTGAAAGGCTCGGTACATATCCGAAGATGGGTGCCCGATGCAACAACGCAGGCGGTGCTTTTCCCCTACGAGATCGCTTCGGGAAAATGGCGGCTGATCGCCGCCGAGAAACTTGCTCGCAAATGGCCCAAGACGTGGGATTACCTTACCCGCTGTCGCCAGCGCCTTGCGCGACGGGAGCGAGGCACGTTTGAGGGTGACGGATGGCATGGTTATGTCTATCCCAAGAATTTGGGAAGGATGGGCATGCCGAAAATCCTGACGCCCTCACTGGGGCGCAGAGCCGAGTTCTGCCTCGACGAGACGGGCGAGTTCTTCTTTGTTGGGAGCGGCGGAGGCGGTGGCGGAGGATACGGGATCACACTTCCACCGGACCTCTCGTGCCACTACGTTCTCGGTGTGCTCAACAGCAAGCTTCTCGATTGGTTCGTAAAGCAGACTACCACGCGGTTTCACAGCGGTTGGTACGCCTACAACAAACAGTACATCGAGCAAATCCCGATCGTTCTTCCCGTGAACGCGCAACAGCAAAAACTGGCCAACCAGATCGCGGAACGAGTTGCGCGGATCATCGACGCCAGGAAACAGTTGCAGACGACGGCCGCCGGCGACCGCGCCGTGGAACGGTTGCAGCGCGAGGTCGAAGGCCACGAGCAGCGAATCGACGAATTCGTCTGTCGGCTCTACGGCGTCGATGAGATGCCCGACGGCGGTTGATAAGCGGACGGAAGGCAAAAGGGGGAAGTCAATATTTACCGGCCCTCTGCCGCCGCCTCGGGAAACCAGCGGACAAATCCTTCGATGGCTTCGTATTCCGCCAGGCCGAGCTTGTCGTACAACTGGGCGGTGGCGCGGTTGCGGGCCTCGGCCCGCTGCCAGAACTCCCGCTCGTCGGGACCGGGAAACATGGCCCGGTCCTTCTGCGACTGGTGCTTGAAGATCGCGCTCCGCTTGCTCAGAAGCTCCTGGGGACTCAACGGCACGGCCATCTCGATCCGCTCCGGCTCCCATTCCTGCCAGGCGCCGCGATAGAGCCAGATCTCGCAGCCCCGGAACCACTCCCGGCGTTTCACCTGATGTACGGCCTGGAAGATGGCGTTCAAGCACACGCGATGCGTGCCGTGCGGATCGGTCAGGTCGCCGGCGGCATAGACTTGATGAGGGCGGATTTTTTCCAGCAGTTCCGCCACGATGCGGATGTCGTCGGCGCTCAATGGCTTCTTGCGGACCTTGCCGGTCTCGTAGAACGGCATGTCCAGATAATGCACGTTCTCGATGGGCACGCCGCAATCCCGGGCGGCGGCCCGCGATTCGCCGCGGCGGATCAGGGTCTTGATCTGCTGCACCTCGCGACTATCGACCTGGCCCGGCTGCTTGTGCTTGAGGAACTCCTCGATGTGCCGTTCGACCTGGTCGGATTGTTGCATGCCCAGGCCGAAGAGGCGGTTGAAATCGGCGGCGAAATCGGCGAAGCGGATGGCGTCCAGGTCGAACACGGCGATGTTCCCGGACGTTTGATAGGCGATGTGTACGGCGTGCCCCTGATCGACCAGGCGGATCAGCGTTCCGCCCATCGAGATGACGTCGTCGTCGGGATGGGGCGAGAAGATCAGGATGCGCTTGGGGAAGATTGTATCGGTGGCGCGGCGGATGTCGCCGGGGCGCTTCTGGGCGTCCGGTTTGCCGCCCGGCCAGCCGGTGATCGTTTTCTGCAGGGCGCGAAAGACCTCCAGATTGATGCGATAGGCCGGGCCCTGGCCGGCCAACAGGTCTTGCAGGCCGGCCTCGTTGTAGTCTTCGTCGGTCAGTTTCAGGATCGCCTTGCCGCGCTTTCGGGCCAGCCAGATCACGGCCTTGCGCACCAACGGCTCCTGCCAGGTGACGGGGCCCAACAGCCAGGGGCTTTTGCAACGGGTCAGCTCGGCGGCGGCCGCCTCGTCGAGCATGATTTGCGCCTGCGGATGCTGTTGCAGGAAACTGGCCGCCACGGCCTCGGTGACCGGCCCTTCGATGGCCTGGGCCAGCACCGCGGCCTTGTGTTCGCCGAAGCTCGTGAGGATGATTCTGCGGGCCGCGAGAATCGTGCCCACGCCCATGGTCAGCGCCCGGCGGGGCACGTACTGCTCGCCGAAGAAGTCGCTGGCGGCGTCGACCCGCGTGAGGCGGTCCAGGCTGATGAGCCGCGTGCGGCTGGTGCGCGACGAGCCCGGCTCGTTGAAGCCGATGTGCCCGGTCCGTCCGATGCCCAGCAACTGGATGTCGATGCCGCCGGCCTTCACGATGGCCTGCTCATACGCCGCGCAGAACTCCGGCACGCGCTCGATGGGGATCGTGCCGTCGGGAATGTACACGTTCTCGGCCGGGACGTCCACGTGGTCGAACAGGTACTCGTGCATGAAGCGATAATAGCTCTGCAACTCGTGCCGCCCGATCGGATAGTATTCGTCCAGGTTGAACGAGACGACGTTCTGGAAGCTCAGGCCCTCCTCGCGGTGCATGCGGACCAGTTCGTTGTAGATGCCGGTGGGCGTGGAACCGGTGGCGAACCCCAGGACCGCGGTGTGGCCCTGTCCGGCCCGCTGCCGCACCAGCTCGGCGATTTCCCGGGCGACGGCCAGGCTGGCCTCGCCGGCGCTGCGGAAGACACAGGTGGGAACCCTCTCGCAGGCGTTGACATTCGACAAGGTGATCTCGGCCATTCCGCGAAGCTCCTGTCGGCGAACGGTGGTAAAGTGCAGGCGAAAGAGTACAATTCTCAGCTAACCTGAGGAAGCGGTCAAGATCTGCTGCCATCGCGCAGCATCCGCCCGTCTTTGCCACTCAAAGCAACTCGCCGCGCATCAGAAGCGAGTATCATCTTCCCGGCCCAGCAGGTCGGAAACACGTTTCTGGACGATCTCCTTGCGGGCCTTGGCCCGGCGATCCACGCTCTGGTGGAGACGCTGAAGCTCTTCTTCCAGACGCTTCAGTTCCAAGGAACGCCGCTGTTGGCGAATCTCGAAATGCCGATCGACCACCTGCTCGATGAGCAGCTTGATCTTCCCGCGCTGTTCCGCAGAAGCCTTGCGGTACTGGAGAGCCAGTTCTTCTGACTGCCGATCCAATTCCGCATCCTCCTGGACGGCTTTGTACATTTCGGGATCGTTGGCACGCATTGCCTCGGCGTCGCCGCGCGGCCAACGGGGGGCATCACGTTCCATCCCTCGCCCCCCGGGGCCTGGCGGCAGATCATCAGGCGGCGGACGGCGGCCTTTGCCGGGTCCACCGTCTTCCCGCGGACCCGGCCCACCGGGGCCGTCATCCGGCCGTGGATCGAAGGGCGGACCCTGGTCTCGCCCTGGTCCACCCTTTCGTCGCGGAGGCGGTCCACCGGGAGGCGGTCCACCGGGATCATCCTCGGGCGGTTCCGGCGGCCGAACGCCGGGCAAGCGCCCGGTCTCGCCGCCGACGTCAACCGCGACACGCGAGGCGTCGGCATCCCACTTCACGTCCTCGGTTCGGGACGCCTTCGCCGGGCCGTCGTTGGCGAGCGCGGCAACTGACGACATCCCCCACAATAGCGTGGCAACGCCCAGCGTTATCAAGAATCTCGGTGACGACATATGCTCAACTCCTCAAGGTTAGGCTTTCTTGTGACACATATTCATTCGGCGATCCTAACGTATGGGTCATCATGCCAAATGTTTCCGCAAAGTCTCCAAACCCCGGCGGCAATGACTCAGGGTTGTGCTCAAAGGGCATCCGGTTACGTCGGCGATTTCCGCAAAGCTTAGTTGGCCGTAATACCTCAACAATAGTATGCGCTGTTGCACGGACGACAGACGGTCCATGGCAACCGCTAACTGCCTGGCCTGCTCCGTCATCTCGGCGACCTCCGGCGGTTCCCACCCCCGACTGTGGGGCTCGTGCCGCTTCCAGCCCTCCTCATCAAGATTCCGTTCCTTTTGAGGCCCCGGCCGCCGATGACGGTCGCACACCAGGCGGTCGGCAATCTTCAGCAGGTAGGCCAAACCGTTACCCTGCTCCTGGTAGCTCCCCCGCGCCTGCCAAGCCCGGCAAAACACCTCCTGTTTCAAGTCGTCGGCGACCTCCGGCCGGCGAACCATCGCGAGCAGGAAGCCTCGCACGGCCTTTTCGTGTTCGCGCACCCACTGCGTGAAACGCTCTTGGTCGCCGAGTTGATCCATGGGGACCGCCACTGTCTACCGAGTTAAACGCAGAATTCGAGCTTTTATTGCAGTGCCGCCCGTCCTGCAGCCAATTTTCCCGACGAAATAGTATACCAGTTTCGGGTGGAATATCAAAAACCAAGGAAATGAACTGGCTCTTCCGCTTCTGGGTGCAAAGCCAGCATTTTGCGGATAGCCCGGGTCCCGTTGGAATCGCTGCCCGCCCCAGCCCAAGTGTCGGCCTGGTAATACACAGACAGGCCACAAGCCGGCAGTCGGACTCATGGCCTGTCTTGTGTTCGGCCTCGGCCGCGCCTTTCGGCAAGCTACATTCTCCGTCGCTACGCGACGAAGGTATGGCGGTCAGGCCCTCCGGCGTAGTCTCCAGATTCCAAACGCCAACGCGCCGGCAAGCAACATGACGATGCCACCGGGCTCAGGGCTCGCTGCGCCACTTGCAACACGGAAACCGATGTTGCCGTACCCGCTCGTCGGGTAGCCGCTGTAGCGGTCGGAGGAGGCCAGGGCGTCCGAGAAGCCGTAGAAGGACCCGCCACGCAAACCCCGATATTCACCACTGATGTTCGCTTCGTTCCATTGCCAAACGTCGCCACTCATGTCATAGGTGCCATAGGGCCCGGGAGATGCCGAAAATGCGCCGACCGGCGTCAAATAGTTTGTCGGGTCGGTGTAACCGCCGTTTCCCGTGTCGTAGTAATCGTAGAAGTTGGCGTTGTTGCCCGTGTCGGGCAGCGTGTTGCCGGGCGCCGTATTGCTCTTCGTAGGATGGGTCCAATAGCCAGCGTTGGTACTACCTCCTTTGTAGTACGCTGACTTATACCATTCGTTTTCCGTGGGGATGAAATAGGTCGCCCCGGTGTTGCGGGTTTCCGTCATCAAATTCGTGGTGTCGCCGTTGAGCGTGTAGGCCCCGGTTTCCGTCGTGCCGTTCCCTTCAGGCTCACTTGGCTGACCATTTTGCAGCCAGTTGCAGAGGCGGGCCGTATCGCCCCAGGAAACGTAGTTGACCGGGAAACTGCCGTTCTTGGTGGTCGCGTAGCTATAAGTGCCCGAACTGAGGGTTTGAGAAATTCCGCACGAGGCGAATGCGCTTGCCATGTTCGAGTTGTATAAGCCGTATGGGTCGCTCGTCGTGGCGACAGCATTAAGAACAACGACCCGCTTTCGGGCTAGGATGAGTCCCCATAGCGTGCTTCGAGTTCGGCAAGCAGTATGGGGCGTTTTGTTCGAGAACGAGCCCGCCGCCCGATCTTGCGACGTGCGATGGCTTG
>JBEKZQ010000329.1:0-7059 GCA_049509675.1 Thermoguttaceae bacterium | reverse complement strand
GGACCTTGCCGCACCCAAACCAGCAGCGACACGATGCCTAGCACGGCAGATACCGTCGGAGTCAAGATGCCGGCCAGTGAGTGCCGCATGGCGTGGGTTGTCGGTTATCGGGAGTACCGGTATGGGGGGGGAGTATAGAAGTGGCGCGCCGGCGGGCCGTATCTTTTTTGATAACCGCACCCGCCGCAAATGTCAATGCGCGCCGGCACTGGAGTTCACCCAGTGTTGAATTCGCCGGGACATCCCCGCTTGCACGGACTTACGGCGATTCGCGATATCGGGCGGCGTTTGCCAACCGGACCCGAATTGTGTCCAACCCGGCTAAGTGCTATCACTGGCAGCATCCCGATCGTAAGTCGGCAAGCCAGCAAATGTTGGCATCTGGCTTGGATTTGCGGTTTATCCAACACTGGGTGAACTCCAAGCGCCGGCACCGGGTAGTGGTACAGTTTGGCCGGAATTATTCAAGAGTAACGGGAAAACGGTGTGGTGGTAACGATGCACCCAGCAGCATGGTGCTGGTCCGCTTTTTCTGTTCATCCGTGCTATAATGTCCAAAAGGGACTTGAGCTTGATTCACGGGGTAGGCTTTGGTAAGACACGCAAACTTTACAAGGTACTTGCAGAATATGGCGGCTCCAACTACATTCAGGAGCAACGCCGACGAACCCTTTATGTCGATGGCTCTAGTGGGCACGATTGGTCGTGATAGATACGTGCCGGGGAAGGGGTGACTCAGATGGGAAAATGCAAGAGCGACAATCAATTGCCTTTCTATGTCCGTCGAATCATCGGTCGGTATCAGCCATACCTGCGTGATGCGATCGCGGACGCCGTTCGCAAGAAGTCTGACGAAGTGAAGAGATCGCAAGGGCGTGAAATCACAGCCGAGGAAATTAGCGAATGCGTCGGCGAGGTTATCTCCGGCCCAGGGGATCGCAATCTGCGCATGGAGCATCTGTCTCTTCACGCCGTGGAGCATGGGCAATACAAGCCGTTGAGGGAAGTAATCGATGAGCTACGAGCCAGTATTGCCGAATCCCGTTCGACATAAAATCGCTGGATGGAATCTTCCGCCGTCCATCGAACTTGCCTTGCTCGAAGAACTTGAACGGCACCTAGCCTTGGCGCGGCCGACTTGCACCGAGACTCTAGTCTCGTGCTTCGAGTTCTATCCTCCTGATCCGCCAAATGGTGGTCAATACGGATTCTACGTCCAATACAGCATTCGCCTATACCGGGACGTGCTGGCCGTCCTCGATATGTCGATTGATTTCTGTCCCTGCCAGCAGACGGATACCTTTCGTGCTCCGCTCTCCTAGAAGCTCAACAGGTTTTGCGTAACCCCAGCAGCCATCGCGGCCGGAAGTCTGGTCTTTTCGCCAACCGCATCATACCCACGGGCCGTCCTCCGTCGTTCTTACTCCAACTCAGATCGGGCTTCAGCCCACTCCAGCAATGGCATCTCCTTGTATTTTGGAAGGGCCTTGTTGAGCATCCGGTAGAACCCCTTCCAGTCATCGCTTACCTTCATCAGCGTGATTACCGAAGCCAAGTGCTGCCGAAGGGCAGGATCACCGATGTCCTCCGTCAGCCGCTGAAAGAACTTGTGTTTTCGGGCACCCTTCGGGTTTTTGGGTGTCACCTCTTTCAGTCGCTTGAGCACGCCTGGGGCAAGCCTTCGGTAAACCACGTCGTTCGTCAGGTGGCCAATATATTGTGGGTGGTGACTGGCGATCCGCCCCACTGGTATTCCCCGTAGCCGGCAAAGCTCACGAAAGTATTCATCAGGAAACGTCTTGATCCATTTCCGCAATTCTTCGGAAATAAATGCCCGGAGAATCTCCACCAGCGCATCGCGGGCACGATCCTCTTGGTAGCCCGTAATTTCATCCACCAAGGCGATGATCCCGACCTTAGCGAAGGCTCGCATTAAGATTTCGCACTGATGGGCAATGTGCATCTGCTGTTTCTGAAGAACGCCAGCATTCCGGGCGGCCAGTACCGCGTCGCACAGATCGGCTAAGATCGTGGCTTCGTAGCCATTAGCCACACTACCGGATGTTGTCTTGAACCGGAGCGGCTTCTCGATCCGATCGCGTAAGTCGTTGGGAATAAAGGGGCTAAGCTTCGCGCCACCGATAAAACCGACCAGTCGATCAGCCCCCCCTCCGCTGCCTGTTCCGTACTTCATATCGAGGGATGCGATCATGCCGTTCTGTGCAAGAACTCGTCTCCCGTCCGCCAGGACATAGCAGGGAATTTCAATTTCTCCGATCTTGAGTGGGTGGTCGGAAGACCCGTGGGTGGCGATGAGAATATCGCCGGCCCACCGAGCGAGGGCAGCCTTCCGGCCGCTCTCGCTTAATTGCTCTGCGGTCAGCTTAGCGGCCCGAGCCTTCCCGCCCTTGGACGCGCCCAGATTCGATAGGACCCTTGCTGCCTCACTGGCATCAGGCTCTTTGCTCATGCCTTCTAGCGACTTCTGCGATTCCACGTGAATACCCTCCATTTCTGTGCTATGCGTACCATACGACAGCTATTATGCGCGCTGGGGCACGCATGTCAATAGCGGTTTTGCACGCATAGAAGGAATTCTTGCGATACGTGCCGGCGGCAGAACGCCGCAGAATTAGATGGCACTAGCGCCAAACTGTACCACTACCCGGCACCGTTCTCCCCTCAAGCCCGGTGGTATGCTGCGGAGTGCTAGTAAGCGTGCGTTCTTTCACCCGGATCTGGCCGTCGGCCGTTTCTTCCATTAAACTGAACTGGCTGAACTTGCGTAACCGCTCACGGGGTCCCCTTTGGCCGGGAAGGGGACAGGTCCATGTTTTCGGCCGACGTCGATTCGCAAGACAGCATCCTCTGGCCGAAAAATGGACCAGTCCCCGGCCCGTGAACGGTTACGAACTTGCGGTGAATGTTCCATCCCAAAGGGAAGATGCCGATGCGGTTATTGATGATAGCGCTGGCCGCCCCGGCAATCGCATGCGGCGTTGTGGTCCACGGCGCTACGATTGAGCCCGAGGGCCGCGACCGGCAGGCCGTTGCGGCTGCGCTGGAGCGTGCCGGTCCCGGCGACGTGGTGCAACTGCCGCCCGGCGAGTTCGAGATTGCCGAGGCCCTGCGACCCAAATCGGGGATCAAGCTTCTTGGCGCCGGCCCGGAGAAAACGCGCCTGGTCTACTGCGGCACTCAGCCGTCGGTGCTCATCCGCCTGGAGGGCTGCGAGGACGTGGAGATCGCCCAGCTCACGCTCGACGGCCGCAACAATCCGCTGGTCCAGCAAGGGATCGCCGGCAGCAAGGCCCGGCGGCTGTGGCTGCACCATCTCGGCATCCGCAATTTGTCGGCCAAGACCTGGGGTCCGCACGCAATCCTCTTTTCGGGAGGCAACCCGAACATGGCCGGCGGCGTGACCGATAGCCGCATCAGCGATTGCCGCATCGAGAACATCGGCCTGCGGGCCGAATACGGCGGCGGCATCCGGCTGGCCTGGGGGTCGGTGCGCAACCAGGTGCTGCGCAACGTGATCCACAACACGGGCCGCGGCGGGATCTTCGGCGACCACTCGGCCGAGCTTATCATCCGCCAGAACCGCGTCACCGGCTCCGGCGGAGAGGGACTGGGCATCGAGATCTGGGGCGGCTGCCCGCGCTCGCTCATCGAAGACAACACGATCGATCATTGGCTGAGCGTCGATCAAGGACACCGTTCGGCGGTCCGCCGCAACACGGTGACCGCCAGCGACGGCACGCTCAAGTTCCTCGGCATCGAGATCATCGCCCGCGACATGGTCGTCACCGACAACGTGGTCGGGCCCGGGGCCAGGATCGGCCTGTCGGTCTCCAACGTCCCGGTGAAAAACAACGTTTTCTGGGGCTATAACACGATCCGCGATTGCGTGCAATGGGGCGCGCAGCTCCAGGGCGAGAAGGGCGGCGCGGCGCAACATTACTTCTATCGTTGCACCTTCGCGCACGCGCATCGCGGCGATCCGCACGCCATCTACCCCGGCGACGACGGTCATGGACTGCGTACCAACGGCGATTGCCGGCAAATGGTTTTCGAGGACTGTGTTTTTCGCGACAACGGCGGCTACGGCCTTCAACTGGGCGGACCGCGCGTCGACGCGATCACCCTGTTGCACTGCGACGTGGCCGGCAACGGTTTGGCGGCCGTCAGCGGACCCGCCGCGTACTCCGCCCTGGAGTTCAACCACTGTCGCGTCGAGGGCAACGGCAGCAACCAACTGCCGCCGGCCCGGCCCTTTGCCGGCGCGCCGCCGGTGGCCGATTTCGGTTTTCCGCGAACGATCCGCGCCGGCCAGCCCGCCGCGTTCCAATGCAGTTCGCGGGCCGCGGCCGGCACGATCGCCCAACGACTCTGGGACTTCGGACACGGCATCCCCGAGGTGACCGCTGCCCCGGAGCATTGCTACGACCTGCCGGGCACGTACCGCGTGACACTCGTGGTTTGGGACAGCGCCGGACGAGGAGGGCGAGTCGAGAAGATGATTCACGTGTTGAATCTGGACTCTTGCAAACTGCGGTAAGGAGTACGCAAGTGGTCCCCCTCTCCCGGAGGGAGAGGGGAACTTGGATCGGCATTTTGCAAGAGTTCAACTGGATGGAAGGAGTAACGCCTGGATTACCAAAAATCGGGAGGACATGATGAACAAGCAGCTTGTGCGTCGATGGTATCGCGTTGTTTTAGGGGCGACCCTTGCGGTGGCCGGGGCAGCAAGCACCGGGGCCGCGGAGCAGGGCCGGCGCGTGATCTCTCTGGATGGCCAATGGCAGATCGCCGAGGGAACCGCCGAGGCAGCCCCCCAGCGGTTCGAGCACTCGGTTGCCGTACCCGGCCTGGTGGACATGGCCCGGCCGGCGTTTGCCGAGGTGGGCGTCAAGAGCAAACTCCGAGAGGCGTTCTGGTACCGCCGCGAGTTTCGCTTCGAGGACCCTCTGCCTGCCGCAGCGATTCTCAAGGTTCATAAGGCGATGTTCGGCACAAGGGTCGTTCTGAACGGCACTCCGCTGGGCGAGCATCTTCCTTGCTTCACCCCGGGGCTGTTCGACGCCCGCAAGGCGCTTCGTTTCGGCGCCAACGAGATCCTGATTCGCGTGGGCGCATTTCGGGAAAACATCCCCAGGCCGATTCCATCAGGCTGGGACTACGAGAAAAGGAAGTTCATCCCCGGGATCTTCGATTCCGTGGAACTGATCCTCACCGGCGCGCCGCACATCGACCGCGTGCAAGTAGTGCCGGAGGTCGAAAAGAACTCGATCACGGTTCACACCTGGCTGCGTCCGGACAGCGGCCAGCCCTTGACGAGCCTGCAATTCACGGTGCGCGAGGCCCGCGGCGGGCGGGTCGTGGCAGAGGGAAAAGGCTCCGCCGAGGCGAGCGGTCAGACCACGATTGCCATCGCCAACGCCCATCTTTGGTCGCCGGAAGATCCTTTCCTTTATGAACTGGAAGTGCGCAGTCCGGGCGACCTGCTCAAGACGCCTTTCGGCATGCGCAGCTTCCACCTGGATCCGGCCACGGGCCGGGCCGTGCTCAATGGGCGACCGTACTTCATGCGCGGCAGCAACGTCACGCTCTACCGCTTCTTCGAGGACGCCGAGCGGGGCGACAAGCCGTGGCGCGAAGAGTGGGTGCGGCGGCTGCACCGTTCGTTCCGTGACATGCACTGGAACTCGCTCCGCTACTGCATCGGCTTTCCGCCCGAACTGTGGTACCGGATCGCCGACGAGGAAGGTTTCTTGATCCAGGACGAGTTCCCCATTTGGAACATGCAGCCCAAGCCGGGTGATTTCGATGCCGACGAGTTGGCCGGAGAGTATGCCCAGTGGATGGAGGAGCGTTGGAACCATCCCAGCGTGGTGGTGTGGGACGCCTGCAACGAGACACCTTCGCCCGAGACGGGCAAGGCGATCGCCAAGGTCCGCGGCCTGGACTTCTCCGACCGCCCGTGGGACAACGGCTGGAGTCCGGCGGTCGGACGGGCCGACTCCTGCGAACTGCACCCCTATCATTTTCAGAACCCCAATTACAAGCTGGCCGACATCGCCCGCGATCCGGGCACTTTGAACTGGTCCTCCGGCAAGAACCCGATCATCGTCAACGAATACGGCTGGCTATGGCTGAACCGCGACGGCACGCCCACCACGTTGACGCGGCAATTGTACCAGAACCTGCTGGGCCCCCGCTCGACGACGGAGCAGCGGCGCGAGTTGTACGCCCGCATCCTGGCGGCCGAGACCGAGTTCTGGCGCAGCCATCGGGCCTGCGCGGCGGTGATGCACTTCTGTGCCGTGGGATACTCCCGGCCCGACGGCCAGACCAGCGACCACTGGCTCGACGTGGAGAAGCTCACTTGGGAGCCGGAGTTCTACCGCCACGTTCGCGACGCGTTCGCCCCCGTGGGACTGATGATCGACGCCTGGGCCGCGGAGTATGCGCCCGGCCAAAGACAGGCGTTTCCGGTCGTCGTCATCAACGACCTGTATGCGAACTGGCGCGGCAGCGTGCGCGTGCATCTGCTGGGCGAGGGAAAGATTGTCGAGGAAACCACCCAGCCTTGCGCGGTGTCGCCGCTGGGGCGGGAGAAACTGATGTTTGCCCTGGACATCCCGCGTCGGCCGGGGCGGTACCAGGTCGAAGCCGCCCTGCTGGGACCGGGGGCCGAACCGGTGCGCAGCCTGCGCGACTTCGACGTCCGGACGGAAAAAGACCACTAGCGCCCGCAAAATAATAACTGGCCCAGTTGCCCGTAAGACGGATTGGCAATCCGTCCTACGGCGATTGATCAACGTGTTCTCTTACGGCTTTTTTTGTGGTGCAGGCGCGGGCGCCTGCCCGGAAAAATGCAGGCGAGACGCCTGCACCACAAGGAGCGGATCAATCAACTTATTCTGACGCGGTTCCTGAGCAGCGCGGCGATGGCCGCGACGGCCAGAAGGGTCAGCGATGCCGGTTCCGGCACGGGCGCCGTCGGAGTGCTTGGCATGGCGGACTGCGGCGGCAATGGGTCCGGGCTGGCGGCGAGAG
>JBEKZQ010000328.1:0-8581 GCA_049509675.1 Thermoguttaceae bacterium | reverse complement strand
GTTCAGCCCGGCGAACCGATCGGCCGCCCCACCGGCTCCGTGTCATGGGGCGTCGAAGTGCCCAGAGCAGGCCGCTATTGGCTTTGGGCGCGTGTCCGGTCCGCTCGCACGCGATCCAACGCACTGTCGTTGGGCGCGATCGACCAACGTGGTCCTCTGCCGTCGCAGCCGGCTTGGCGCCTTGCCGCCGACACGCACTGGAAGTGGCAGCCGCTAACGATCGACCTGCCCGCTGGACCGTGCCGCCTGCAACTGAGTCCTTCCGCCCCCGGCGTGGCGATCGATCGGCTGCTGTTGACGCCGAACGAGGACCAGCGGCCCTGAGCCGGGTTCCAAGATGACGCCACTATCGAGTATAATTCGCCTCTGTCGCGGAAAGTCCCCCTCTCCCTCCGGGAGATGGGGGCTGTTATATCCACGCTACTTTTCCCTGCCAACGCCAAATTATCCTCCATGCCTGCCACTCCGAGTTTTGCAGAGGCCCTCAGCCAGGGCGTCTTGGTGTTCGATGGGGCGATGGGAACCGAGATCTATCGCCACCATGTCTTTACCAATCGCTCCTTCGACGAGTTGTGCCTCTCCGATGCGAAGTTGATCGAGCAGATCCACGCCAGTTACCGTGACGCGGGGGCCGACGTGCTCACGACCAACACGTTCGGCGCCAACCGGGTGGCGCTGGCCACCTACGGCCTGGCGGACAAAGTTATCCAGATCAATCGCACCGGGGCCCGGCTCGCCCGCAGCATCGCCGCCGCCGCCGATCGGCCCATCTTCGTGGCCGGCTCGGTCGGGCCGTTGCCGCAACAACCACAGTTCGAGCCGCTGCTGGAGGAGATGGTGGCCCAGCAGGTCACGAGCCTGATGGAGGGGGGCGCCGATTTCATCCTCTTTGAAACGCAGCCCTCCCGGGCGGCGTTGGAGCGATGTGCCCGGGCCATGCGCCGTCTGCCCAATATCCCCTTCCTGCTGTCATTCGCGGTGACGCAATGCGAATCGGCCTCGGGCGAATCGCTGGAGCGGCTGCTGGCCGCAGTGCCGGAAGACGGGCCACAGCCGATCGCCTGGGGCATGAATTGCGGCACCGGCCCGGATGGGCTCCTCAGCGCCGTGGAACGGGCCGTGCGGCTGATCGACCTGCCGCTGATCGTGCAGCCGAATGCGGGCATGCCCAGGGAGGTCGAGAACCGTCGCATCTACTTCTGCTCGCCGGAGTACTTGACCGAATATGCCAAGCGTTACGTGGCACTGGGCGTGGCGGCGGTGGGCGGCTGTTGCGGCACCACGCCCGATCATATCCGCGCGGTGGCCCAAAGCATCAAGCCGTTGGCCCGGGCCGCGCACCGGCAAGTGCTGGTGAAGGCGGCCGAGACTGCAGTGCCAAAAGAGCCGGCCCCCTTCGCCCAGCGATCGCAGCTTGCCGCCCGCCTGGCCGCCCGGCAGTGGGTGACCACCGTCGAACTGCTGCCGCCGCGTGGATACGACCTGTCCTCGACCATCGCCAAGAGCAAGGTCCTGCGCCAGCGGGGTGTCAGCGCCATCAATATCCCGGACGGGCCGCGGGCCAGTTCCCGGCTCTCTCCGCTGGTTACGGCCTATCGGATCCAGCAGGAGGCCGAGATCGAGGTGATTTTGCACTTCTGCTGCCGCGACCGCAACCTGATCGGCATGCAGGCCGACCTGCTGGCCTGCGCCTCGTGCGAGGTCCACAATATCCTGTTCGTGACCGGCGATCCGCCCAAGCTGGGCGATTATCCGCACGCGACCGGTGTTTTCGACACCGACTCGATCGGCATGACCGCCGTGCAGCGGCGGCTCAACAGCGGCATTGACCTGGGTGGTCAATCGATCGATCCGCCCACGTTCGCAGTGATTGGCGTGGGCCTGGACCCCACCGCCTTGGATCGTCGCCGCGAGTTGGACCGCTTCCGCCGGAAGGTCGAGGCGGGGGCCGAGTTCGCCATCACGCAACCGGTGTTCGACACCGACGCGCTGTTGCGGATGCTGGACGACGTCGAGCGCTATGGAGTGCCCATCATCGCCGGCATCTGGCCGCTGGTGAGCTTGCGCAACGCGTCGTTCATGCGGAACGAGGTGCCGGGCGTGGTGGTGCCCGACGCCGTCATGGAGCGGATGGCCTCGGTTGAAAGTCGCGAGGATCAACTTGCCATGGGGATCCAGATCGCGCGGGAGTCGGTGGACGGCGTGCGTGGGCGCGTGGCCGGCATCCAGGTCAGCGCGCCGCTGGGGAAGATCGAGACTGCCTGGGCGGTCATTGCCGAGGGTGCGCGGCAGGCGTAACAGCAACGGTTAATGGTCCAAAAGCCTGCTGGGGTAGAACCACGGTTTGCTCGACGCCACCCTAAAGTCTATGAATAATCCGGGTTAATGGTCCAAAAGCCTGCTGGAGTAGTTCGGTGTCAAATGAGGCCGGATTGCCAAAGCGCGCACTACTTCTGAGCCTTTCCCAAGCAGCTTGCCCACCACGCATACTCGGGAGCGCTGGCACGCGGAGTGAAGTACGCAAATTTCTGAATGTTCTGCAACACCGCTACGACCTCTTCGTCGCTCGCGTTGGTGTTCTTCGCCCAGAGTTTGACCAGTTCCGGCGTCGTGATGACTGCCAAGCTGGATTCGGCCGCAAGCCTCCTCGCGCGCCGATCATCGGTAGCCAGTGCCCAGCCACGTTTGGCTGCAATGGCGAAACAAGCTGCCTCGCCGTCGCCAAGCGGGATTGCCATTTGAACGAATAGCTCGATCTCTTCCTGGCCTTCAAGGTCGCACTTGTGAAGGAAACCAGCGGCGGTAAGGTGCTCCAGATCAATCGGACTTTTCACGAGTTTGCTCGCATCTTCCACGTCCGGTTGCAAGATGTAGAGGGTCTCCTCGCTCACCTTGCTTGGGATATGAAGATTCAGGCCGAGGGCGGAACCAGGTTTCGGCGATGCCGCGCCGCGCCGAGCGCGGGCCGAAGACGATACGGCACCAAGAACCTTGCCGGCCGCACAGAGATTGATAAGGCAACAAGCATCCAGAGCAGCGTCTTGCATGGGCTATCCGTCTCCTCACGGCCGACCGAGCAACGAGCGCTGAAACTCAAGCTGCACGGGCCGCTCGCTGCCGTCGTCTTCCATGACGTTCCTCGTGAGGCAGTCCATCACGATTTCCCTCGCGGTAACAGGATCGCAACGAAGGAAATGCGCAAGTTGCTCCTCGCTGATCTTCTCTTGCTCGAAAGCATGAACCGCCAAGTATTTGTACCGCTCGGGGTAGAAATCTGGCGCTTCGTGGCGTGCCGGCAACTCAAGAAGCATCGCCGCCTGGCGGGGAGCGAACTTCGACTCCTTTATCAGTGCCCAGCTTCCCTTCGGAATCAACCCAAGCTGCTCAAGTCGGATCGCCATTGCTTCAACCGAGGCAAAGAAGAAATGACTTAGGCGGCAGAGGTCGGCAACCTGGAAGTCATTGGTGGCGGCCACGATCTCGTGGAAGCGTTGCCTGACTGCATTAGCGGGCATGAGAAAGCTAAGGGCGAACGCCTCCGCGAAGCGCTCATTGGCCGGCTTGCGTCCGGGCATGTTCAGGTAGTCGATGCCCGGCTTGTACCGATCCACGATCAAGTGGCCATACTCGTGCAGCATCGAAGCGCGCCGCCGCTCGGCGGGATGCTTGCAGTTCACCATGATGCAGCCCCCCAGATCGTCCGCGTAGGCGTACATGCCGGCAATGGCCGAGGGCAAGGGCCAGTAGAAAATCCGCAGGCCCACGTCCCATTCCAGGAGGCGGCGGATTTCTTCCACAGGCTGTTCGCCCAGTCCCAATCGCCGCCGCTCCTGGCTCGCCACCGACTCGGCCAATTCGGTGACATCCACGGGCGTTTCAAGGCTCACCGGCGGCGGGTAGTTGTAGCGAAGCGGAGCATTCATCAATTGCTCCAACTTCCTGTAATCCCCCGCGAGACGCTGGAGGTCGCCAATCGCGGCAACAAGTTCGTGCTCGTCTTCGGGCTTCATCTTCTCGGCGACGGCGCGAAGGTGCGGCTGAAAGTCAACAACCGGCTCGCCCGGGCGGACGAGTTCAGACACCCGCCGACCGAAGTATGCGGCCAGTTTCACGATCTCTTCCGCCTTGGCCGGGCGTTCGCCCTTCTCGATTGCGATGTAGGTTGGACGGCTGCAACCCAGATTAGTGGCCACATCCTCTTGCGTAATACCCCTGGCTTTGCGAGCTTCCGCAATACGCTGACCCAGAATCCGGGGATCAATCGTTTCAAGCTGAAGCATGGCTTTCCCTCCCAATTACCGCCATTATCGGCAATCTATTTACAAAGTCAATATCTAAGTGCGTCCAATGTCAAGAATAGTAAATTTATCGTTCGCCGGCTGGGCGGCATGGAATGTAGTAAATGTGGGTGGTGCAATAGACTCGCCGTGCGTCTGGCAAGCAGGCGATACCACCAAATGAGGAGGGTGTGTGACGTCTCACCCTTTTCAGCCATATGCCTTAACCCGGATTATTCATAAACATGTAGGGTGGGTCGAGCAAACCGTTGTACTGGTGGGGCTTCGGTCGCTTGCCGCCGGCCTGATTCGTTTACCGGGTGCGGAGCAGAGTTTCGTCGGTTTGCGAGCCCCACCACAATGTTGCGCGACCTCGACCCACCCTACCTGAATAATCCGGGTTAAGGCACCAGGCGATAATTCAACACGCGCGGGCCGTCCACCTCTTCTGCCCGCAGCCATAGCGTTTTGCCCAACAACTCTTCGCCGTCGGGCAGGCGATAGGTCTTCGTGTCTTCGCCGCGCATCAGGGCCACGACTTGGCTGGTCTGCGCGCGGCGGTCGGGAGCCAGCAGGGTACAGCGGAAGCTAACTTCCTGCTGGCCGTGGTTGACCAACCGCTGCCGCACCTCCATTTGGCCTTGTCCATTCAGACGTGCGGCCGCTTCGAGCAGGACATCGCCCAGCCCTACTTCCAGGCTGCGATGGACGCGGAAGCGGTAGGCGCGGTCGGCCTGGATTTCAAAATCGAGGTGCAATGACTGCCGGCCGGTCAAGGCATTGGGCAACAGCGCGATTTCCAGGGGGAGTTCCGCCTGCGCTCCCGGGGCGAGTTGGAACCTTGATTCCGGCGGCTCGATGCGCCATTGGGCGGGCCCCGTCACCGTGACGCGGCCGGAAACGCGGCAAGAGAAACCGTTGTTGATTCGCAGCGAATTCTGCTGCGATTGCCCGGCGATGCTGGCAATGCGATCGCGGGCCAAGCCGCAGTCCACCTGCCAGCGCGCCAGCGGCTCGCTCAAGCCGAGGAGAAACGTGGGCAGCCGTCCGACGGAAATTCGCCGCTGGCTGCCATCGTGTTGCAGCGGGAGCGACGCGCCCCACAGGTCGCTCTGCCGGATCTCGTCGCCGAGGCGGACGGGTTCTTCCACCGCCCGATCGTTCCAGAGGGCGACAACGGCCTCGCCGCCGCGCAGGAAGACGGGCGCGGAGCTACCCCCGGCCAGTTGCAGGCTGCCATGATATCGAGCGCCGCCCAGCCGCAGGGCGGCGGTCCGCCAGGGCAGAAACAGTTCGCCGGGCGTGCCGTCCTGGTTGATCAGGCCATGCCGGCTGTCCAGTGGGTCGGCGTAGAAAATGCCTTCGGCGCCGTGCATCTTGGCCAGCAACATGCGCTTGACCAGGTTCTCGGCGCGGGCTGCCGTGGGTGATCCCTCGCGCGGCAACGCCTCCAGCGTCACCCAGCGGAGCACCTGGGCATCGCGCGTGGCATCCAGCCGCGCCGCCAGTTGCTCATCGGTAAGCGAGCGGTCGGCCGGCAGGGCCAGGAAGTGGCAGCAGGGCCGCGGCGGCGCCGCCGTGACGGCCGCTTTCGGCAACCCGGCATGCCAATCCCAGCCGACGCCAATGCGCGCGTCTTGCCCGCTGCGATCCATTGCGGCCTTGACCCGGCCGATCTTCATTTCCGCACTTGGGTCGTCGGCGAAGCTCGGATCGGCGTCGTCGCCCAATTGCCAAAAGCGCACCTGCGCGGCCAGCCGGGCCATCACCGGCTCCAAGGCCGGGCACCAGGTCTTGGGGTCGGCGGCGAAGTACTCGGCAGCCATCGGCGAGACGGCGGAGGGATTATGCTCTTCGTCGGCCGCCTGCGGGGCAAGGGCCGCGGGCAACAATCCGACCAGTTCCATCCCCTGTGCGCTCAAACGCTCGCCCAAGTCGATCAGTTGCTCCAGCGACCGTTGGCTCTTGCGATCACTTGGCCAGAGCGGATACTTGAGCCAACGCACGCCGGCGGAAGGCAACAGTTCGTTGAGTTGCGCGAGCGAAAGCGGCAAGGAACCGCGCGGCAAACTCCAGCCGAATTCACTGCGGCCCCCAGGGCGCTCGGGCACAATCACCGCCAGGTCCAGTTGGGCGCGGCCCTGGACTTTGCCGGCCGCAACGACCTGTGCAGTGACGCAATACGAGCCGGGGCCGACAAGCGGCGGTTTCCAGGCGACGCGGCCTACAAAGGCCGCCGGTGTCGCCGGATGCACCTGCCGATCGCGCGATCGACCAGTTTCCGCCGCCAGCGACTTCGTGCTGCGGGCCAATTCCACCCCGCCCGCGTCATGCACTTGAAAAACGACCGAGTGCGGCCCGGCGGGAAATCCCGAGGCCACACATTGGATTTCCACCTGATGCGGATCGGCAAACAGATTCAACGCATGGTTCGAGGTGAGCGTCACCTGCGGCGCGCGACGCAATCGCAGGTCGCCGAAGGAAGCCGTGCCGTGCAGGTCTTCGTCGGCCCCCAGGGGCTCGACGTGCAGCCCGACGATAGCCGATCTCGCGGCCGGGTCCGGCGCAAGCGGTCCCAGGCATAGTTTCTTCCAATCCGCCGCCGCACGGATCGGCGGCGAACGGTATTCCTGTAAGCGATGATGGTCCTGGTCCAACAGCGCGAGCGATATGAAGGCCACGACTGCGCTGGCCATTCGGGCCGGCGTCGGCGATCTTGATGGTCGCGTAATGCGGGTATCCGGGGCCACGGCGGCGCGTCCAGTCGTCGGGCCAGCGGTCGTAGTTCTTATCCCACGAGGCGTCGAAGGTACAATGGAAGACGTCTACCCCGCCATGGTCGCCGTCTTCCCCACGGCCGGCGGTTATGGCCAGTACAATGATCAGTGGCAGGAGACTCATGCAAAATTCCGGGTCTTAGGTCTTGTAGTCCCCCTCTCTCGGAGGGAGAGGGGGACTCGAATCGGCGTCTTGCAAATGGTAATGGTGGGGCTCGCTGCGCTCACTCTACCTTTTCGTCGCCAGGGGAGGCTAATGAAATCCAGTGTTTTGGCGTGCCGAGCGGACGATCGCGCCGACGTGGTAGTTTAGGAAGAATACAGCGTTCCCGCGGTTGCCGTTTGCTGCCGATCCCATATCATAAATGCAAATGGCCCAGCGACGTTTGACCATACCCGAACGCGGGATACGGCTGCTGATTGCCTTGCTGCTGTTGCAGACCTGGGCGGTGGATGGCATCTTGGTGCCGTGCCAAATCGATGGCGGCTCGATGGCCGACACGCTGCGGGGAACGCACCGCGACGTAGTCTGCGGCGACTGCGGTTGCCGCTTCGCTTGCCAGCGTGATCCGTTGGACGACGAGCCGCGGGTCGCGTGTCCAAATTGTGGTCACGTGGAAAAGTCGGTAGCCGGACAGATTGATTTGGCCGGCGACCGGGTGTTGATCGACCGTTCGGCGTACTGCTTTCGTGCTCCGCGGCGTTGGGAAATCGCCGCCTTCCGCCACCCGGCATATCCGGGCGCCATCCTCGTCAAGCGCGTGATTGGTTTGCCCGAGGAGTCGATCGAGATTCGCCACGGCGATATCTATGTGGATGGGCAGATCCAGCGGAAAACGCTGGCCCAGCAACATGCACTGGCCGTTCTGGTCTACGATGCGAGCTATCAGCCCAAGCTGAAACCGACGCCCCCGCCACGCTGGCACGGCGAGAGCGCCGAGAGCCGATGGCAGTGCCGCAGCGGACGTTTTGAGCGCTCGCTGGCGAACGAGAATCCGGACGGCCCCCCGCCTGTGGTTTTGCCGGTCGAGAACGAGAAGATCGACTGGCTGGTCTATGAGCATTGGCGTCGTGCGGGCGGGACCGGAGGCGTGGTCTATACCCCGGTTACTGATCTGTGCGCCTACAGCCCGCGGCCCCGACGCGAGGGGGATGTGCAAGCGGTCCCCGACCTGCTGTTATCGTTCCGTGTCATGGAAACGTACGGACGCGGCGAGTTGATCCTTTGGGCGACCGATGGACGCGAGGAATTCGAGGTCCGAATCCAGCCGGCCGCGATGCACTACGAGGTGTTGCACGGCGGCCGCCCCGTGTCGGGGGGTAGGGGCAGGCTGCCAGTTTCCTTGGCAGGCACGACTGTGGAAATCTCGCTGTTTGACCAGCAATTCATCCTGGCTTTGGACGGACGGACCGTGGTTGTTTGGCCCTACGATCGGCCATTGCCGCCCCCCACGCCGCCCGCGCAGCCCCTGGCCATCGGATGCCGACACCTGGGCGTCGTGCTCCAGGAACTGCGGGTTTATCGCG
>JBEKZQ010000327.1:0-7129 GCA_049509675.1 Thermoguttaceae bacterium | reverse complement strand
TCTTTGGCCTCCTTGCCACTGGGGAATGGGTTTCTCACAACCCCTCTTTTGACAAGTGAGGCCTTTTTTGTCCATATCAGCTTTCCACAAAACAACTTAGCAAAGTTCAAGTGCCATTCGGTCCGGGAGTCTTTGTTTCAATGCACATCAAAGACTCCCGCGCATTTCTTCTCGTTCCGGCGCATTCGTCGCCACGTGAATGGAAACAGCCCGAGGGCGCCGACACCGAACAGCGCGAGAGTGGAGGGTTCGGGCACGCCGGCCACCGTCGGGGCGGAACCCGCCGCGGCAGTGGAGATGGCCGGCTGCACGTCGCCGGATTGATTCAGTGCGGCGGCGGAGTTGGCCGCAACGATCTGCCCGCCACCGGCCCCAAAGCTGAGCACCAGGTTGCCGCCGGCGAACTCGATGCTGCCGCCGTCCACCGCCGACGAACTGTTGTACTGCAACGCGCCGCCGGCAATGGTCGTTCCGCCCGAAAAACCACCGGCGGAGTTGCCCGTATTGGTCAACGTCAAGGTCCCGCTGCCGATCTTGGTCAGCCCGCCGCTGCCGCTGATGACGCCGGTGGCGGTGATGTCGTCGGCGGCCGTGTTGAACGTGCCGCCGCCGGCAACCAACTGCATGGCCAGGCCGATGGTCTGGGCGTTGCTGCTCTGGTTCGCGACGGGCCCGCCCAAGAGGATCGAGTTGCCTTCCAGGTCGTAGAGCGGGGCGCCGCTGGCGAAGCTGATGCCGTTGAGTTGCGTACCGGCGGCCAGGTCGTTGTTGTTGGCGACGTGGCCGCTGCTCAAGGGGCCGAACTGGACGGCCACGCCCACGCCGCCCGCCATCGCGGGCACGGCGCCGGTCCAGTTGCCCGCCGCGCTCCAGTTGTTGGCGCCGGTCCCCGCGCCGCCGTTCCAAAGGGTGGTGTACCAGGTCGCCAGGCGGAAGGTCCTGCCGTGGCCGTACTTCGCCGGGTCTCCACCGGCCCGGTAGTTTGACGCCAACTCAATCGGCGTACTCTTGCTGTACGAGCCGCCGCGCAGCACGCGCACATAAAGACCCTCCCCCGTGCCATCCGACGATTGCTGGACCGGCGTCTCGGTATAATCATAGAGGTTGCCTCCCTGGTCGTAGGTGCCGTAGGGACCGGGAGAACCGGCGAAGTAACCTACCGGGGTCAGGATCCAGGAGTTGGGGGAATTCACGCCGGTATTGTTGAAATTGGCGTTGTTCGTGCCGGTTGTGGAGAGCGTCGAGCTGGGTGCGTTACTGCTGCTGCTCTTCGTCGGGTAGCACCAGTAACCTGCGTTGGTGCCGCCGGTCTTATAGTATGACGCCTTGTACCATTCGTTTTCCGTGGGAATCCAATAGGTGGCCCCGGCGTTACGTGTTACGGCCCAGAGCTGCGTGGTGGTCACGGCGCCGTTGAGCGTGTAGGAACCGGTCTCGGTCGTGCCGGGCCCCTCCGGCCCGGTCGGCTGGCCGTTCTCCAGCCAGTTGGCAAACCGGGCCGCGTCGCCCCAGTTGTCCCAGTTCACCGGGAAGTTCCCGTTAGTGGCCGGGAGGGGCGGAGAGCCGAGGTTCGCGTCGGCGCTGGTCGAAAGCGAGTAGCTGTAGTGACCGGGCGTGCCGGTTTGCTTTATGCCGCAGACCACGGGCCAGTTGGTGCTGCCGACAGTCCGGGTGTAAAACCCGGTCGTGGCGGTGCCGCCGGACGACGCGGGTCCCGACGTGGCGCCGCCCATCAAGGGGTTGTATAAACCATAGGGGTCGCCGGTCGTGGCCACGGCGTTAAGGAACTGCACGTACTGGGCCACCGTCACGTCGTAGGTGCCAATGGCGTACCGGTACGCCACGACCCCGTAGCCGCTGCTGGTATCCTTGCTCCCGTTGATATACAACTGGTCCTCCGAGGCGGTATTCATGCTAACCGTGTCGCCCGCGTTGCCGGGATCGCCCACGTTGCTGAACTTGAGGCTGGCGAGGCCGGCGGGCATGTTGAAGACGTCGGCCCGCAACGGAATTGCCGCGGCGACGATCGCCGCCGGCAGGAAGCACCGCATCAATGCGCGAGCAAACATCCGCCACCTTCTTTCCCGAATCGCGATCGGCCAGCGCCCGAACACGATTATAAGCGGATTGTTAGCGCCCCGCAAGAAATTCGGGATAGATCAGCAGGAGAACTGCAAAATCGGGGTCTGGTCCATTTTTCGGCTTGTAGGCGTAGCCATTTGGCTCGACCCTTGACCGAAAACACGGACCTGACCCCCTGGCGTCACAGTGAGCAGGTTATGCTTTAGCATGACATCTTGGCGGATAAGCGGTTCCGTAATGCTGAAGCATAACCTACGGCTGATCTTCGCCAGTCCGGGTTTCCGCCCAGACGGCCCGCTGGCCGGGCGATTCCTCGACCTCGACAATGATGCGTTGCGGATCTCGCCCGGTCCGCTCTTTGAGCGATGCCCGCAGTTGCCGGCCGATGTGCCGGGCCAGCAGTTCGGCGGTCGTATTGGCCAGCGGCAGCAAGCGGCAGTCGCCGCGGGGAAACACCCAGCGATGGTCGGCCCAGGTCACCTCTACTTCCCGCTCCGAAACGGTCAGGCTCATGTCGGGATGCTCTGTGGGGAGCAACACGGCGTGGTCCAGTCCCGCCAGGATTTTGCCCAGTTCCTCCCGCAGCGCCAGGAAATCGACGACGTACTGATTCTCGTCCAACGGCCCATGCACCTCGGCCACGACGCGGAAATCGTGGCCGTGCAGCGGTTCGCAGCGATCGGCGAAGGTAATGAAGTGCGCCGCACTGAAGACTTGGTCGGCACGATCGATGCGGACGTGGAACTGTGGCATGGCTTGTCCTCGCTGTAGGACGGATTGCCAATCCGTCCGGCAAGACACAGACGGATTGGCAATCCGTCCTACCAGTGATTGATCAGCCCAAGGGGTGCTGGGCTAAGTGAGTAGGTTATGCTTCAGCATAACATCTTGGCGGATAAAAGGTTCCGTTATGCTACGGCTGAGGTCTTGGATAATTGCAGTCCCCCTCACCCCAACCCTCTCCCGGAGGGAGAGGGGGATATTCTACACCAAGGGGTGCTCGGCCAGGAACCGCTCGATTATCGGCACGATCCGTTCGTGGGCATCCTCGACGACGTAATGCCCGGCGTCTTCCAGGCGGTGGACCGCGGCCTCGGGATAGAAGCCGATGAACCGGTCGAGGAACTCGGGCGGGAAGCACCAGTCGCGCATGCCCCAGATCAAGCAAATCGGCCGTGGGCGGAACTGCGGCAGCCCGGCCTCGATCGCGGCCAGCGTTGCATAACTGGGATGGCCCGGGTGCATGGGAATATCCTGCACGAAGCGATACACTCCCTCGCGATTGCGCCACGAATCGTAGGGGGCGGCCAGACCGCGGCGAATGGCGGCAGTCATTCGCTCGGGCTTGGCCACGGCCAATCGCAACGCGCCGCGGACAAACAAGTTGAGCCCCTGGATGGCCAGGCGTCCCAGCAGCGGCGCATGGCCCAGGCGGATCCGCAGGGGGCATCGTTCGGCGCGGAATGCGGCCGTATTCATGAGCACGAAGCGGGAGAATCGCTGCGGGTCCGCCACGGCCGCTCCCATGCCGATCGCTCCACCCCAATCGTGGGCCACCAGCGTGATCCGCTCCAGCCCAAGCTTCTCGACCAACTCGCCCAGATCGGCCACGCGCTGGGCCAGGCGGTACGAATAGGCGCTCGCCGGCGGTTTTTGCGACAGTCCGCAGCCGATCAGGTCCGGTACGACGATCCGGTATCGGCCGCGCAGGCCGCGGACCAGATCGCGCCAATAAAAGGACCAGGTTGGATTGCCGTGGACCAGCAGCAGCACGTCGCCGCTGCCTTCATCCAGGTAGTGGCAGCGATGTCCGCCCAGCGACATTTCGTGCGAGGTGAACGGGTAGAGGGCGCGCCAGTCGTCGGGCTCGGTCGGCAGTTGTTTCATGGAACATGCATTGTCGGTCATGGCCGACTGAGAGTCCAGAGCCGAGAGTCGAGAGTCCAGAGGCGGCAGGCACGCTAGCCCAGAGGATAGGTCTCTTGCCGCTCGGTCCACTCTTGCAGGACCACGGGGTCGATGGTCACGCCCAGTCCGGGGCCGGGCAAGGCCGGGGCCCAACCGCCGTAGCCGAAGGTGACGTCCTGTTGCGTGAGCAACTCGGCCAGCAGGTGCCGATCGTAAGAACCTTCCAGATAGCGGACTGCGGCCACCGAGGCCGCCCAATGCCGGCCGGCGGCCGAGAGGATGCCCGTCTCGCCCGGATGGCAACCCAACTGATAACCCAGCCCGGCCTGATGGGCCAGCGCCGCCAGACGCAGGCTGGCCAGGAACCCACCGCACTTCGACAGGCGAATATTGAACAAATCGCACGTGCCCAGGCGGATGGCCGTCTCGGCGTCGGCCAGGCTGGTGAGCGATTCGTCCAGCATCAACGGCACCTGGATTTGCCGGCGAAGATCGGCCAAAACCTCGACCTCGGCGTGCGGCACGGGCTGCTCGATGCAACTGATTCCGGCGGCCAGCAGCGGTTGGATTTTGCCCAGCACTTCTGCGGCGTGCCAGGCTTCGTTGGCGTCCAACCGCAGGTCGATGGTCCGGCCGATCCAGCGTCGCAGTACCCGGAGCCGTGGTCCGTCGTCGACGCCGAGGAGCCCCACCTTGACCTTGCACTGGGCGAATCCGTAGAGCCGCATTTTCAAAGCGTTTAGCCGCTCGGCGGCCGGCGATTGGGCCGTAATGGCGGTAGAGTAACGCACACGATCCTGCTCGGCCCATACCGGCCGCGCCGGCGGAAAATGTTTGGTCACGGCGCTCAACGGCTCGCGGAACAACCGGCCGTAGGCGTCCAGAATACTCAGTTCCAATGCACAGCGCAGGGCATTTCCATAGCAGCCGCGCGGATCCGGGCCCATCGCGGCGGGCCGAAATCGCTCGCACAAGGCCAGCACCTCCGGCCAAGTGCCCGGGTCGCCGGCGAGTTGTTCCGCCAGAGGGGTAGCAGCCAATTGGGCCATGGCCCCGGCCGGCGTTTCGCCCGTCACATACTCCCGCGGCACCCCCTCGCCCCAGCCCTCGCTGCCGTCGGCCAGGCGACAGCAGACCAGCAGGTTGGAACTCGCGCGGCGCGTGGCCGAGGCATGTTTCACCTCGCGCCGCAACGGCACATGCACGATCCGGGCCGTGATCTGGACAATTCGCATCGCGCCAGTGTATATCTTCTCATTGCTAACTGCCATGCCTGAGCCGACCATGCACATCGTTCTGCACCAGCCGGAAATCCCCGCCAATACCGGCAACGTGGGGCGGACCTGCGTCGCCCTGGGGGCGAAACTCTGGCTGGTCCGGCCGCTGGCCTTCCGCCTGGACGATCGACGGCTCCGCCGGGCCGGCCTGGACTACTGGCAGCACCTCCAATGGGAGGTGGTCGACGACTGGGCAACCCTGTGGCGGCAATTGCCCGAACGGCGGCCCTGGCTGCTCTCGAAAACGGCGGCCCTTTGCTACACCAGCGTGCAGTTCTTCCCGGGCGACGTGCTGGTCTTCGGCAGCGAAACCCAGGGGTTGCCGCCCTCGTTGCTCCACGAGAATCCCGACCGATGTCTGCGGATTCCCATGCGGGCCGAAGCCCGCAGCCTGAATTTGTCGGTCAGCGTGGCCGTAGTCGCCTTCGAGGCCCTGCGGCAGCGAACGTTCTAAAGCACCCTAGTGGTCTGTCCATTTCGACATTACCGGTTGGGTGCCACTGCTGGCTTGCCCAGCAGTGCTGGAAACACGGTTGGACAAGCCAACCGTGGCACGCGTAAACTCAAGTTGGACAGACCCCGAGAGGATGACATGAACAACACAACTCGCGTTATGCTACTGTTCGGCATGGTGATCGGTCTGGCCGTCGTCGGTGGTCAACTCATGGGCGACGATTGGCCGCAGTGGCGCGGCCCGACGCGCGACGGCGTGTGGAAGGAGACGCGCATTGTGGACAGGTTTGCCGGCCCGCAGATTGCTGTCCGCTGGCGCGCCGCCATCGGCAGCGGCTATAGCGGCCCGACCGTGGCCCAAGGCCGCGTGTACGTCACCGACCGGCAGGCCGATGCGCGTCAGACGGAACGGGTCCACTGCTTCGATTGGCAAACCGGCCGCAACCTGTGGAGTTTCACCTACGACTGCACCTACAAAGACGTGGGCTACACGGCGGGGCCGCGGGCCTGCGTCTCCATCGACGACGGCCGTGCTTACGCCTTGGGGAGCATGGGGCACCTGCATTGCCTCGATGCGGCCTCGGGAAAACTGCTCTGGAAGAAGCAGCCGGGCGTAGACTACAAAATCCGCCTGCCGATCTGGGGCATGGCCGCGGCCCCGCTGGTCGATGGCGAGTTGCTGATTGTGCAAATCGGCGCCGAGGGGGCCTGCCTGGTGGCCTGGGACAAGAGAACCGGCGCCGAGCGGTGGCGGGCCCTGGACGACCAGGCCTCCTATTCGGCCCCGATCATCATCCGGCAGGCCGGGCGGCGAGTGCTCGTCTGTTGGACGGGCGACAACGTGGTCGGCCTGAATCCGGGCTCCGGCGAAGTTCTGTGGAAATATCCCTTCCCGCCGGCTCGCATGGTCATCAACGTCCCCACCCCGGTCGTCTCGGGCGATCGACTGTTCCTCACCGGGTTCTACGATGGTTCGCTCATGCTCAAACTGCGGCAGGACGAGCCGCGGGTGGAGAAGATTTGGCGGCGGCAGGGGACCAGCGAGCGGCACACCGACGCGCTGCACGCCATGATCAGCACGCCGACGATGGACGGCGACTACGTTTACGGCGTGGACAGCTATGGCGAACTGCGCTGCCTGGACGCACGCACCGGAAACCGCATCTGGGAAGACTTGACCGTCGTGCCCACGGCACGCTGGGCCACCATCCACATGGTCCGCAACGGCGCCCGGACGTGGATGTTCAACGAGCGCGGCGAGTTGCTGATCGGCACGCTTTCGCCGCAAAGGTTCCACGAGATCAGCCGCGCGAAGCTGATCGAGCCGACGACCGAACAGTTGGGGCAGCGGGGGGGCGTCTGCTGGTCGCATCCCGCCTATGCCTACCGGCACGTCTTTGCTCGCAACG
>JBEKZQ010000326.1:0-7818 GCA_049509675.1 Thermoguttaceae bacterium | reverse complement strand
AGCCGGACGTCGACGACCAGCGCGATGGCCGGCGAGCGCGGCGACGGCTGGCCCACCCCCTGGGGCCCCGAGCCGGCCGGAGACTGAACCGCCCCCCGGCCCTCGATCAGCCGCCAGGGCTCTCGTATATTCACCTCGCTCCAATGTTGAGATATGGGGTGTCAAAGTGGGCAATTTGCCGATCACCGACAGCGCGCAAAACGTGCATGACACGTTACGTGACGGCGCGTTACCGACGCTTCACAATGGGCAATCTGCCAGCAAGGCCAGATGGTGCTTTTCGACTTCATTCTGGACGGATGGCCGACTTGCCTACAGCCATACTCCCGCCGACAAATCCCCGTGAAAACCTCCGCTGGTTGGACGTAAGACGGTCTGCGCGGCTTCCTTCGCTCGTGATAAAATGGCATTTGTCGCCAAAGACCGGGGTGTACACGCGTCCGCGGAAAGACGAGGGACAGCGATGCCTGAGTGGTTTGACGTAGCCAAGGACGACCAGGGGACCATTTCGCTGAAGGTTCCGCCCAACGTGGCAAGCTACGTGGCCGAGCAAATGCGAAAGAGCAATAACCAGGGCGTGGCCGTTTATACCGGGCTGCTCATTCTGCAAACTCGGTTGGCGGCGCTCGAATCCATCTGCGGCAGCCGCGAGGTTGGCAGTGCGATGGGCAACGCTCCGCGAACCGCGATCAAACGCATGGGGCGTGTGGACCGTTGCCGCTTCGGGTGGCGGCCCGACCCACGCAACAACGCGAGGCTGCTGCCCGACCGGGAAGAACAAGACACGATCGGCCGGGCTCGGCTATTGGCCGCGGCGGGCCTGAGTCTCCGAGAAGTCTGTCGGCGGTTGGATCAGCAGGGCCGCGGGCGGCGGGGCAAGCGATGGGAAAACGCCCATAGTGTGCTGAGGGGGATCTTGCTCCGCAACAAGCAACCGTGAAGACGCGCCCAAGCGGTGGCGAAACAAGACGATTCAGCCCGTCCCCTTCGGTTGGGGGATCGAATGCGGGGAAATCGGGCCTGGGGGTATACCCCTTCGCCTCTTCAGCGTCGATCCAGCCGGCCAACCACGCGTTGCGCAACGGGCCGGGCAGGCCGGCTATCTTGGGGTAAGCTCGGGAAATCCTCCTGCCCATTGTTGAACCAGGCAAGCAGAGGGTGTAAAATGGCGGTCGTCGAGTGCCTGGCGGTGCCTGCAGCGCCGCCGGCTTCAATCGGGCCAGGAGCAACCGCCTTCCACCTTTCGGCGTTTGCCCTGGCCGGGCTCGGCGGAAAGGTGGCTCTTGTGGCTGCGATCGATTCAGCCGCCGACCGGCTCTTGAGGATCGGCAACCGGAGATTCCGCCCTCGCTCCGCCGGTGAACTCGGGGCCAACGTCCCGGCGGGCAATCCGACAAGTGGCGACACAAGAACCTGAAAAGGAGTATGGCACCGGCCGTGCCGACCGCACGGCCATGAATACAACTTGATCGACGCGTGCGCGTCAAGTTTCTGCTTTCCGACAAACGACCAACCTGAACCGCACGGTTCTTGAAGTATAGAAGCAGCCTGGACCGCGCCCCGAAAGGGGCGTCGGCCATGCTGTTCTACACTGCCCTTTCGCAGGGGCTCGGAGAGCGGCAGCGGTTCGACGCCGTTTTTCGTCGGGAATGCTAATGATTCATCGTTGTCGGTCGAAACCTATCTGGTCTGGTTTGCAGGAGACTCGTAATGAAAATTCGCGGATGTTGTGTGCCGGTGCTGCTTGCGACGGCTATGCTGGCCATCCAATCGTCGATGGCTGCGGATTACAAGTCGGCCAAGGAGGCTTTTGAGAAGGGCAACGCTCTTCTTGTCAAAGGCAAGTTGGACTCGGCCATTGCCGACTTCACGGAAGCCATTCGGCTCGATCCAAAACTTGCTGAGGCTTACTGCCGCCGGGGCGATGCGTACTACTGGAAGAGCGACACTCCCTTCAACGACACGACCACGGCCGACTACGACAAGGCGATTGCCGACTACACGGAGGCCATCCGGCTCGATCCGAAACTTGCTGAGGCGTACCGCAAGCGCGGCTTCGCCTACTGGAACTGGAAGAAGGGCGACAACGACAAGGCGATTGCCGACTACACGGAAGCTATCCGGCTCGATCCGAAAGACGACGAGACGTACTCCAACCGTGGCTTCGCCTACTGGGACAAGCACGAATACGACAAGGCCATCGCGGACTATACGGATGCCATCCGGCTCAGGCCGAAAAACGCAGAGGCGTATAACTGGCGGGGTAATGCCTATGCACGCAAGCACGATTGGGACAAGGCCATTGCGGACTACACCGAGGTCATCGGGCTCGATCCGAAG
Source organism: Thermoguttaceae bacterium (assembly GCA_049509675.1). Lineage (GTDB taxonomy): Bacteria > Planctomycetota > Planctomycetia > Pirellulales > Thermoguttaceae > JBEKZQ01. The sequence continues at coordinate 5,478 of JBEKZQ010000326.1, read as the reverse complement.
AATGCCAAGGCCTACTGCCGCCGGGGCGATGCGTACTTGATGAATGGCAGCAACGACAAGGCCATCGCGGACTACACTGAGGCCATCCGGCTCGATCCGAAGAATGCCAAGGCCTACTGCCGCCGGGGCGATGCGTACTTGATGAATGGCAGCAACGACAAGGCCATCGCGGACTACACTGAGGTGATCCGCCTGAATCCGAAAGACGCCGGGGCCTACTCAAGCCGGGGTTACGCCAACTTGAACAAGCGCGACTACGACAAGGCCATTGCCGACTACACGGAGGCCATCCGGCTCGATCCGAAATACGACGACGCGTACTGCGGCCGTGGCGTGGCCTACCATATGAAGGGTGAGTACGACAAGGCCATTGCCGACTATACCGAAGCTATCCGGCTCGACCCAAAGAACGCTGTGACGTACCACAACCGGGGCTGGGCCTACGATACGAAGGGTGAGTACGACAAGGCCATTGCCGACTACACGGAGGCCATCCGGCTCGATCCGAAATACGACGACGCGTACTGCGGCCGGGGCATGGCCTACTACGGAAAGCACGACTACGACAAGGCCATCGCCGACTACACGGAGGCCATCCGGCTCGATCCGAAATACGACGACGCGTACTGCAAGCGCGCCGATGCCTATGGCTCTAAGGGCGACCAGGAGAAGGCAATTGCCACGGGCGACTACGACAAGGCGATTGCAGACTGCACGGAAGCCATTCGGCTCGATCCAAAAGCCCCGTGGGCCTATGGCAGCCGCGGCAATGCCTACGAGAAGAAGGGCGATACCGAAAAGGCGAAAACGGACTTCGACGAAGCCAAGCGACTCAGGAGAAAAGGGATGGTCTCGGGCCAGACGTCGAAGTCAACCGGCGGCGTGGGCGTGGCGACGGATGGAGCCATACCCGCCTGGCTTTCCTCAACACCGCCAGCCACCGCGCCGGCCGGCAGCGCTGGTGTGGATTGGGAAAAGGAATTGGCTGACATTCCTGATGTCCAGAAATCCACAACTGCCCCCTCGGCCAGGTTGCCGAAGGGGCAACATCCCGCATCGGCCTCGCCGCGTCCCAGATATGAAGTCCGGACGCCTGCTGACAAGGACGTCCCGCCGCCTCCGGACTGGAAGCCGCCAGTCGCCCAGCAACCGCGGCCAGTTAAGAAACAGATGGTTTCGGCTCCGATCGAAGTTGACGTAGATGGCGTTGGCGTGATTGAGTTTCCTGGCGTGATGGACCCGGAGGAAATCCAAGCTGTTCTCAGAAAGCACTTTCCTCCGCCGCGGAAAAAATGACAGCTTCTTCTGCTGTTGCGATCCTTCCTCGATATCGAGTTGACGGCTGCGCCCTCGTTCAGAACGGGGTATAATCACGAACATCGGGACGGCCGGCGGCGCCTGCAGCGCTGCGGCCAAGCGGTCCCTGGCGCGATCGGTGCTTCTCGCCTTTCGTACCTTCGCGCCCGGGATCGGCCCGACCAATTCGGAAGGCGAAATCGTGAGCGAGTCTTCTCCGACCCGTGCTATCTGTCGGGCGGTTTCAGTAGCGGATCAGCTATGCCGATTCGCGTGGCCGGTTTTCAAGAGATCCGATTGCGCTGCGGCCCTCGCGGAAACACTTGGCAAACTGGGGCGGGCGATCGGGAAAACGAAATCGTTACGCAGACGGGTGGGGGAGTTTCGCGGCCTTTACCGGACCGCGCCCAAGGCAATCGTCGGGGTACATGCTGCCAGCTACCACGAAATGGGGAGGTTATTTGCGATACAGGTGCATCAGGCTGTCGCCCAGGCCATTCTGGTCAAGCTCAATAATGACGACGGCAAGTTCGCTTGGCCAGTAGATGAGTTTATGATCTACGCGCCTGAACCAGGTTGGGTCACAACTGCTTGGGTCGAGGTGTCGGCCTGTCTCCACCGAATTGGGCGAAGGGTCCAATGCACAAGATGCCGTCGCTTGATTGTTCAAATCCAAGATGAAGCCGCCAGGAGGGCGGCGCGTGTTGCCCGCACATCCAAGGAGGGGCGGTCTTCTGCGGCGATCCCGCCAGCGGTCGAGACGGTGTTGAAGGAACTGGCCGCCACAACGGGGCAACGCGGCGACACGGCTGGCAAGGGCGGCGCGCCGCGGAAATGGGATGATCTTCTTGCCCTGGACGCCACGATGCGCCTGGAGAACCCAAAGACGACCGACAAAGCCGTGGTGCAAGCGTACAACAAGAAGTATGCCGCGCCGATCTCGCAGGGCAAACGAAAACGGGCGACAACGAAAGCCCTAGAAGAGGCCCGCCGCTATCGGGCCAAGCTCGTTAAGTCCAAAACTCACGAGTAGCGACAGCCCGGAAAACCCATGCCGGAAAACCGGAAAACCGTTTTCCGGGCAAATTCTTTCAGCCCTGTTTTTCCGCAAGATGGTAGGCAATCTTGCCGGGAAAATTCTCTGGCCGTCGTCAGTCCATTTTGACGGGATACGCACCCCGTGGACAATTCGGAAAGTCACACACAAGGAACTTCCCGAGAGGAAAACGGGCAATGCCACAATTCTTCAGCACGCGGGAAGTTGCGGAACTGGCTGGACTTCCAAGAACCGAGACATGGCGAGTCCGCCGGCTCTTTGAGGATGGTACTCTGCCCGAGCCTCCGCGATTCGCCGGCAAGCGAGCAATCCCGCGCGAAACGTTGTCAACGATCTTCGACAAGCTCCGCGAGCGCGGCTGGCTTCCACAAGTGGCGGGGGCCAATCCGTGAAACGCCCTCCCGGTCCTGCCTCGCGGTCCCTCGGTTCCGTCAGTTCGGACGGAGTTCCACCGCTTGCCAAAGTTGGAAGCCGTTTCGGTTGGGGTAAACAGACGGAGGGCCGGCCGATGCCTGAGAGTGCCGACATCGCCACCCGCGTCGCTGCCATCCGGGCCGGCGCCGAAGTCCGCGCCGCGCTGGGGCAGGCTGCCCAGTACGCGCCACTGCCGGACGGCCGGCATCGGGTGAGCATCTACGACCGCAGCGCCGGCCGCCTGCTGGTCGGCACCGGCGCGACGCTGAGCGAGGCAATCCAGAACGTCAGAGAGGAGCCGCACACGTGAGCGACGTCGACCAAATCAAAGCTGCCGCCGCCGGCCACGCGGCGAAGGAGGGCCCGGTCGATGAATAGCATCGCGAGCGCCGCCCGTCCAGGAGCCGGCCGCATTCTGGCCGAGCGGCTGAACATGACGATCCTCGGCAGCGAGGGGCACGATCTGAAGACGCCTTGCGTTTCCTGCCAGTCGTCGGACGCGGCCCGGGTTCACCAAGACACGGGCGTTTTCTTTTGCTATGCGTGTCAAAAGGCCCTCTCCGCGTGGGATCTTTGCAAGGTGGTTCTGGGTGACCACGAAGCGGCGAAGCGGCTGATGGTCGACGTCGGGCTCTTCCAGGACCTGGCGGCCGGCAGCAACGGCAACGGCCATGCGTCCACCCCTCCCGCCGTCACAGACGACGGCAAGGCGGCCCCATCTGCGGCCGATGAAGCGGCGTTCTTGGAAGTGTGCAGATTGAAGCGGGTTCCACCGGATGCGTGGCGGCAGTTTGGCGCGCGGCCGCACAAGGGCGGCGTGGTCGTCCCCATGTACGGCCCAGATCGGCAGGTATGCTCCACGATTCACATAACGCCGAAAAACGGCAAGGGAATGTACGCGAAGGGTAAGCACGTGGGGCTTTTCCTGCCCGGTCGATTCCCGGCGGCCGGCGAGACGTGGCTTATCGGTGAGGGGCCGAAAGACCCCGGCGCACTCGTGGGACTCGGCTATCTTGCGGCCGGCCTGCCGGGCAATCACCTGAACGAGAAATTCGCCCCTCTGTTCCAGGATGTTGATGTTGTGGTTGTGGCCCATTCCGATGTCGGCGGGAAACAAGGGGCTGCCAAATCGGTTCAGAATCTCCAGGGTGTGGCCCGTTCGGTCAAGGTAGCCCACCTGCCCACCAAACTCGGCGCGCATGACGAGACAATCGCGCTGGACGTGCGGGACGTGTTTGCCGAGTACGGCGCCGATGCCGTTCACCAGGCAATTCGGCAGGCAATGCCGGCCGGGCAGGACAGGGAGCCGGAAGACCGGATCGACTTCGGTATCATCACCGCGGCCGAATTGCTGCGGAAAGATTGCTCCGTCGAGTTCCTGATTCCCCATGTTCTCGCCAAGGGCCAGCACCACATTTTGGGCGGCCCGCTCAAGTGCTGCAAGAGCCTCATTGCAACCGACCTTGCGGTATCGCTTGCGATGGGCGGTAGGTTTCTTGACCATTTCGACGTTGCCCGGCCCGTACGCACTATCTTGATTTCTGGCGAGTCAGGGTGGCCGGTTTTCCAAGAGAACATCCGGCGAATCAGTCACGCGCGACAAGCTACCGAAGAGCAGCTTGAAAACCTGTTAACCGGTGTGCGCCTCCCGAAATTTGGGAACGTGGTCCACCAGGATGTTCTTGGCGACTACATCATCGACCAGAAAGCGGAAGTGGTCATCCTCGACTGTGCCTATAGGTGCATCCCAGGTGACAAGGTGAGCAACCAATTTGCCATGGGGGAGGTTCTTGATTCGATCGGCAACGCCCTTGAATCGGTTGGAGCAACCCTTGTTCTGCTGTGCCACACTCCGAAACACGTTGCTGCGGGTGAGCCCTTGGAACTGGATAACCTTGCCTTTGCCGGCTTCTCCGAATTCGCCGCCCAATGGCTTATCGTCAACCGGCGGCAACGCTATGAGCCTGGCACCGGGCGCCATGCTCTCTGGGGCGTGATCGGCGGCAGAGCGGGGCACTCCGGCACGTTTGCCATCGACCTTGATGAAGGCGAGTTTCACCAGGGCGAAGATCGAGAATGGCGAGTGGCCGTGGCCCGCGGCGACGAGGCCCGCAAAGAGCAACAGGGACAGCGGGAAAAAGAGCGGGAAGAGAAGCAAGCGGAAAAACTCGAATCGAACCGCAAGCGGATTTGCAATACTGCCGTCAAATTTCCAGAGGGCGAGTCCAAAACCATCATCCGAGACAGGACGGGCTTGCGGCCCGAAATTTTCAACCCAGCATGGGCCAGCTTGCTTGATGATGGAATTTTGGTGGAAATCGACATCATCAAGCCGAACCGCAAGACGCCCTACGTGGGCTATCGGCTGCGGGATTCGGAATCCACCTAAAGGTAGCTATGCGGACACTACGGACAGACCTTGACGGACAAGTGTACTCACAGGCTGCACTACCCTATGCGGACACCCCCTTATTTATAAGGGGTGTCCGTACAGGGTGGTCAGAGTAAGGAACCACTCCAGCATGATGGACAGAAAAAGCGTCCCACCCTCCCGCCTTCCCGCACAAGATGAAAGCGCCCTCGGCCGTGCCGCCGCGGAGATTGCTGCCGGCCGGCTACCGCCCTCTCCCGAGCCCGCGGCCGTGCCGCCGGCTGCCCCGCGGCCCGCGCTCGGGCCGCAAGCGTCCCAGCGGTTCCAAACGCACGGAAAG
>JBEKZQ010000325.1:0-9120 GCA_049509675.1 Thermoguttaceae bacterium | reverse complement strand
AGCTCGGTTTCAATCCACGCCCGCGCATGGCGGGCGACGCCACCTGGATGAGGGCGAACTGGTTGCCCGCCATGTTTCAATCCACGCCCGCGCATGGCGGGCGACTACGACGACGCGAAACAATCTTTCTCCTTGAATCGTTTCAATCCACGCCCGCGCATGGCGGGCGACATTGGGGGGTGATGGAATCCTGCTGAACAAGCTGTTTCAATCCACGCCCGCGCATGGCGGGCGACCCCAAATTGGGGTCCGACGGTTGATCCCCTGGTGTGTTTCAATCCACGCCCGCGCATGGCGGGCGACATAGCGGCGGACAGCGGTTCACTGGTCGTCCACCTGTTTCAATCCACGCCCGCGCATGGCGGGCGACGGTAGAGCAGGCTGTCCTGTTCGCTCACACTGAGCCGTTTCAATCCACGCCCGCGCATGGCGGGCGACTGTAAACCCGCGCGGCTGAAGACCCGATCTGAAAACGTTTCAATCCACGCCCGCGCATGGCGGGCGACGCCACCTATCCTAACTTACACCAACACAACACCTTACGCCAGCCTTTCCGCGAACCTCTTCGGACAACGACTCAACAGAGTATTGACAAAAGAGGGGGGACGTCCGAAGACGTTCCTTGGCAAGAGGTTATCACGACCGCGAAACCGCCGAGGTTTTCGCCATCACTGGAGGTTCGCGGAAGCGTTTTTCAGGCAATCAACGGGCCCTCGGGGTCATAGGTCGCCTTGGCGCCGACATGCTCGACACGCCGCTGCCAGTTGCTTCCTAAGAAATAGTAGCGAAGGCTATCCTTCTCAGGTTCGATCTCCTGTTCCAGCTTTGCTTTCAAGGAAACCCACATTGCCGGATCGACCAGACACTCGAAGACCGAGTTCTGCACCCGCTGGCCATGATCCAGGCACACCCTGGCCACCCGGCGCAGGCGGCGGCGGCCTTGCGGCGTTTGCACGTTCACATCGTAGGTAACCACCACCAGCATCGCGGACCTCACTTCCAGAAGAACGGCGGATAGGCATCGAGTTCCCCGCGAAGCCATCGGGCCAAGAGCCGCGCCTGGACGAACGGCAACAACCCCACGGTGATCTTTTCCTTCAGGAACGGATGAAAAATCTCCTCATCCTTCCGTTTTTGGTAGGCCACCAGAACGGTTTTTCGCGTCGCCGCGTCCATTTCCACACCGCCCGTCTCGGTCTTCGTGAAGCCCTTGCCTTCCACCTGTTGCCGGTTGACGAGCGAAAGGGCCAGGCGGTCGGCGATCATGGGGCGAAACTCTTCCATCACATCCAGGGCCAGCGAGGAACGGCCCGAGCGGTCGCTGTGCAGGAAGCCCATTTGCGGGTCGAGGCCCACCGATTCGCAGGCCGAGGCCACGTCGTTGGTCAGCAGGGCGTAGAGGAACGACATCAGGGCATTCATGTTATCCAGGGGCGGGCGCCGCGAACGCTCGCGGAAATAGAAGTCGGCCTTCTGCTGGACGATCAACTCGTCGAAGGTCACAAAGTAGCTGCGCGCCGCCTCGCCTTCTTTGCCCCGGGCAACGTCGACGGGCAGTGGCCGCTGCAGTTCGCGCAGCAAATCGGCAAGGTAGCTCACCGACGCTTCGATCAGCTCGCAGACGACCTTCTCAGCGTGGTCGCGGGCGGCACGCTGCAGCACCGAGCGGGCGTTGGCGATCTTGGCGGAAATGATGCTGCGGGCAAAGGCGGCGGTGGCGTCCGGGTCGGTGGTCTTGGCGTGCTGGGCGCGGCGGAGCAGGACATTGCCCGACTGCGGCCCGAGCACGCGGGCAAGGAATCGACCGCCCAGGCTGTGAAAGGCGATCGACACGCCAGCCCGGCCGCAGGCGCCCATCAGGAACGGGCTGCAGCCGACATTGCCGAAGCAGACGATTCCGCCCAGGTTGTGCAGGGGCACGCGGAGAAGGGTCTCCTTTTCCACGCGGACAAGCACATTGGTGCCTTGCAAAGGTCAGGGTGGGGCCGAATCGCCGAGAATTTCGCGAATGCTGGCCGCCAGATACGCGCTGGCCGAACGCGACGGCGGCAGCTTTGGCACGCACTGGGGCATAAGCGAACAGAACTTGCACTTCGGCCCGTACTGCGGCGGCGGCGGACGGCCTGCGGCAATCAGGTCGTGCAGCCGCCGGGCGAGGTCGCGGGTATGGCGGCGCAGCTCGGGCGTAAAGTCAAGCGCTTGCCGCCGCCGGCTCTGGCCGTGGTAGAGAGCGCCGGCGGGCACGTCGGTCTTGAGCATTTCTTCCAGGCAAAGTGCCTGGGCGCAAAGTTGCACAAAGTAGGAGCGTTCCGGCTTGCGTTTGCCGCGTTTGTATTCGACGGGAAAGGGCTGCCAGCGGCCGGCCGCGCCGGGCAGCGCGGCTCCGCCGGGCGCGTCGTCGGCGAGGCGACGGAACTCGACGACATCGGCGACGCCGGAAAGGCCCAGTTCACGGGAGCAGAGGCGAAGCCCGCGGGCGGTGCGAACGCCTTCGACGTTGTCGACCGCCGCTTGATGCACGCGCTGGTGGAGCAGTCGGCCCTCGGCAGTCAGGGCGTTTTCGGTCCACATGCCTTCGATATGGATCAGCGCGCAGCGTCGCGGGCAGAATTCCAGGTGCTGCAACGCGGAGATCGGCAGCAGTTCGTCTTCGGGGTACATGGGACGTTCCCGTTTTCGTAGGTTCCCCAGCGAACAGGTCGTGCTCGCACGTCCCGGAGGACGATTGAAGAACGAGGCCGAAACCCCAAACGGAAGCTGTCTTCGGTTCTAAACGATTGAGCAACTAAGCGCGTCGGCATCGACGAGCGGCAATACACCTGCCATATAGCCGAGGAAGGAGTCGTACGTCAGCGTCCACTTCTTCAGTCCTGGAAAGTAAGCGACATCGTCAAGGTTCCACTCATGCGCGCGGCTTTGCCAGATTTGCACCGAGCCCGCTTGCAGTTCATCGCTTGTGACCTTCTGTCCGCGCTCCAAAGCTTTAACGAGTGCCTCTTCAGCAACGGCAGTCACTGTATCGGAAGCGATGACGCGGAACAGTTTCTCAACCGTGGGAAAGTCTGCATTTCGCTCCGCTTTGAGAATGTCCTCGTTCACTTTCTTCATGCCCTCCTGCCTGATTTCTCGACGGAGGGCTTCGGTACAGAAGTCTGGGCTTATCTTGTCCTCGCTAAAGAGCGTCGCCAGGACTTGAGCCGGCACGTCAAACGCTGGGTGCGGGCGCAACAAGTGATCGTGTTTCAATTGGATATCCCAGACCGAAGCCGTGCCGAATTCACCGGAGCGGTTCACACGTCCCGCCGTCTGCAGGAGGCTCGTGAGACTGCACCGCTCGCGAAGGGCTGTCCGAAATGAGATGTCCACCCCGGCCTCGACGCATGAGGTAGCTACCAAGGTCCAGTCTCGATGATTGGGCTGCCTTAGTCGCAACCTGACCAAATCCAATGTCGCCTTGCGGTCGCGAGGGGTCAATGCCGTCGAAAGGTGTTCGACATGCTCGCCGCCGAGTCGCTGTGCTAAGTGTCTCGCAATGGCCGCGGCTGATTGAACTGTGTTGACAATAAGCAATCGCGGGGCTGGCCGGTCGGTCAGAAACGCGGCAAGACGGTCCAGGTCCAGCGGGACAGTATGGGAGCGATAGCGAATTCGATGACGTTCGACACCGGCCGACGTTTCATGTACGGACTCATGAACAAGATCGGGCAGCTTAGCCGGCGGATCGACAAATTCCTTGAGTTCCCAGAACCGGTTGAGCGAGCCCGAGCCGAAGACCAGGTGACAACCCCACTTCTGCTCCAACTCCTCAAGCCACTTCCACGCTTGCGGCCATAACTGTGCGGGCAACGCCGTATGGGACTCGTCGATGAAGATCGCCGATCCTGGAACCTGATGCAACTTCCGAAGTGCAGCCGGATTGCGCGCAGCGAGCGTCTCAAAGAACTGTACTGCGGTCGTAACGACCACAGGCGCATGCCAAAGATAAGCAAACTGCCGTGACGAAGGATCGTCGAACTCAGCCTTGTGATGGTGCGCTGCGACGATGGCGCAGGCGTCTTCATCGGGCGAGACGAGAGCCTTTCGATAAACGTCCACCGACTGGTCGATGATGTTCGTGAAAGGCAAGACGACGATCACGCGGCGAAGTTCCTTTGCTTCGGCTGCCTTCAACAAATGCGCCATGATGGCCGTTGTCTTGCCTGAGCCGACCGGGCTATCACACGCCAGCATTCCTGCGGACAGTTCAGCATCGCGGCAATGCCGGTAAATCGACGACCGCAGGATAGTCCGATCATCGTCCTTGTTTCGGCTCAACTGATCCACGTAACGATTGAGCAGGTTCAGACGCTTGTTTGGTTCCAGGACGGGAGCGTCAGCGGCCACGGGATCTTGGTAATGCCGTGCCGTATCCGAATGATCCGCGTCGACCAAGCAAGACAGCGCTATCCGGAAGGGCAGAGGACCCACCCGCGTCTTGGCGATTGGACCATCCAGTTGCGGTAGCCCATCTATGACTGAACTGTGCAACCGACTGTACTGGGCCAAAAGATCATCGGAACGTGCTTTTAGTGGAGTACCCGCCGGGGTGGGACCTGGATCGCGAAATGCATTGCCTGGGCCACGCGCACTTTCCTCAACGAGCGCGGGTAAACCCAAGTGGTGCGCATAGATCAAGATTGCGGCCATTTGCCGAACAGCGTTAATCATCCCGCAATAAATCTGCGCCACACCGGCGTCCACGTGGTTGAGCGGCAAATGGCCCCGACCGCTTGCCAGTACCCGCTGGTTCTGATCGTCCAGCTTGCCGAGGTCGTGGAACTCGGCCGCGAGCCTCACGGCCGCTTGCATCAGCCCGCCGTAAGTGGACGAATAGCGCGCAGCGCTATTCGCAGCGCTAGTAGCCAACCAAACGACGTTGCTCACATGTTCGGCATACGTCTGCTGGGGAATGCCTCGTTCTGGTTTCGCGCTATGCGCCAGGAGCGTCACGGTAATTCCACCAGGTCACGGCATTTGCCCACTTTGCGCTTCAGGCTCTGGAATGCTTCAACCTCTAATGTCGGGTGGTCGTAGTCATCCCAACACAGTGAGGGCTTTTCGGGGTCGTGTTTCTTCTTGGGCGTGAGCGCGGCAATCAACGCAAAGTCGGAGCACGAGCCGAGCGAGTTCTTATGCTCGATGTACCATGCGTGCCGGACTTCAACCATGGGGCGTGCGTGTGACCGTGTATGCGCGTAGGCCAATGGAATAATCCTGACCAATACGTCGATGTCTTGGTTCGTGCAGCCAGACTTGTGAGCTGCGCTCGGGTTGACGAAGAACGGCATGCAGTATACGCCGTGCGGTACGAATCGATAGCCCATCGGCGCCATGCCGCGGTCCTTATCGCTTTGGACTCCGGCCTTGTTCGTGTTCGTGTGGCGACTTATATCGATTGGCGCGACCGACAGCCCGAGCGCGAACTGAACGACCCCGGTCTTGATGGTGTCTGCGCCACCCTCTTCAAGAAACGTGTTGCCGAATATACGGCCATCCCAGTACTTCGCGGCGAAAGTTTGGTTCTTCAACTCGTTCTCAATGTCCTTGCGGACGCGTCCACGTGATTCAAGGATCGAGAAGCGTGATTCGTCCAGAGACAGCTCCTGCTTGAGAGTTTTCCACACGTCCGTGTTCTTGTCCTCGATCAGATCGCGAACCTTCCTCTTGAATGAAACGGGCGAAATCTCGCCACGGCCGTCGGGTCGTTGCCGCGGATCGCTTTCGCGGTCGGGATCGCCGTTCGGGTTGGAGTTGATGACCTCGATGATCAGTAGCCCGGTGGCCCGAATAATTGGACTGTCGGTGGTGGTAGCTTGCTCACTCATGGTTATTCTCCTTTGGATCGTCGGAATTGGATTGATCGTCGCCCTTTGCCTTCTCCGACCACGCCAGATAGCCGAGCAACATCTCGGCTTTCTCGGCGTCGTCACAGCGCGTCGCTATCTCGTGGTCCTTGAGTTCCGCCGAGATTCGCCCCAACTCGCCCAGAAAATACTTAGCCAGGCGCACCTCGTCACCACCCTGAACAGTTTGCGCCCAGGCTTGGTAGGGCAGAATGCGCTGCAGGAGCATTGCCAATGCCTTGGCGGGTTGTTCCATTGCGGTCGCCATCACCGCGTTTCCGACGAGCTGCGGCGGAATCTGCCCCTTACGGACGCCGCGGCAATACTGAACGTGCAATTGGTCAGCAACACTGAGTAAACGACCGACGAGAAACGCTGGACCTCTCATAAACTCTCCTTTCAATCGGCCAAGCTTGGCCAATAGCAGCCCGAGGATGCTGGGCAAGAGTAGCGAGTGCTTGACGTAATTCTTGCGCATTGGATGAACTTGCCCTTGATGGTGAGCTTGTCCCAGGGCCAAGAACAACCCTCTTGCGTTGGCTACGAGCCTCTGAATACAGCGCGTCGCGACGGCATGGAGCGTTGGCCCCGCTTCAAGCAACAGCCCCAGTCCATCTCCGATGCTGAAATCATGCACCTGCTCAGGGTGCGTTCCCGCGCGCTCCCATACCGTATTTAGACAACTGACAACCTCTGCAGGGAAAGGCGTCAACGGATCGGACCATTGCGGTCGGTCGCCCTTCTTTGCACCGAACTGACGGATTCTTATAAGCGGAGTATTACGGGTCCCCCGCTGCCAGTTGTCAGCGCCATTAAGCAAGCGACTGACCGCATATCGATCGCTGTAGACAACCTTAGTACGAAAGCCATCCGGCTTCGCAAGCACGAACACGCACACCTCCGCAGACGATTCCTGTGAGATTCCCTTAAGGGCTTGGGTTACGTGTCTTGCACATGCCTCGAACCGAGCGCCATCCGGGTCTTCGTCCGCGTCCATGCCGACGATCAGCCCTGCAAGTTCGGGAACGACCTCGCACTGTTGCGATGGATAAGCAAACAAGAGGCTTGCCACTCCGTTCAGCCATGAGACGTCGCTCCAAGTTTTCTGACGCCGATCCGGATGGCCGATCCATTCCAGCGAATTCTTCATGTATTGCCGACTGGCCTGCCCAACTCGACACGATTCCGAATCGGCAAATCCGTATCGCCTTTGACACGGCGATTCGCTGGACATCGCTCTTAGAATCACGTTTCCCAGCACTGGTAGGCGCGCCGCAGGAAATGTATCATGATTTCCTGTGGCCGGATTCGCGTACGCATCGGTATCTGCCAATACCGTCGCAACGATGGTCGGCGGATCTGACCTTGCTGCAGATTGGAGTTGGTCGTTCATCCAGGACTGAACGGCCTCGTGGTTTGCCGGGTACGCAAATTGCGACCAGTGCGCAAGTTCTAAAATCAACGATGCCTTCTTGAACGTCTTACCGCTATGAAAGAACAGCAAATCAAACCAGTCTGCGGCCATCGTCGGCAAGCGGGTGAAATTCTCAGTCAGCAACTCCCGGACTTGTTCGTGGAGCGTATCTGCCGAAAGCCGACCCGCACGTAAAACGAGTTCCGCAATCGCATAGTACTCCATCGGCGGCGACGCCAGTTTAGCGGCTAAGCCTGCCGCATGCGTTGTGAGGCACTTAGTAATCCGCGCGGCTTCTTTGTTAACCCAAAGTGACGTCGAATTTTTTGTTAACGTTTCAATCTCACGGCAAATCTCAACAGCTTGTGGCGGGGTTTTCGACACCAGCCATTTTCGCAACTCGACAGCAACTTCTCTTGTTTCGTTCCCATTTGGCTCGTAGAGGGGCGGCACGTTGAAGCTCGGAAACGACACGCCATTCTCTACCTCCCACTTGCGCATTGCGGCAATTCGTTGGCGGTCGCTGACCGGCTGGAGTTCAACGACGCGGCAATTGGCATCCAACAACGTCAAGTAGGTCGCCGTTCCCACGGGGCACGGCTTGAAGTTCTGGTGCCATGAGGCCATCGAAACGCGAGCCTTCTCCAGGCACTGGGCGAGATCGTAAAGCTCATTGAGCATAATCTAGCACGCCTTTCGTGATTTTCACGTTTTGACGGAATGTTGGTTGCCAACAACTGAACTTTCCGTGAGGAAAGACCTGCGACAACATGCTCGGTATGACCATGCACATATCTGCGCAGACCTTTGTTTGCTCCCGTAACGGGCCGACGTAATCCGGCACGAACTCCTTCCAACCAAGGCATGGCAACGCATGACACTGCCCCCTTTGCAGTCTGCGGCCAAAAATCTCCTGATACGCGTGCCCCCCATTTTGCGACAGGTATCGGCGCGCCTCGTCAGTAAGGTGGTTGTCAGGCGATTGGCTCGGCTGGACATTCGCAAATAGTCTGTAACAGACGTTGATGAGCACGGTCGCGAGTAACTGGTAGCTGCTTCCTTTCTTCATGATTCTCGCCTTCCGCAGCGGACCGCCGTAATTCGTCGAGTACGTATGAAAGATAAGTGGACTACAGATTCCGACCTGGGTTGGCACGACCTCTGCGTTCTTGAGCCACAAAATGGACTCGAAGATCGCCTTCGCGGCCGAGAATGTGGGAGCAGGGTAGCTGACCGGTGCGTCGCCAGTATCGGGTCGGGTCCACATTGCAGTGGGCCCGGAGATCTCCAACGCAATCGGATATTGTTTCGTCGTCATGCCGGCCTCCGTCATCGGCGCGTGCGGCGGTTTTTCGCCGCAATTGGGTTGGTGAACTAATGAACATACCACAGGCGACGACAATTGCAATAGCCCCCGATACCCCCCCGGGCATTTTTCTTAGTCGCCCGCCAAGACGTCGAACCGTCGGGCCCGTCGTGCGTTTCTCTGCGGAAATTGGCGGCCCTCCGCTTGGGATCCCCATGCGTCTTGTTGTCTTCGCGGGCTGTTCATGCTTTTCATCCCGCCACCGCCGGCAGCGTCGCCACGATGTCCCTTGAACCCATCGATGTAAGTTATTACCCGAATGGGTTTTGTGGCACTTCCGGACCCCTGGTTGCCGTCCCCATCAGGCCGCCGGAACGCGGGAGTTTGCCCTTGAAATTGGGCCGCGCGACGTGCTACGCTGGCCAGCCATGCTCAGGCATGCGAAAACCTATGACCGGCCACTCGGGCCGGTCGCTGCGGCGACACCGGGCGGAGTAAGTCCGTCGGCAGTAAGACCA
>JBEKZQ010000324.1:0-9251 GCA_049509675.1 Thermoguttaceae bacterium | reverse complement strand
GGCGGAGGTTGTCGATGCGTTTGATCAGTTGCTTGCCCGGCTCGTCGGCGGGATGCGCCTTGCCGGCAAAGATGATCTGGCAGGGCCGCTCGGCATGGTTCAACAGGGCGGCGATGCGGTCGATGTCGTAGAAGATCAGGTCCGCCCGCTTGTAGGTGGCGAAACGCCGCGCGAAGCCGATGGTGAGGATGTTGGGGTCGAGGATGTTTCGGGCGGCTTCCACGGTCTCGTCGCTTTCGCCGCGGCGGCGGCATTGGCGGCTGACGCGGCGGCGGACGAACGCCAAGAGCAGGTTCTTCAGCGCGTAGTGGGTCTCCCACAACTCGCCCGGATCGACCTCGTAAATGCCCTGCCAGATCTCCGGATCGCCGATGCGTTTCATCCAGCCGGGGGCGAAGTTGCGGTCGTACAACTGCGCCATCTGGTAGGCGAGCCAGCTTTGGATGTGGACGCCGTTGGTGATGTGGCCGATGGGGATCTCCTCTTCCGCGCGCCACGGCCAGAGATGGGCCCACATCCGCCGCGACACGTGCCCGTGCAGGTTGCTCACGGCGTTGGCGCGGCGCGAGAGTTTCAGGCCCAGCACGGTCATGCAGAAGGTCTCGTGCTCGTTCTGCGGCTCGACGCGGCCCAGGCCCATCAGTTGGTCGAAGGAGATGCCCAATTCATCGCGGAGCGGTCCCAGGTGCTCCTCGATCAGGTTTCGATCGAAGCGATCGTGGCCGGCCGGCACGGGGGTGTGGGTGGTGAAGACGGTGCGATGGGCCACCTCGCGCAGGGCCGACTCGAAACTCATGCCGTCCTCTTTCATCCGCACGCGGATGGCTTCCAGCGTGGCAAAGGCGCTGTGTCCCTCGTTCAGATGAAAGACGCCCGGCGTGATGCCCAGGGCCGTCAGGGCGCGAACGCCGCCCACGCCCGCCACCAACTCCTGGCGGATGCGCACGCGGTTGTCGCCGCCGTACAGCCGGGCGGTCAGATCGCGATCTTCCGGACTGTTGCTGGGCACGTCGCAGTCCAACAGGTACAGGTTCACGCGGCCCACCCGCATCAGCCACACCTTGGCCAGCAGCTTGCCGGCGCGGGTCTCGATTTGAATGGTGATGGGCTTGCCTTCGCGGTCTCGGGCAGGCTCCATGGGCAGGTTTTCCACCTTCGTGTCCAGATACTCTTCCTGCTGATAACCGTTGATGTCCAAGTGCTGTTTGAAGTAGCCCTGGTCGTAGAACAGCCCGGAGGCCACCAGGGGAACGCCCAGGCCGCCGGCGCTCTTGATGTGGTCGCCGGACAAAACGCCCAGACCGCCGGAGTAGATCGGCACCGACTCATGGACGCCGAACTCCAAGGAGAAATAGGCCACGGGCCGGGAGCCCAAAACGCCGGTATGCGTTCTCCCCCAAGCGGGGATTTCGGCCATGTACTCCTTCAGTCGCCGGTAGGCCTGACTGATGCGGCTATAGAGAACCAACTCGGCCGCCCGCATCTCCAGCCGTTGCGGCGTGAATTCGGACAGCAAAGCGATCGGATTGTGGTCGAGCTGCCGCCAGCGGATAGGATCCAGGTCGCGGAAGAGGTTGATGACCTCGGGATTCCAACTCCACCACAAGTTCCTCGCCACGGCGACGCACTTCTCGTACAGCGTATCTGCCGTAAGTCCCCACGTGGAAACAGGTTCTAGCATTTCGTTGCTTACCGTTTCAATCTGGCTCATGGAACGTCTATCACTCCCTCAGCCCAGCAATTCTGTCCACGAAACATGGGATTATAGCTCAGCAAACCATCAGAAGCGACCCCAATGGCGAAATCGTGGTAGGGGGGCATTTACCATCCACACGGGGAGTTCCCGCCCTCTGCCGCCGCAATCCTCCCAAAAACTCGCCGCCCTCAACAATCGCACGGCTGCCGGGATCGGCCCCCCCTTAACCGCTTTCCGCCCCGCTTATCCGCTCTCACGCCCTTGCCCCGCGTCCGCATTGAATTACACTAGAACTACGGGTAATACATGGCCACCAGAAAAAGGGGCGAGGCCGTGGACGAAAGCTTATGGCCCGCTCGAAACATCGCCGAGTACGCTTACTGCCCGCGTCTTTTCTATTACATGGAGGTTGAGGGTATTCACGTCCCGAGCGAGGACACCGAGGAGGGCAATCGCGTTCACCGCCGCGTGGACGCGCCCAGTGCGGAGTGTGCGCCGGACGGCTCCGAGGATCCTGTTCGCGACCGGACCGTTCGCAGCATGACGCTCGCGAGCCCCGCTTTGCAATTGACCGCGACCCTCGATTTGGTCGAGCTCTCCGGGTCGAAGGCCGTTCCTGTGGAATACCGCAAGGGACGGCCGCGGCGGATCCCCGCCGACGGCGACATCGACAGGGTTGAGCCCTGGCCCACCGATCGCGTCCAAGTGGGGCTCCAGGCTCTGCTGCTCGTGGAAGCCGGCTACGAAGTGCCCGAGGTCGCTATCTACTACGCGGCCGAGAAGCGACGCATCGTCTTGCCTTGCGATGAGGCGCTGCTCTGCGAATCGCGGGCGACGCTCGAGGCAGCAAAGCAATGCGCCGAGGGACCGCGCCCGCTCCCCTTGCTCAACGATCCGCGCTGCCCGCGGTGCTCGCTACAGTCTGCCTGTCTGCCGGACGAGGTGAATCAGCAGCGGGCAATGGGCGAGGTCGCGGATGCTCCTCGTAGACTATGGCCGCCGCGCGACGAGGGAATTCACCTCGTGGCCCAGCGCCAGGCCACGCGAATCGGCGTGCGCGGCGCGGCGATGACCATTTCCGACGATAAGGGCGCAAAGCTGAAAGACATTCCTCTGGCCAATCTGGAGAGCCTCTCCCTGCTGGGCTCGGTGCAGATCTCCACGCAGGCCATCGCGCTGCTCGCGGGCCGCGGAATTCCGATAGCCTTCCTCACGGCCGCCGGCCGCCTGGCGGCCATCGTCGATCCGCTGGATTCGGTCAGTGCCGACACGCGCCGCGCCCAGGTGCGAAAGTTCGACCAACCGGGCCCCTGCCTCGAACTCGCCAGGGCAGTCGTTTCGGCCAAGATTGCCAACCAGCGCACGCTGCTCATGCGTAACCATGCAGCCCTCCCGGCCGGCGTCGCCGATGCCATGGCACAGGAGGCGCGGCGGGCAATCAAGGCCGAGAGTCTCGACAGCCTGCGCGGTCACGAAGGCCAAGCGGCGGCCATCTACTTTGCACACTTTGCCGGCATGATCAAGTCCGACCTTGCGGCGGAGTTCGACGCCAACGGCCGGCAGCGCCGTCCACCCCCGGACCCGGTGAACGCGTGCCTTTCCTTCGCGTACTCGATGCTCACCCACGAGTGCGTCGCGGCCGCGCGAACCGCGCGGCTGGAGCCCTCGATCGGGGCGTTCCACGTTTCCCGGCCCGGCAGGCCCGCCTTGGCCCTGGACCTGATGGAGCCCTTCCGCCCGCTGGTGGCCGACTCCGTGGCCATCGCCGCCTTCAACCGCGGCGAGTTGCAAGCGGGGCATTTCTTGCGCACCGCGGCGGGCGCCGCGTTCACCGACGCCGGCCGCAAGGCATTCTTCGGCGTGTACGGCCGCCGCATGGACGAAGAGGTGACCCATCCGGTTTTTGGCTATCGCATGAGCTACCGCCGCATGCTGGTCCTGCACGCGCGGATGGTGGCTGCCTGGCTGAACGACGAAATCCCTTCGCTCGCCTTCCTAACCACGCGCTGAGGCATTTCGCCACAACCCACTCCCCTAATCCCTAATCCCTAATCCCTAATCCCTAATCCCTAATCCCTAATCCCTAATCCCTAATCCCTAATCCCTAATCCCTAATCCCTAATCCCTAATCCCTAATCCCTTCCCCTCGCCCATGCGTCGCTGCTACCTTGTCTGCTACGACATTCGCCACGCGCGGCGTCTGCGCCGGGTCTTCAAGGTGATGAAAGGCTACGGCGAGCACTGGCAATACTCGGTTTTCTATTGCGTGCTGAAGCCGATCGATCGCGTGCGCATGCAGAGCGACCTGGAAGACGAGATGAACCTGAAGGAGGACCAGGTGTTGATAATCGACCTGGGCGAGAACCAGGACGCGGCCCGCGCCTCCGCCGCCGTCATCGGCCAGCCGCTGGCCCATATGGACAGCGGCGTCGTCGTGATTTAGGATTGCCGGATAGTACTACTCGGCTTGGAACGAGCGGCCGTCGAACATTCTCTCCCCTCGCCCCTTGCGGGAGAGGGGTTGGGGGTGAGGGGCGGCCGCAGGAACTATTCTACGCGATTCTTGGACGTCTGCCAAACAAAGGGGGTCGTTCATGCCGGACATCAGTCCCACCCAACGCGCGTACACTCTGCGACTTCGCGGCGTTGGCAACGACGAAACGTGGCGCGACGCATTATGGGCCACGCACGAGGCCGTCAACAAGGGGGCCAAGGTCTTCGGCGACTGGCTGCTGACACTACGCGGGGGCATCGCCCATCATCTGGAGGTTGACGGCGCGAAGGACCACCGCAAGGACCGTAGGATTCTCTTGGCTTTGTCATGGCTGAGCGTTGAGGACGCCCACGGTGCGCCGCAGGATGAACGCTTGATTGTCGCCAAAGGCACCGATCCGGCTCCCTGCCGCTCAAGGGCGTTGGGAACCGCGTTGAATTCGATCCTCAAGTCGCAAGGTCTGGACGACGTCGAGATTGGCGATTGGCTGAGGGATTGCTTGCCGTCCCTTTCGGCGGCGATCCGCGACGATGCGGTCTGGGTCAACCGGAGCGCGGCGTTCGATCGGCTCATTCAAGAATGCCCGGACCTTACACGTGCCGAGGTTTGGGATTTCCTTAATCCGTTTTTCGCCAATCCGGCGGCTTACCTTCAGCCGGCGTCATCAGAGTCTGACGACGAGAGCGAGGCGGGAAGATTAGATCGCAAGGAGGAAAAAGCCAAGGACCTGGCGCAGAAAGCACGCGGTTGGCTCAGCAACCGATTTGGATCTGGCGCCGGTTCGGATTTCGCTCTTGTTGCCCGTCAGTATGCCGTGTTCGCCTGGTGGTGTCGACGGCAAAACAGGAACTCGTCGAGAGTTGGCACGGATCCGGCTGGCGAGCTCGCGCGCATGCTCGGCGTTGTCGAGGTGCCCGAACGGTTGGCGGCCACACCGGGCCCGCCAAACCGCGTCCAAATGACCTTTCGGCGAATATCTGCGACGCTGCGGGAAGGAAAGGAACCCACCGACGTGGATTACCACGCCCTCGCCAAAATGGCCCACGCGCAAGCCAAAGCAAAACGCAAGCTCGTTGGCCGCAAGGCGACCCGTCTCTGGAGTCAACGAATGCTCGCTGGCGTTCGCGACGCGTGCGGCATTCCGTTTCGCGACACGGATGCAAAAGCGGATCTGATCAATGAGTACTCCGTGATGCTCGACCACGCCGCGCGGCGTGCAAATGTTGCTCATTCCTGGATCAAGAACGCCGAGGCCGAGCGGCGGCAGTTCGAACACGATGCGCAGCGATTGGCCAACGTTCCGGCGAACGCCTTGGACTGGCTGCAGGACTACTGCAAGGAAAGAGCCCGCGAGTTCGGTTCGCTCGACGTGTACCGGATCCGCAGGCGGGCCATCGACGGTTGGGCGAAGGTTCTGGATCGCTGGTCCCGTGCCGATTGCAAGACAACCGAGGACCGCATTGCCGCCGCGCGGGAGTTGCAGGACGACCCCGACATCGACAAGTTTGGGGACATTCAGCTTTTTGAAGCATTGGCCGCGGAGGCCGCAACGTGCGTGTGGAAGCCGGGCGGCACCGCTTCCGCCCAACCCCTCGCCGAGTTCGTCGCCGCCACGGACGCGGAGGCCAAGCGGGGGCGATTCAAAGTCCCCTGTTATCGCCATCCTGACGCACTACGCCATCCCATATTCACCGACTACGGGAACTCCCGCTGGCATATCGATTACTGCGCGCATCGAGCCCCGGCGAAACGAGGCGAGTTAACGCGAAAGGTCGAGAAGCTCACGAGCGATCTGGCCGAGATTCGACGCAAGCACGAGAAAGCGCCGGAAGCCCGGCGAGATCCGCTGGCAAAGAAGGCCGATGCGCTCCAGACGACGATACAACAGGCGAACCGAGAACTCGCGGCCTTGGCTGATCGTCACCGCATGGAAATGAAGCTCTGGACCGGGCGAACGGTTGAGTCCGTCGAACTGCGGTGGTCGTGCAAACGTCTGGCGAAGGACATCTGCCTGCAAGGGGACGATAGCCAACAAACCAATGGGAGAAAAGCAGTTTCCCGCGCCGACCGCCTTGGCCGCGCGGCCGCCGGGGCCGACGCTTCGGAAGCACTGTCCATTGCCGGAATGTTCGAACAGGAAAACTGGAACGGGCGATTGCAGGCCCCCCGCGCGGACCTTGATGCAATTGCACGCCGCGTTGATAAGAACGGGTGGGATGCGAAAGCACGGGCGGTGGTCCAGCGCCTCCCCTGGCTCGTAAGCTTCTCCGCTGAGTTGACGCCGCGCGGCCCATGGGTTGACTATTGTCGCCGATTCGGAGACGATGCCCCGGCAAGGCCATTCATTTCCCGGGACGGTGATTACGCGATCGCGCACCGAGACAATGACCGGCGGGCGGGCCAATCCCGGCTGCTGTTCTCGCGGCTCCCCGGACTGCGGATACTCTCGGTGGACCTCGGCCACCGCTACGCCGCGGCTTGTGCGGTTTGGGAGGCGATTACCACGGAACAGATGGAGCAGGCGTGCAAGGCCGCGGGGGTGCCGAGCCCCTCCGCCGACGCGATGTTCGTGCATCTGGTGGGGAGCAACCCTGCCGGGAAAATCACTACGACGGTTTGCCGCCGCATCGGGCCCGAAGTTCTTTCCGGCGGTTCCGCGCATCCCGCCCCGTGGGCTCGCTTGGATCGACAGTTCCTTATCAAGCTTCAAGGCGAAGACCGCCCGGCCCGAAAGGCCTCCGCAAAAGAAATCGAGGCCGTCGAAGACTTCGAGCGATGGGGGGGCCTAACTCGCCCCGACGCCCCGACGCGCGACGTCAGAGTGGATCGGCTAATGGCTGATGCGGTTCGAACTGCGCGGCTGGCGCTTGCACGTCATGCGCGGCGGGCTCGAATTGCGCAGCCGTCGCGGATCGACGTGTTGACGGATACGCTGGCCGAATGGCACTCATTGGCTACGGACGGCAGGTGGCTGGATGATTGCGCACTACGCCTTTGGAATCAACGAGTTTCCGAGCTAAGCGGCGGTTTCCGATTGCAGCCATGCCCTGCGGCCGAAGAGGCCGTTACGACCAACCGCGCCGAGCGGCGCGAGGAGCACGACGCGCTGCGGAAACGTGTTGGCCCCCTGGCCGAACTCCTTGCCGCCGACGAATCATTGCGGCAAAAGTTGCACGAGGCCTGGGCTGCCCGATGGCAGGCGGACGACGAGCAATGGAAGCATCGACTGCGATGGCTTGCCCGCTGGCTAATGCCCCGCGGGCGCGCGAGGCGCGACGCAACCGGCTGGCGCATTGGCGGCCTCTCCCTAACGCGCATCGCTTCGCTCACGGAGTTCCGGCGCAAAGTGCAGGTCGGTTTCTTTACCCGGATGTGGCCCGACGGGACCCGAGCCGAGATCGGTCCCCGCTTCGGCGCGGGCACCCTCGAGGCGATTCGGCGACTCAAGGATAACCGCGTCAAGCAACTTGCCAGCCGACTCGTCGAGGCCGCCTTGGGAGTTGGCGTAGAACGCCGCTCGGGCGACGGGCGCGACCTTCCCCGGCCAACCGAGCAAGGCGAGGGGGCGCGATTTGCCGCGTGTCACGCCGTGGTTATTGAAGACCTCTCCCATTATCGCCCCGAGGAGACCCGATCGCGCCGCGAGAACCGCGCCACAATGGACTGGAAGAGCGCCGAAACCCAAAAGCGTCTGAAGGACCATTGTCAACTCTACGGTCTCAGCTTGCGGGATGTGAACCCTCAGTATACGAGCCGGCAGGATTCCCGCACCGGCGCCCCCGGTTTCCGCTGCACCGACGTGCCGGTGGATCAATTCATGAGCGCGCCATGGTGGCGCAAACAGGTCCGCGCCGCCGAGAAAAAGACACGCGAAAAGAAGGGCGGTTCCGCCCGTGACGGTTATTTGTTGTTCCTCGACGAAAAATGCCGAAACATCCCGCCGGAGAAATGGAAGGATGCGCCCCCGCTCCGCATCCCCGTCAATGGCGGCGAACTCTTTGTCTCCGCCGACCACGACTCGCCCGCCGCCAAAGGTATTCAGGCGGACCTCAACGCGGCCGCCAACATCGGGCTTCGAGCGTTGATGGACCCCGATTTTGCCGGCAAGTGGTGGTACGTGCCGTGCGATCCGAAGACCGGCAAGCCGGTCGCGGAGAAGGTCAAGGGCGGAATCCTCGAAAAGGTCGGGCCGTTGTTCGAGCCTCCAATGGATGAAAAGAGCGAACAAAGCAAGGGGAAACGCTCTGGCCGCAAGACCGCCTCGAAGCACAAGGACGTCGTCAACCGCTGGCGCGACCCCAAGTGTTCCACGATCCGCGGACGATTGGGGGGCGAGGAGTGGCAGGAGACGACCGCCTATTGGAACTCATGTAGCAGAGGGGACCGACCAGCCAATCATGGCGAGGAGTGGCAGGAGACGACCGCCTATTGGAACGGCGCGCAATGCCGCGTGATCAGACTGCTTACCCGGCAAGCCGACGCGACGCGAATTTGAGAGAAACTATTGCTCGGCGTTGAAAAGATGATATGCTACGAAGGTCCGCTACAGGCGGACGGAACGCCGCGGTACGTGTCTTCCCCTTCAATGGGCTTGGCACCGCGGGGATGATCGTTTTTCCGTTGGTTCCTTGGCAACTTGGTTTGGCCTCTGCCCCGCGAGTGCGACGGTGGTGCGGGGGGGTGCCGGCCGCGCTCGCGGCGACGAAACTACCTATGTGGCAATCGCTTGCGCCGTTGGAGTCGATCAGGTCGTCGACCGCGCGTCCCTTTCAATGGGTCGCGCTCGCCGGACGATTCCTATCTTCCGTTACCACACGGAGTTGCGAGTCCGGCGGTGGGGCCACAGAACGGAAAGGCGGTTATCCGACACCGCAACCATTCGATTTGCCGAAACCCATGTAGGGGTGGGGCCACAGAACGGAAAGGCGGTTATCCGACACGCGATCTCAGCCTCGCAACTGCACGCCGCGCTGCGTGGGGCCACAGAACGGAAAGGCGGTTATCCGACACCGACTGCCCGAGGGCGCGCGGGCGGCGGCCTGGCGGTGGGGCCACAGAACG
>JBEKZQ010000323.1:0-7171 GCA_049509675.1 Thermoguttaceae bacterium | reverse complement strand
TGATCGTGCCGCTGGCAGTGTTCGCCCTGCTGGAATCCGGCTGCCGCGAGGTCTGGGTTACGGACCGCGCCGCGATCGGGGTCGATGCCGACGACAGCGAAGACGACGTGGAACAGATGAAGCGCGTCTACAAACCCGTCCGCCGCTTCGCCTACCACGGCCCGTTCCAGGACCGCAACCAGCATCAGATGAGCGGGAGGGTCCAATGACCATTACGCTCCATGAGGCGGACTGCGGCACTTTTCTCCTGGTGGCTGGCAGCGGCCGCACACGGCTGGTGCAGCTCGATTGGGATTTACCCACGCTCGCCGCAACGTTCGGGTGGACGCCGTGTCCCTGCGGCGCCACGGACGGCACGATCGACTGCGAACACCGGACGGTCCGGGAAATGATCGCCGAGGCCCACGACTTTCTCCGCGCGCACGCCGGCGATACGACCGACGACCCCGGGTACTTCTAACACTCAGGCACGCCCCTGCGTAACCGCAGGGGCCTTTTCTCACTGAGCAGGACTACAGAGGGAGGATGTAAATTCTGTTTCGCCATTCCTCCGCTTCGCTGGCAGCCCAAATCAGGATTAGTTCCTCAACGACGCGCATGATCGGCATCGGCTTGGAACCGGACCTTCATGACCCAGCCGTCTGCATCTGCCGCCGCGCCTCGGCCAGTTTGCGGGAGAAGTCCGGGGCGTTGCTGTGTATCGCCTGCCGCAACGCCTCAAACTCGGCGTCCGCTTGCTTCAGGTAGGCGTCGATCTCCGCTCGATGGGCGAGGTAATAGGCAATCGACCCGTAGACCTGCTCCAGCGTCAAGGTGGGAAAACACTCGCTGGCGATGGCTTCTGGCGACAGTCCTTGAAGAAACGCCAACACCACGGAATCGAGAGACACCCGGGTGCCGCTCACCCAGTAGCCCCCATCGTGTGTTTCGACGTAGACGTTTTCCATCGTTGAACCCTCTTGCCAAATTCGCTACCAGGCCGGATTCCGCTCCTTGTTAGCCACCCCCACCTCTGCACACCCCACTATACTATGCTACCTGTCCCTGCCCGACGCGTCGAGGCATGACTCTGGGAGAGCCCGTTGCTGCGGGCGGCTGCCCAAAATGATTCGACTCGGGCAAAGCCATAGTGCTATCATCTCCGGCGTGAACGCCGCCCCAAATCATCGCGCCACGGCCATCACGGTCATCAACCTCAAGGGTGGCGTGGGCAAGACCCACACTGTCTGGCTCTTGGCCGGCGTCTGCCAGGAACGCGGCAAGAAACTCCTCGTGATCGACGCCGATACCCAGGGGAACATCACGAAGAGTCTGCTTCTGCCCGCCTGGAATCCCATCCTTGGCGTGGCGGCGCTTTTCGATCCGCGTACCCACGGCATTCCCATCACCCTCCATGCCCCTTCCAGCATCGAAGCCGGTATCGCCCGCCGCCTCTTCGCAGAGGTCCAGCGTCGCATCAATCGGAGTCGTCGAGGCGGCCCTTCGGGCGGCCGACGCGACGTTCAGCGAGAAGCCGTCGTTGCCGTCGCCTGAGGACCAGGCCCCCTTGCATGGTTCGCTCGACGGCCGGCGGCGGTTGGGCGGGGCCTTCGCCATTGCCTGCGAACGCATCCGCCCCGACCCCACTCAGCCCCGTCGCCGCTTCGACACCGAGGCCCAGCAGGAACTTATCGCGTCGGTCAAGCGGCTCGGCATCCTCCAGCCCATTACCGTCCGCTACGTCGAGACGGAGAACGTCTACCGCATTATCACCGGCCAGCGCCGCTACCATGCCGTGTGCGAGGCTGGAATTGCGGAGATCCCCTGTTGGGTGCAATCGCCCAAGGAAGACGAGGTTCTCCTCCACCAGATCGTCGAGAACTGGCAGCGGCTCGACATGCACCCCTACGACTTGGCCGACGCGCTGGCTCGGCTCCGCGACGCGAACAGCTACTCTCAGCGGGATCTTGCCCGGGAGACGGGAAAATCAAAGGGTGAAATCTCCAAGCTCCTGGCGCTCCTGGATCTCGACCCCGCCGTCCAGAAGGTCGCGCGAGACGACCAAAGCGGCCGCATTTCCCGGCGGCATCTGTACGCCATCCGGGCACTCCCCGCCGAACGTCAACTGTCGCTTCTCCGCCGAGCCCAGCAGGAAGCCATGACCGCCATCGACATGGAGCAGTTGGCGGCCAAGGAAACCGAAGGCCCTGCCAGCCGCGGGCGGCGTGGGGCGCCGGTGAGCCGCCACCGCTACTCGACCAGCCAGGCCATCGTTTCCTTGACGTTCCGGAAGAAGGACGTGACGACGCACGACATTCTCGCCGCGCTCGACGAGGCCCGATTGCAAGTCTGCCCTCCGACGTCCGATGGCCCGGTAGCCGTTTAGTGATTCTTGCCGAATTCCCTACCGTCGATGGCTTGGCAAGGCCATTTCACGCGAGACTTTCCCCGGGAAAGCAGGCAACCACACCTCCATTTCGCCTGCCGTCAAGCCCGTTTCGGCGATCCCCCATTGGATACTTCGTATACTCGTGGGTAACGCTCCAGCATGATCTTGTCGCCCGACTCCCCTTCCAGGCCCCGCAGGGCACCGCTTGCGCCGCCGCGCTACCGGTCACGGCGTTTCGGTCCTGCGTACCTGGGGCATGCCCAGCTCTCGCTGGTCGAGCACGCCCTCTGCCCGCTCGATGCCGGCGCGTCGCTCCGCGGTCCGTACGTCCACGAGACCCAGTATTGGTACAGCGACAAGAATCGGCACCGCAAGCAGGCCCAGGTCCGCGTCACCTGTCCGGACGGGCTTTCGCCGGCCGACGAGTTCTATCTGTGGGGCCTCTTGAGCCTCACGTTCTCCCAGCCGCAGCCTACGGCCGACTTCTACGCCACGCCGTATTATTGCCTGCGGCAGCTTGGCTTGATCAACGGTGCCGCGAATCGTGGCGGCAAGAACTACGACCTGTTCCGCGGCGCCATCAATCGCCTCTCGACCGTCAGCTACCGCAACGACCACTTCTTCGATCCGATCCGCGGCGAGCACCGCGACGTGGGCTTCGGGTTTTTCAGCTACAGCCTGCCGCTTGACCCGGGATCTTCGCGTGCCTGGCGGATCGCCTGGGACCCGATCTTCTTCGAGTTCTGCTCGGCTGTTCGCGGGGCACTGCTCTTCGACTTCCGCAGCTACCGCCGCCTCGACGAGGCCAGCCGCCGCCTGTATCTTCTGCTGAGAAAAATCTTCTGGAGAAACGAAGTCTCGCCCGTGTTCGACCTTCACGACCTCGCCGTTCACACGATCGGCTTCTCCGCAACCCACGAGACCTACGAACTCAAGCGCAAGCTCTGGCCCTGCATGGAGCGACTCCTCAAAGAGGGCATTATCCGCCTGCCACCCGGCATTGCCGACATCCGAGACCTTTGCACCAAGAAGGCCAAGGCCCGCTACTCCGTTCAGTTCCACCGTGGTCCGCACTTCGATCAAGCTACCCCCGATGCCATGACCACCAATCCGACCGATTCGTCGCTCTACGAGCCGCTGGCCACGATCGGCTTCGACCCCCCTGCGATCCGCCGCATTCTGACGGCCTACGATCCGCGGCTGGTCGCCGAATGCGCCGACATGACGCTCGCCGCCAAGGAACGTTTTGGGCCGAAGTTCTTCAAGAAAAGCCCGCAGGCGTATTTCATGGACAACATTCAGGAGCAGAGCAAGGGAAAACGCACATCGCCCGACTGGTGGCGGATGCTCCGTGCAGAGGAGGAGCGCCGCCGACGCGAGTCCGTCCACCACGATCAGCCAGCCGACGACCGTTGCGAGAAGAAGTTTCGGGAATACCTCGAAACGGAAGCGCGAGAGGCGTTCGAGCAGATCATGTCGCGCGTGTTCCAGGACCTCAAGACCGCGGGCCAACCTGACGATACGGCGAAGCAGAACGCCCGCCACTTGACCGAAACCCACTTCCGCAACCGATTCTTCAAAGAGCACACCGAACTGCGCGGCGACGGCCCGACGCCACTTCGCGACGCCCTGCGCCATCGGTGATTGCCGAGGCGGCCTTCTGCCCTGCTGCCTCTTTCTTCACTTCAGCACATTTTCTTTTCGGCAGTCGTCCTTTGCTTACATATAGATTTGATACATCTATTTGGCGCAAGCCTTCTCCCGCATCCGTTCCGCGGGCTTTTGAGCAAGACCGAGCCAGGAGCCGGACATTCCGCCGCGACCCGAACCGCCGGAAAAGCCGTCGCCAAGTCCACTACTTCGCAGGAAAACCCGTCGCTCAGTCCACCACTTCCCGCTGAAAAACCCGTCGCCAGGTCCACTATTGACCTCGCATAATCATCCGCGTTCAGCCCCGAGGTCTCCCGCGAAGCCGCGCGCGGGCGGAGCCGACGCTTTGGCGGCTTGCGGGAGACGAAAGATCGTCTCTGCGAGGGGACCGCACTCGCGGAGCTTCGCCCGCGAGCCCCCCGCACCCGACTCCGCCTGACGTCTCGCACCTCGCCGATCCTGGCCGGGCGTGTGCGGGGGGCTCGCTGGCTTCGCCATACGCGAGTGCGGGTCCCGCACAACGCCCGGCCACGCCGGGCACGGCCGCGGAGCGGAACGCTACCGGCCGATCGGCCGGTGGAACCCCAGCACCGCCTGGACTATTGCTGCACCGGCGATCATCCCCGATAATTGTTCACTGCGCCCGTGACTTCGCAGCCAATTGATGGCTGAGCGACTTCCCATCAGCGAAGAAATGGCGGCAACCGCTCACACTGTTCTCGTTTGGGGATTCTCAAGTGAACGACAACAATCTCGTTGATCTTACGGGCACAACGTATCTCGGCTCCAACGGTATCGACCGCACCCCAATCGAGGGACCGTACAACACAATCACCCTACTTCCACGGCTCCGAGACGAATGGCTCGGTTACGTTGAGTGCCACAAATGTGGCCGGTGGAAGTTTTGCCCGCACGCTGCGCCGGCCCATCCTGCGAATCCCCATCGTTCAGTGGACAAGCAATGCGGCGTGGCGGAACGGGCCCTGCGAACACTTCTTGATGTCGGGCTTCCAACGCTAATGACCGCCGCGCTACCGGCAAAGCAGGACTTTCTCGACGCTGCGCACCACCTTACAAAGTACGTCTTTCGGTCTGAGGTGGCAATCGGCGACTTCCTTAGTGATGACATCCTGGATTGGTACGGGGAAGCTGCCCCTCTGTTGTTCTCCAATCTCAACTCCCCACGTCAGCATCTGGATGGTCTTTGCCAACTCCTGCGGTGTATTCCGGAATGTCGCTCAACGCAGAGTGTCCTACTCGTTGAGGGCCCGTCAGAACTACGATTCCTCACGCGGATGGTGACATCATCGCTTGCTTGGTTCATGTTCAAACAGTTTGATACCTACTCTGGCAGTGGTAATCGTAGGAAACGCCGTATTGAAATGCTCATCAAACACTACCGTTCGCATGGCTACGATGTGCATTTGCAGATTGACGCGGATGGCAGAGACGCCAGTCAAAAGAAGCAAACTGCTGCCAACGAGCTTGGCTTGCCGACGGACCGGGTCTTTGCGTTCTCATGGGATTTTGAGTCTGCGGTACCGCTCACGCTCGCTGCCCAAGTTCTTGCGCACGTTCTGGGCCAGCGTGACGCCTCGGTCCAGCAGATTGCGGCAGGCCTCGGTCCGAAGGGCACGTTGAAGGATCTTCTCGGACTCGTTGCGCCGGAAACTCCATTGCAAGACATCAAAGTGGAATTCGCCCAAACCCTAGGGGACCAACTCGCGACGAACTATAGGTGGTACCACGACAGGGAATTCATGGCGACGGAACTTGGTCAGTTCCTTGACTTTGTTCGACGTGTCTAACGTGTCCTGTCACTCCCTGATGCAGACTCGCCCGACGTCCTGCTTCATATCCCCGGCCCAGTCGGATTGGCCAAAGCAACGCGGACACGCTGCCACTCGTCGGCCGTCAGTGATTCCGGCTGGCGGCCCTTGAAGGTGCCGCCGTGCATCGACGACGACCAGGCCAGCCGGACGGGGCAGTGCTGGGCGATTTCTACGAGCGCCAGTCGGGCACCATTTTCGCCTTCCGCGTCGCAGTCAAGCATCAGCGTTACCACGCCGCCGCCGACGGCGTGCGCCAGTTGACTGATTTTCTCCACCTGCTCGCCGGTCACCGTGTTGGAACACAGGCCCACGGCCGGAACCCCAAGCACGTCCAGGGCAATCACATCGTTCGGCCCCTCGACAACCACGATTCCCAGGCCCGCGAGCTTCTCTTTTGCCCCTTCTTCGTGCAGCCGATGCTGCCCGAACAACTCCCGACCCCGATGAAAACCCTTCACGAAGTGGAACTTCTCGGGCTCTCTGTCTTGCTTCCCGCCGGCAACCCAAGCCTGGTGCTTCGCCTCAAACTCCGGATCGCGGCCAAACCAAGTCAGCACTTCGCCGCTTTCCGATAGCATCGGATACACGATCTTCCCCCGCATCGTGCCGCCGGCATGGTCGCCGCCCGTGTCACGGGGCAGGTAACCCATACGCCACCGCTTGCACACCTCGGGAGAGAGGAAGGGACGGCTGCGGAAATAGGACGACGCCCGAGGGCTCATCTGCGCCACGTCCACGATGAACTTCGCATCGAGGTTCACCAGACCCCGGGCACGTTCGTTGTCGGACTGCGCTAAGGGGACGTTGGCCCGTGGGGGCTGTTTCCGCGGCGCCGCGGGTTTCGCCGCCGGCGGAGACTCGGGTGCGGAGGCCGCCTGCGGCGCTTGCCCTCGGGTCATGGCCAGCAGATCGGCAATGATCGTTTTGAACCGCTCGACCCTTGGCTTCCCCTCGGAATGTGGGCCCGGTTTCAGCAGGTCGCACAGCGACACCAGGTTCCCACCCTTGCCGCAGCCGTACTGGTGGCACCGCCAGATCTTTGCCGGATGCTCGGCTTGGATCGCCAAGGCCCGGTCACCGGTCTGCTCGCCGTGGCCGCAGTTGAGAAAGCATCGCGTGCGGATTTCGTTGCCTACGCGGTGAATTTCGGGCAGCGATACGCCGTAGTAGGCGGCCGCCTGCTCAAAGGTCACCTGCCGCATCATCTCATCGACGTTTACGAAGCCGGGTTTCTCGCCAGCCATGCAATAGGAAATGGAAGCGGAATAAGGAGGGGGATGGTACGCTCTTTCGGCCGCAATGCCAACGAATCTTGCCAAAC
>JBEKZQ010000322.1:0-7209 GCA_049509675.1 Thermoguttaceae bacterium | reverse complement strand
ACGGCGGCGTTCCTGGAGAAGTGGAGCACCGAGGAGGTGTGGAAGGCCCTGGCCGATCCCAAGATCCACGTGGTGGTGCAGACGGCCCCCTCGATCCGCGCGGCGATCGGCGAAGGGTTCGGGCTTCCGCCCGGCACGCCCGCCACCGGCAAGATGGTCTCGGCCCTGCGCCGGCTGGGGTTCGACGCCGTCTTCGACACCGACTTCGGCGCCGACCTGACGATCATCGAGGAAGCGCACGAGTTTCTCACCCGGCTGAAAGAAGGCCCGCTGCCGATGATCACCTCCTGTTCGCCGGGCTGGATCAACTTCCTGGAGAAGTTCTATCCCGAGTTGATCCCGCACGCCTCGACCTGCCGCTCGCCGATGAGCATGCTCTCGGTGTTGGTCAAGACCTATTACGCCGAGAAGAAGGGGCTCGATCCGAAGTCGATCTACGTGGTGGCGGTGATGCCCTGCGTGGCGAAGAAGTACGAATCGCGGCGGCCGGAGCACTACATGACGCCCGAGATCCCCTATACCGACGCCGTGCTGACCACGCGCGAGCTGATCTGGATGATCAAGTGTTACGGGATCGATTTCCACACGCTGGCCGAGGGCCAGTTCGACGCCCCGCTGGGCATCGCCAGCGGCGCCGGCGACATCTTCGGCACCACCGGCGGCGTGATGGAGGCCACGCTCCGCGCCGCCAGCGAACTGGTCACCGGCAAGCCCGCCGACCGGCTCGAGTTCACCGAGGTCCGGGCGGTCGAGGGGCTGCGGGAAACCTACGTGGCCATCGGCGAGCAGAACATCCACGTGGGCGTGGCCAACGGCCTCACCAATGCCAAAATCCTCCTGGAGAAGGTGAAGTCCGGCAAGGAGCAGTTCCACGTGATCGAGGTCATGGCCTGTCCGGGCGGCTGCATCGGCGGCGGCGGCCAGCCCTATCCGCCCGAAGGTTTCCAGGTGCTCGATCCCGATCTGCTCCGCCGCCGGGCAGGCGCCCTGTATGCAATCGATAGCGGCAAGAAGCTCCGCAAGTCCTACGAGAACCCGGCCATCGAAGAGGTGTACGACACGTTCCTGGGCGGCCCGGGCTCGGAAAAGGCGCATCAATTGCTGCACACTCATTACGCCGCCAAACAGCCACGAGGCATTCGATGACGACGCATAGCGCGGATACGACCGACAATTGGGAACCCGTGGAGGCCACCAGCCGCCAGGTGTTGGGCCCGTCGATCTCGCAGTTCATCGACGAGTGCCGGCAGGGGTCGGAGCCGGAAAGCCAATTGATCGCCGTGCTGCACCGGGTGCAGGCGCAGTTCGGCTACCTGGGCGCGGCGCACCTCGATGCCGTGGCGCAACTGCTGCAAGTGCCGGCCGCCAAGATCGCCGGCGTGGCCAGCTTCTACCATTTCTTCCGCCTGCAGCCGCGCGGACGGTTCTTGATCAACGTCTGCCTGGGCACGGCCTGCTATGTCAAAGGCGCCGACAGCGTCGCCCGCCGCTTCATGAGCGAGTTGGGCATCACCTTGGGCGAAACCAGCAAGGACGGCGTCTTCACCCTGGAGCAGGCGCGTTGCCTGGGCACCTGCGGCCTGGCCCCGGTGGTGATGGTCGGCGAGGACGTCCACGGCCAGGTCACGCCGGACCAGGTGCCCGCCATCCTGGAGAAATACATCAAGCGAAGTCGAGAGTCGAGAGTCGAGGGTCGAGAACTGAAAACTGAACACTGAACACTGAACACTGAACACTGAACACTGAACACTGAACACTGAACACTCCCCATGCCCCGCCGCAATCTCCTCTGGCTGATCCTGGCTTCGCTCGTGTGCGTGATCTGCTATCAGAAGGTGCAGAGCAACCGCTACGGCCGCCTCCTTGGCGACACGCTGGACCACGTCTCGCGGCGGTACTTCGAGCCGGTCGACAATCTCAGCCTGTTCCAGTCCGCCATGAAGGGGATGATGGGGTCGCTGGACAAGAATTCGGCCTATATCGCGCCCGCCCAGAAAAAACAGTTCGACGAGCTGGTCACCAGGGAGTTCGGCGGCGTGGGCATGGAAGTCACGCTGGACCAGAAGACCAAGCAGCTCACGGTGATCAGCCCGATGGTCGGCTCGCCGGCCTACGAGGCGGGGATCCAGGCCGGCGATAAGGTGCTGAAGATCGAGGGCCGCACCACCCAGGGCATGTCGTTGGAAGATGCCGTGGAGTTGATGCACGGCACGCCGGGCACGCCGGTGTCGCTCTCCGTCTTGCACGAAGGCCAGTCGCAGCCGGTGGAGATCAAGATTCTCCGCCGCATCATCCAGGCCGACACCGTGCTGGGCGATACCCGCAATGCCAACGGCTCCTGGGATTTCTTTCTCGCCGGCCGCAACCGCGTGGGCTACCTCCGCTTGACGTCCTTCGCCGAGGCCGAGCGCTCCGACTCGGGCGTGAAGACCACGGTGGCCGACCTGCACGCCGCCCTGGAGTGGCTTTCGGGGCGCAACCTGCGCGGCCTGATCCTCGATCTGCGCGACAACCCGGGCGGCTCGCTGCGGGCGGCCGTCGACGTGTGCGACATGTTCATCCCCTCCGGCGTCATCGTCACCACACGCGGCCGCGAAGGCCGCATCGTCAGAACGCACTCGGCCTCGGGCAAGGGCCAATATACCGATTTCCCCATGGCGGTCCTGGTGAACGAGAACAGCGCCAGCGCCAGCGAGATCGTGGCCGCCTGCCTGCAGGATCATCATCGGGCCGTGATCGTCGGCCGGCGCAGCTACGGCAAGGGGACGGTGCAGGAAGTGAGCGACCTGGGCGAACAATGCGGCGAATTGAAGCTGACGGTGGCCACCTATTGGCGTCCCAGCGGGCGGAACATCCATCGCGGCGCCAGCAGCAAGGACGGCGCCTGGGGCGTGATGCCCGACGATGGATACGACGTGCCGTTGGCCGCCGCGGAGCAGACCCAATTGCACCTGGCGCGGCAGCATCGCGACATTGCCCTGCCGGCCGCCGCAGATGGCGGCCCAACGCCTTTTGTCGATCGGCAGTTGGCCCGCGCGGTCGAGTACGTCGACAAGGCCGCGAGGTAGCGCTCATGCCGATTGAATTTCGTTGTCCAAGCTGTGGAAAGCTGCTTCGCATGGGCGACGATGCGGCCGGCCGGCAGGTTCAATGCCCCGGATGTCAACATATCGGCACGACCCCCGTCGGCGTTCCTTGGGCGGGAGCGGAACAGAACCCCCTCCAGCCAGCCGATCAGGCTTTTTCCCAGCCGGAGCAGAATCCCTTCCGATCGCCCACGCAGACCGGCGGGCCATCGCCGGACCATGAACGAGCGAGCCAATATGCCGCCAGGCGCGTTGCCGGTCCGGCCATCGGACTGATCATTGCCGGCTCGATTTCCTTGGCCATGTACGTGTGCGTCACTGCCATCTATTCGCTCGTGCTCATTCTGACGCTCTCAGGACGCGACTTCGGGAATCAACCCAGCCTGCCGAACTTGGCGTTGGGGGCAGGCATCCTCACTTATTACCTGGATTTGGTGGCCGCCACCTTTTCCTTTCTCAAAAATTAGTGAATCCGGCATTGTGTCTCCCGATTCCACTGTCCCCCGATTCCACGGCGCAATTCTTTTGACGGATTCAGCCGATTGCGTGGTCAGCGGTGTCTTTATGTTGAGAGGACGATTTTGGAAGAGATCAACGATCAGACACGATGGCTCACTGAACAGGCCCCTAGACTGATCCTGTTCGCTCGCCAATGGGTTTCCTGCCACGCCGACGCGGAAGATGTGTTTCACACGGCTTTCCTCCGCTTTTGGCGACAGAGAGATCGTGTGCGCGATCCGCTCCCCTTCCTTTATGCATGCGTGCGGAGCGCGGCACTGAATTGGCGCCGCGAACGAGGCCGACGAGAGAAGCATGAACGTGCCGTCAATCCACAACCGCTCTTCGCGACTGACCAAGACCGACTAGCAACGGCCGAGACGGACAAAGCGATCGAGGAAGCACTACTCAGGCTCTCCGATGAACAGCGCGAAGTCGTGGTCATGCGGATTTGGGGAGAGTTGACCTTTCCGCAGATCGGCGAAGTCCTATCGATTTCGTCCAGCACCGCCGACACGCGTTACCGGTCTGGCCTTAATCGCCTTCACCTCGAACTTGATGGAAAAGTAAACACATGACCGAGCGTGACGAACAACTTGAAAGCCAATTACGAGCACGTCCATTACGAGGACTGAGCGACGAGGCAAGGCGTCGGCTGTTGGCGGACCTCGCTTCGGTCACAATGGACAATGCCCTCCCGTCGGCCGCGCTGACCGGGGCGGTCATGGACCAGACCTTGCGGAGCGAAACTCACACACAACGACAGACCATTTGGAGAACGATCCTGACTCATAAATATGCAGCCGCATGCGCTGCGGCCGCAGCGTGCGTGGCGGCCATTGCGGGCACAGCCATCGTCGCCCATCGGATTTCCGGCGCTGCCAACAGCGACCTCCCTTCGCATCGACCCAACTCGCCTGTGGTTGCCCTCGGCCCGTCGGCGAATAGCAAGAGCGTGGCGCTCAAGCCCGGACCCTCAAGCACCCTTTTGGAAACGGAAACATTGAAACGACCGTTCAAGGAACAAGTGGCCGAGGCCGAGGTAATC
Organism: Thermoguttaceae bacterium; assembly: GCA_049509675.1. GTDB lineage: Bacteria > Planctomycetota > Planctomycetia > Pirellulales > Thermoguttaceae > JBEKZQ01. The sequence goes on along the minus strand of JBEKZQ010000322.1, from coordinate 2,577 downwards.
GTCGTGGCGACCTTCGTGGATTCCGCCCCGGCGAAGTCGAACCGGCTGGCCGAAGCGGCGGAAACGGTGATGCGGTTCCGCGTGGCCCGCGTCCTGAAGGGGAAACTGGACAAGAAGATCATCAGCATCCAGCACCCGGACGCGCCGGTGGGAGCGGGCGTCAGCGAAATCGCCGGGAAGGAGTGGGTTCTCCTGCTCAGCCCCGAGTACATGGCCGGGAAACACCCGTACACCGGCCTTTGGACCATCAAGCTCGAACCCGAAGTCCGTACCATCCTGTCGTCCAAACGGGGCGACCGGTAGCATACATCTTCGACCAGCGAACGCAAGCATTCTGGAGACTTCTTGGGAGGCGGGGCGCTTTGACATGGCCTCATCTCGCAACGAAACACAATTACGTCAGGCCACTGCTGTGGGGTCCCGGTGGCCATGATGAAAGGTACGGACCCCTGAATCACAACGAAGCGAAAGGGTTTTGAGATGAAGAACATGATGAAAAACATGCTGCTTCCCGTTTTCTTGCTGGCCCTGTGCCCCAGCGACAGGGTGTGGGCCTTGGGAGAGGAGCACTTTGGCAACGCCCCTCTCAACGAGGCAGATTTCCAGGACTGGCCAGGCATTATGCCACTGGTAAATCACCCGAGCCGGGTCTATCACAAGTGGGTCGACGGAAACGAGCAATTCTACTACCGAGGTGATACCGCGGCTCTCAATGATGCTCTGCGGCAGTTCGCCGCAAGCAAGTCCGCAGTCCATGAGCTGCTTTTGCGGCCTGCTCCCTGCATCGCGGAATCCTTGAATGGGGTCAAGGAGATTCCGTACAACTGGAATCTGCATATCGTCGGTGGAGACGCGCGATTCGAGACGACTCTGGACCAGGGAAGCAAGGTTTGGAGCAAGTCTCCCACGATGACGGTCTGCGTCGGCGGGGACATTGACTTGGGGAAGATCGAGATTCCTAAGGGCGTATCCATCGTTGATCTTGCCGACCTGAGCCGCCGCTATCGTGAGGCTCTTGCGAGCAAGGACAAAACAGTGCGTGGCTGGGGTGCGGGCGAGTTGGCGCATCTTGATCGCTACGATGCTGAGAACCTGGCGGCCATCGTCAAGTTACTCAAGGACGAAGACGACTGGGTGAGACGGAATGCGGTGGGAGCACTGGCCGTGTTCGGCAAGAAGGCCGAGACGGTAGTTCCCACGCTACGAGAGATGCGAAGTACCCAGGACAAGAACCTCAAGGATCAGATCGAGAAGGCCATCAAGGAAATCCAGCAAGCCAAGGACACCACAGCGGCCGAGGAAGGACACCGCGCGATTCTGAAGAGGATCAGTGAGTTCCGGGCGGGGCGCGTCGCCACCACGTCCCAGCCGACGAATAAGTCATCGTCGGAGCGAAGTATTGAAGTTGAACCTTTGCCGCGACTTTGGCAACAGGTGGCCGATGCCCAGGTCATCGTTGTGGCAACTGCATTGGATTCCGCCTCCGCGCCGCCGCACAGGCCGGGTGACCTTCCCGAAACCTTTATCCGCTTCCAGGTGAAGCGAGTCCTCAAGGGCAAGCTGGACAACCAGATCATCACGACCCGAACGCCAACCGCCGCAGCCGAGTTCATCGGAAAAGACTGGATCGTCTTGCTCTCACCCGAGTACATGGCGGGCAAGCATTCCTATGCCTCCAGTCTCGGCGTCAAGCATGAGCGCAACGTGAAGGCGATGCTCTCCAAACCCACCAAGTAAATCACGCCCGTCCGCGCCAGCGAGGGCGGCTGCCGCAGCCAGACGGCAATCTCGGACCCTACCGTGCAAGGAAGGAGAAGTGCGGAGCGGCCACGAATTGGCAGCCGAGCATCGGAAAAGGAACGAATCTTGACGTCGCTGGGCTAGTGGTCTGCCCAGTTTGACCTTACTAGTTCGCGCAATCGTGTATTGCCCGCGATATGAGTATTCAATCAAGAGTTTGCCATTAGTAAACTCTAGCTGGACAGACCACTAGTGGCAAGCCCACTGACGGGAACTTATTGCAAGACTCAAGCGTCCAAAGGTAACCGTCAATAAATCGCCAACCGCATTGCCTTGAGGAGATCCCACCCATGTTCCGGCAAACGTGTACAACGGCTTTAGCGGCCCTGGCCGCACTCGGCAGTTTCACGCTCGCAACGGCCCAGGAGCCGAAGGCGGCCAGGGGCGAGAAGCAGATCACCAACTCCATCGGCATGAAGCTGACCCTTGTCCCTTCGGGCGAGTTCAAGATGGGCAACGGCGAGTCGGCGGAGGATACCGCTGCCTTCTTCGAGAAGAGCTACGGCATGTATTATCTGACGGCAGATCTCTTCAAGAACGAGCACCCGCAGCACCGAGTGCGAATCACGGAACCGTTCTACCAGCGAACATCAGGGTCAGACTTTAACTGCTAACTGAAATCATCTGCTGGTATAACGCTGCGACGACGTCGGCGAAGGCGTAGAGCACGATTGCCGCCGAAGACAGGCCGTCGGCGAGTTGGCCGAGGAACCGCTGACGATCGTCACTGGTCCAAAAAACTTGCTGCCGCCCGTTACCGCGGCTGGTAACGTGGTA
>JBEKZQ010000321.1:0-7222 GCA_049509675.1 Thermoguttaceae bacterium | reverse complement strand
CCACGGCGGCCCTCTCGGGGGAGTCGCGGGTGTGTGTCGTGCCGATGAACGTGACCCGCTACGGTGATTCCTTTGAAAAGCGCAAAGACCCTTGGGGCCGCGACTACTATTGGCTGACCGGCGGGCCGCCGCCCAGTGTGCCGGCCCACGAAACCGACCTTTCGGCTTTGGCCAAAGGGTGGGTCACGCTCACGCCCCTGGACTACGACATGACAAAACGCGACGTTCTGGCGGAGATGGAAGGTTGGGGGCTACGGGTGGTCCGCGCAGATGCTAGCCCATTGGCCCAAACAAGTGCGAAGGAATTGCAATGAACCAGCGTATGACGAGTTCGGAGGTCCTCACTAGCCCGAAGCGCCAGCGAGGGTCGGGTGTGTCGCGGATCCCTCGCTTGCGCTTCGGGCTTGTGTGGGGTTTGGCGGTGCTCTCGGCCGGTTGCGGCGACTATAAGCCAGCCCCGGTCGACTCGCCGGCCCGGACGCCGGCCGCCCCGGCCACGGAACCAGCCGCGCCGGCGGCGCCGCCGACTGCCCAGCCGGCAGCCCCGCCGCCCCAGGTCGTACGTCAGCCGGCGGCGGTCGGCGTAGGCGAGAGGGGCCGCGGCTACGGCGACGGACCGGTCGCTACGCCGGTGATGGCCTATTTCCGGAGCAAGGAGCGAATCGCCTTCGAGATCCAGATTCCCGAGGCCATGAAACTGTACAAGGCGGAGCACGAGCACGCTCCCAAGACGCACGCGGAGTTCATGAAGAACATCATCGACGCCAACCACATTGCGTTGCCCACGCTGCCCCCGCGGCACCGCTACGTTTATGATCCGAAAAGCGAGCAGTTGATGGTCGAACATTGAGAGGCAATCCCGAGAGCCTGAACCCGAGTCCCCCTCTCCCTCCGGGAGATGGCCGGGGTGAGGGGATTTGAGAGCAACGTCGGTCCCCTCGCACGAACGGAGAGGGAACCTCTCGCATAGCCTCTGAGCCCAACATGAGATTGACACCTATGACACGACACCTTGTTTTCTTTGCGGTTGTGATTGTGCTTTCGTCCGGCGCAGCCCGGGCGGACCAGAGCAGTTGGATCTTCAGGCCCTCGTACTTCAGCCATTCGCCGGAGACGGGCCAGCGCGTGGCGCAGTACCAACCCGAGGCCCCGGCCTATGTTCGCAACGACGACACCTACCAGGAAAGCGGCTACCGCCACAATGAAGCCAGCATTCAGGTGGGAGGCCAGCGGGATCACCTGCACGTGGTGCAGACCTGGGGACAAGGCGAATTGATCCGCCCCTATGGAGAATGGCTATTTCCTTACCGCGCCGGCGCAACGCCATACGGCCCTTGGGGAAACCCGCAGGGGCCCTGGACTCTGCCGCAGGATTCCTGGCAGAACCCCTATGGCCCGGGGCGTCAGTTCCAACAGCCCTGGCAGGCGCAGGGGCCGGGGCAACCGGCACAGATGATGGGCGCCGCGCCCCCCGCCATGCCGGGGCCGGCGCCGATCGGGCAGGGCCAGATGGGACCGATGATCGGCACCGCGCCCGCCGCGGCGGGTGCTATGCCCGGACCGGCACCACGCGCGCAGTAGTGGTCCGTCCACGCGAATGGGTGCCACGGTTGGCTTGTCCAACCGTGTCTTCCGCGCTGCTGGACAAGCCAGCAGTGGCACCCTACCCAGCCTTTTGAAGTGGACGGACCAGTAGGGCGGGTGCCACTGGCTCCGCCAGTGCTGTTCTATGCCGGTTCTTGCCGCACTGAGCCGCCGGAAACCTCTCCGCGTGGTTCGCCGGCGAGCCTGGAACGTATCGGCAGGGCGAGGAACTGCCGTGGTCTGTTGACCTCTCTCGCACGCCGCCGCTCACAGCTTCTGCGGATCCTGGATCAACTCGTAACCCGTGATCAGCCAGCGATCGCCCTCCAGATCGAGTTCCACGCTCAGTTTTCCCGGCCGGCTCTGTTGGCCAAACTCGCTGAACTCGCCCTGACGGTAGCGGCCGGTCACGAACACGTTGAAGGTCGCTTTGGCCGTCGGCGGGCTGGTCAGACGATTGATGAGCACCTCCAGGTTACGGACCTGCACGTGAACCAGTTGCACCTGGCTCAGGCGGAGTTGCGCTTCTTCGCGCAACTGGGGCGACGAGTTGGAAACGTACCGGAGCACCGCCTCCACATTGTTGGCTTCCAGGGCGGCGGCCACGCCGTCGATCGTGGCCGCCACGCGCTTGCGATCGGTGACGACCAGCCGTTCGACCAACAATCCGATGCCCACGACCACGGCCGCGCCGAGCATGATCCACAGCAGTGCGCCGCGGCCGCTGCGCAACAGCGCAACGGCCAGGATCGCTTCGGCCAGGATGCCGAAGACGAGGATCGGCCAGGGGCTTTCCAGGAAGATCATTCAGTAATTAACGTTTCTTCGGGAACAGCGGGCCGCCGTAAAGCGCCGTGTCGCCCAGGATCTCTTCGATCCGCAACAACTGGTTGTACTTTGCCATGCGATCGGTCCGCGAGGCCGAGCCGGTCTTGATCTGGCCCGTGCCCAAGGCCACGGCCAGGTCGGCGATCGTGGAATCTTCGGTTTCGCCGCTGCGATGGCTGGTCACGCTGGTATAGCCGTTGCGTCGGGCCAGGTCGATGGCCTCGATCGTTTCGGTGAGCGTGCCGATCTGGTTGACCTTGATGAGGATGCTGTTGCAGATCCCTTCGCTGATCCCCCGCTGGAAACGCTTGGTGTTGGTCACGAAAATATCGTCGCCCACCAGTTGGATCTTGCCGCCCAGCCGGTCGGTCAAGAGCTTCCAGCCCTCCCAATCGTCCTCGGCGCAGCCGTCTTCGATGGAGCAGATGGGGTACTTGTCGACCCAGCCGGCCCATACGTCGACCAGCGCGGCGGCGTCGATCTTCTTGCCGTCGATGGCATAGGTCTTGTTGTTGGCGTCGTAGAATTCCGAGGCCGCCGGGTCCAGGGCGATAAAGACCTGGCGGCCGATCTCGTAGCCGGCCTTGCCCACGGCCTCGACGATCAGGTCCAGGGCTTCGGTATTGCTCTTCAGGTCGGGGGCGAAGCCGCCCTCGTCGCCCACGTTGGTGGCCAGCTTCTTGGACTGCAACACCTTCTTCAAATTGTGGAAAATCTCGCAGCCGCAGCGGATGGCGTCGCTAAAGCGCTCGAAGCCCAGCGGCATGACCATGAATTCCTGCACGTCCACGTCGTTGTCGGCGTGCGAGCCGCCGTTGAGGATGTTCATCATTGGGGCCGGCAGCAAGCGGGCGCCCGCGCCGCCCAGGTAACGGAACAGCGGCAGTCCGCAATGGTCGGCGGCGGCATGGGCCGTGGCCAGCGATATGCCCAGGATCGCGTTGGCGCCAAGTTCCTTCTTGTTCTCCGTGCCGTCCAGGGCGATCATCCGCTGATCCAAGGCGGCCTGATCCAGGGCGTCCATGCCGCACAACTCGTCGGAGAGCCGGCCATTGACGTTGTCGACGGCCTTGGTCACCCCCTTGCCCAGGTACTTGCTCTTGTCGCCGTCGCGCAGCTCCCATGCCTCGTGTACGCCGGTGCTGGCGCCGCTGGGCACGGCGGCGCGACCAAACGAACCGTCGGCCAGCTCCACGTCCACTTCCACGGTCGGATTTCCCCGGCTGTCGAGAATCTGTCGGGCCTGGATGTCGATGATAATGGAACTCATGTTCTTGCTTTCCGAAAAAAAGGTTCTGTGGCAGTGACCCTCATGGAAACGGATCATTTTGCACGGTGGCGAGACTTTTGGCAATAAGGCGTACGAGTTTTCAGTTTTCGGTTTTCAGTTTTCAGTTTTTGATTGACAACCGTCAACTGTCAATTGTCAACTGTCAATTGTCGGCGGGATCGGGTTCTGTTAGCATGGATTCGATGATCAACCAGCCCAACGCCGCCCCCATCCGTACCCCCGTGGAGCCGCTGCCGGACAATATCACCAGCGCGCAGCCAAGCGGAGGCGTTTGCTATCGCGCCGAATTGGCCTGGGCCGGCTGGCGGCGGTGGTGGATCGTGCATTTCCGGCCTGGCTTCGTGGCCCGCATGCGGACGTTGCGGCAGGGCAATGATGCCGGGGCGCCGCACCCGATTCTCGATCCGCGGGACCTGAAGTACTGCCGCTGCCGCTCGACTTGCCAGTGGGCCGAGGGCGACGATCCGTTTCGTTGGCGCCGCCACATCCCCTTGGCCCGCTGGGGGGCGGCCGAGTTGAACCTGATGGGCTGGCCGCTGCTGGCCCTGACGCTGCTGGCCGTCTGGTTCGCTTGGTATCTGGCCGTCCTTCCCGCGACCGTGTTGTGTCTGGTGGTCTATTTTTTTCGCGATCCGCCCCGCCGCGTGCCGCAGGAGCCGGCCGTGCTGGTCTCGCCCGCCGACGGCAAGATCGCCGAAATCACCCGACTGGATCGCGATGAGTTCGTGGGCGGCCCGGCCGTGCGGATCGGCATTTTTCTGTCGATCTTCAACGTCCACTTGAATCGTTCGCCGGCCGCCGCGCGGGTGGTGGCCCTGCGTTACTCGCCGGGCGAGTTCCTCAACGCCCTGCGGCCGGAAAGCACCCTGCGGAACGAAAACATGTGGATCGGCATGGAGGAGGAGTCGCCCCCGCACCGGCGGCTGGCGGTGCGGCAGATCTCCGGGGCGATCGCGCGGCGAATCGTGTGCGACCTGCGGCCCGGCGACATTCTGGCGGCAGGGCAACAGTTCGGCATGATCAAACTGGGCTCGCGCACCGAGCTGATCCTGCCGGACGACGCCGGCCTGGAAGTGGCGGTCCGACTGGGCCAGCCTGTCAAGGCCGGCAGCACGATCCTGGCCCGATATGTCGCCGCCGTTGGGAAATGAACCGAACAAGCACCCCTTTACGACCTACCGCTCATGCGACCGATCCGAACCATCTCCGTCCTGCCCACGCTCTTTACGCTGGGAAACCTGGTGTGCGGTTTTTTCGCGATCGTGGTGGCCTCGCGGGTGGCCGCCCCGCACCCGGCCGACGCGGACTCGCCGTTGCAGATGCTTTTCATTACCCTGGTTACAGAGAATACCAGGAATTGCGCGCTTAGCGCCTGCCTCATTTTCCTGGCGATGGTCTTCGACGCCCTGGACGGTTACGTGGCCCGGCTGTCGCACACGGCGAGCGATTTCGGCGCCCAGTTGGACAGTCTGTGCGACCTGGTAACCTTCGGCGTGGCGCCCGGTTTCTTGCTGGTCAAGATGTGTCCGCAGTTCGCCTACCTGCACCGCCAGGCGGTATGGGTGATTGCCGCCTCCTTCGCCGCCTGCGCGGCACTGCGGCTGGCGCGGTTCAACGTCGAGACCAGCGACGACGACGAGCATTTGAACTTTACGGGCCTGCCCAGCCCGGCCGGGGCCGCCGCCATCGCCAGTTTCGCCATCATGTTCTATACCCTCCGCAGCAAGGAAGACAACCTCTTGGCCTTCGCTGCGCAAATCGACCTCACGCTACAGAGGATCTTGCCTTTCTTTGCCGTGCTGGTGGCGTTGCTCATGGTTTCGCGGATCCCCTATCCGCACGTGGTCAACCAGGTGTTCCGCGGACAACGCAGTTTCGGACACGTAGTGGCGGTGCTCTTCGCCCTGGTGGCCGTGATGGTCATCCCGACGTACTCCATCCCGATCATTTTCTGCGTCTTCGTGTTCTATGGGCCGGTCCGTTTCTGTTGGGAAAAGGTCGTGCAGCGGAGGCACCAGGAAGCCCCGTTGTTCTAGCATCCATGAGGAGTTTTCATGTTCTCCGGAATCGTTGAAGCCTTGGGCACCGTGGTGGAACTGCGTGCGGAGCCGCCCGGATGCCGCTTGATTGTTCGCCACGCGAAGATCGCCGCCGAGACGGCCGTGGCCGACAGCATCTCGATCAACGGCTGCTGCCTGACGGTGATCGACGTGGCCGGCGAGACGTTCGCCTTCCAAGCCGGGCCGGAAACGCTCTCCCGCACCAACCTGGGCGAATTGCAGCCGGGCAGCCCGGTGAACCTGGAGCGGGCGCTGGCGGTGGGCAGCCGCCTGGGCGGGCATTTTGTCAGCGGCCACATCGACGGCGTGGGCACGTTGGCCGAGAGGCGCGATTACGGCCAGTGGTCGACTTTCTGGTTCGCGCTGCCCCGCACGCTGAGCCGGCAAATGGCCTGCAAGGGCTCGATCGCCGTGGACGGCGTCAGCCTCACGATCGTCGACAGCGAGCCGGATCGCTTTAGCGTGGCCTTGATCCCCTACACGCTGGCCGTGACCACGCTGGGACCGCTGGAAGTCGGCGGCAAAGTGAACCTGGAAACCGATATCCTGGCCAAGTACGTCGAGCGGTTGGTGGAAGCCCAGGGCTGGAAGTGATGTCTGAACCATCCGCCAAACAAACGCTATCGTTCCTGCGAAACCGCTTCCACGAGGTGGGAATCCGGCCGCACCAGAAGCTGGGGCAGAACTTCCTCATCGACATGAACCTGCAGCGCGTCCTGTTGGAGACGGCCGCCCTGGGGCCGGCCGACGTGGTGCTGGAAGTCGGCACGGGCACCGGCGGCCTGACGATGCTCATCGCCCCGCAGGTGGCCGCCGTGGTCACCGTCGAGGTCGATCGCGACCTGTTTCACCTGGCCGGCGAGGAACTGTTCGAGCTGCCCAACGTGACCATGTTGCACGCCGATGCGCTCGCGGGCAAGAACCACCTGAACGCCGCCATGCTGGAGGCGGTCTATGGGCAACTGGACGCGGCGCCGGGCCGACACTTCAAACTGCTGGCCAATTTGCCCTACAGCATTGCCACCCCCCTGCTGGGCAATCTCCTGGCGCTGGATCGCCCGCCGGAAAGCATGACTTGCACCCTCCAAAAAGAGCTGGGCGACCGCATCACCGCCCGGCCCAGCACGAAGGGCTACGGGGCCTTGGCCATCTGGGTGCAAAGCCAGTGCCGGCCGCAGATCGTGCGGGTGCTGGCCCCCACGGTCTTCTGGCCGCGCCCCAAGGTCTCCTCGGTTTTCATGCAAATCGTGTTGGCCCCGCAACTCCGCTCCCGCATCGGCGACCGCGATGGCTTCCACGATTTCCTGCGCGTGATCTTCCGCCATCGTCGTAAGTTCCTTCGCTCGTGTCTGTTGAGCGGTTGGAAGGATCGTTTCGACAAGCCGGGCGTAGACCGGCTGATGCAGCATCTGGGGCTAGACGGCACCACCCGGGCCGAACAACTCGATCCCGACCGGAT
>JBEKZQ010000320.1:0-7233 GCA_049509675.1 Thermoguttaceae bacterium | reverse complement strand
ACATCAAGTGGGGCAACTCGCTTGTCGGCACTGACTACTTCACGGGCCGACTGATTCCCGATCCCGACGAACTAAAGCGATTGAACCCGTTCGATTGGACACAAGGTTTACCCGAACCGATGAAGGCCGAGGGGTTTGACTGTATTATCGGCAATCCACCGTGGGGTGGGGACATTGACAGCATAACGTGGTATATCAAACTCACGTATCCAGATAGCACGCAGAATTATCGCGACAGTTTCAAGCTGTTTATCGACAAGGCAACCCAGCTAGCCAAACCGGCTGGTTTTGTCAGTCTGATCGTGCCAAGCGCCTTCATGTTCCAGCCTCGCTACATGGACGTGCGCCGACTATTGAAGCGTTTTCAAATCTGTAAGCTATGGAACGTCGGCGACAAGGTGTTCAGCGCCAAAGTCGTGGCCCCATGCTGCGTTTTCGTAGTTCATAAAGAACGTCCAGAGAGGAATGCAAAGGTCGCGGTGCTGGATACTTCTCACCTGACCGACAACCATGAACGAGAGAGAATTCTTGCAAATGCGAACTATCGGCTGCTGCCGCAATCCTTGTACGACAAGACGACCGAAGAGACGTTCGTTACCTTTTATAGGGAGCTTGGCCGCAAGGAGTCAAAGCTTTCTGACGTGCTCGACTGCAAGGACTGCGGCATCAAGCATCAGCGAGTCGGCTGTGGAATGGAACAGAAGGGCAAATCCGATCTTGCTTCGCGCCTCTACTATGAAGGTCCCAAACAATCGGGCGGTGACCATCATTATCTGATCGGTGCGGATCTCAGCAACTCTTGCTGGCAGGTTGATTACACGGCCCAGCGTTACTTTCGTGGAGACTACAAGAGAATCCTGCGAAAAGATGAAATCGTTTATTTCAATGAGGAAGTCTTTGACCTTCCCGAAAAAATTGTGTGGAGACAAACGAGTGATCGGATCCGGGCCGCCATCATCGGGGCGCATTGGTTTGCCAATACCTTGCAGGCTGGAATTCTACTGAACAATGCTTATGACCTGCGGTATATCCTCGGTTTGTTGAACTCCAAGTTTCTGGGCCATGTCTACACTGAAACTGTCAAAGAAATGGGCAGGGTGTTCCCTCAGGTCAAGCTGGCCAAAGTCCGTTCTTTGCCTTTCCGAACAATTGACTTTGGTGATCCGGAAGATAAGCGGCTCCATGACCGTGTGGTAATGCTTGTTGATTCGATGGTCGGATTGCACAAACAGCTTGACGCCGCGAAGTCGGAGTCGCAGAGGACGATCATCCGGCGCCAGGTTGAGGCCACCGACGCGGAGATCGACCGGCTGGTGTATGGCCTGTACAGCCTGACCGCAGAGGAAATAGCGATCATGGAAGGATGAAGACGGCGGAATCCTACCCGCGTGGGGTAATCCGTTCCATCCGGCGGTGTATAAGACCGCTGCCTCAGGCAAGACGCAGGCCGCTTTTCCTTAGCGCCCGTTCAGCCAGAACGGCATTGACAGCAAGCTCGGTTCTCGGGTACATACCCCTGCCGATTTCTTGTCTCTGTGCCGTTCCGTGCGGCGTGGCCCATGCCTGGCGGGCCCCTTCGCACGGGCCAAGGTTTCTACGCGGTTCCCATGCCTATGTCCCCCGACCCGGCTCAACAAGCAGACGCCCAGCCCACAACGGCCACCACGCGTCGGCGATTGGGTGCGATGGCCGGAACTCTACTGGCGCCGATCCGTTGGGCCGGGGCCAGTCGTTTGCGGATGCTGTTGACCGGCCTGGCAGCCGTGGGCGCGATCGTCGGCACGGTTGGCATTCTATGGCTAGTGGCAAGGCAACGTACTTCTGCGGAACAGGTCACCCTTCCCCTGGCCTTGGCCGCGCTGGATCAGTCGCAATTCGCCCGTGCCCGCGCGATTGCGGAAAAACTCGATCGGCAAGGCACGCTGTCAATCGAGGAGTGCGGCGGCCCGGCGTTTGTGCGGGGCATGGCGGCCGCCAACGATGCGGAAAATGCCTTGGAGAGCGAGAAACCCAAGCATTACGCGGCGGTGGCAAAGTACCTGGCCGAGGCCCACCAGCGGGGGTTCCCGGCAGGACGCGAGGCCGAAGGATTGTACTTGCTGGGAAAAAGTCTGTATCTGACCGGGCAAGTTGCCGCCAGCCGGCCCATCCTCCAGTCTGCCTTGAAGGCCAACACGGATAAGGCGACCGAGGTCCATCATCTGCTCGCCTTGGCCTTGGCGCGCGACGTGCATCGCAACCTGCCCAAGGCCCTTGAAGAGAACCAACGATACCTGGCCGATGCAAACTTGGCGGCCGAAAGTCGCGAGGAGGGCCTCCTGGAGCGGGCAGACATCCTCTTCCAGTTGAACCGCGTCGACCAGTGTGCGGCGCTGCTGGCCAAACTTCCGGCCCGGGCCGGCTTGCGGGCCGAGGCCGAAGTTCTGCAAGGACGAATCCTGTGCCGCGAGGCCGAGCGTTTGCGGGATCGCGCCGCCGCGCGTCGGAAGTATCAGGCCGCCATGGACGTCTTCCGCGCGGCCCGGGCCCATGACAACGTCAACAATCGCGCCGTCGGCCCGGCCTTGTATCTGACCGGCCTCTGCCTGGTGGCCGTGGGCGACGAGCCGGCGGCCCTGGCGCACTTTGCGCAGATTGGCAAGTCTTTAGTCGGCACGCCGGAAGGCCTGGCCGCCGCATATCGTGAAGCGGAGCTGGCACGGCGCCTGCACCGCGATGCGCAAGCCTTGGACGCCTATCGCCGCTGGTTATCATCCCTGGGCCCGATCGAGTATTTCAACAACCCTTGGGTTTCCCTGGAGCAGTTGCGAACCTCGGTTCTTGCCGGTTATCAGGACTATCTGGCGACCCTGAACTTCCCGCGCGGTCTGCAATTGGCCAGGCTTGCCGGTACACTTCTGCCAACCGCGCGCACGACGGAGCTTGCGGCAGACGCCTATCGTCTGTGGGGCGAACATCTGGCCGGCCAGGCCGAGGGTCTGCCGCCGGCCAAGGCGGAGGCGACGCGCCGCCAGGCGCGCGGCTATTTTCGCCGTGCCGGCGGCGGTTACGCGAGCCTGGCGCAACTCCAGGTTGTCAGTCGCCAATACCCTGAGTACCTCTGGCAGAGTGCCGCCGCATACAGCGACGGTCAGGACTACGTCAATGCCGTGCGGATCTTGCGGAAATACTTGTCGAACGAGTCGCGGCAGCGGTATGCGCAAGCGCTGGTGAAATTGGGCGAGGCCCGATTGGCCCTGGGCCGCTGGGATGAGGCACTGGACGTCCTGCGGCAGTGCATCGAGGAACATCCGCGCGACTCGGTCGTCTATCGGGCCCGGCTCTTGGCCAGCAAGGCGTCGGCGGAGAAGGGCGCGCTGCGCCGGGCCGAGGCACTGCTGTGCGAGAACCTCAACGGCGCGTATCTCACGCCGGCCAGCAAGGAATGGCGCGAGTCGCTGTTTGCCCTGGCCACGCTGCTGCACGACCAGCGCCGCGACGTCGAGGCGATCCGCCGGCTGGAAGAGTTGCTGGAGCGATACCCGGACGCCCCGCAAAAGATGGAAGCGCGCTACCTGTTGGCCGACGCCGCTTGGCACCGCGCCGGAACACTCGCCGCCACGCGGCGCAACGACCAGGCGCGCAACGACCTGTTGCGCAAGGCCCGCGACCAATATCAAGGAGTGCAAACCGTCCTTGCCGCCCGCGACCCGCGCGACTTGCAGCCGGCGGAAAAGGCGCTCTTGCGCAATTGTTGCTTTGCCTTGGGGGAAGTTCTCTGCGCCATGGGACTGTACGACCAGGCACTGGAGACCTACGCCGCCGTGGCCAGCCGTTACGGTCAATCGCCGGAAGTCCTTGATGCCTACGTGCGGATGGCGGCCATCTATCGACGCCTGGGCAAGACCGCCGAGGCCCGCAGTTCGCTCCAGCAGGCCAAGTTGGCCCTGGCCCGTCTCAAGGGCGACGCCCCCTTCGACCAGACCACCAATTACAGCCGCAGCCAGTGGGGAGAACTCCTGGACCGGCTGACAAGCCTCTAGGACAGTCTTGACCGATGCTCACATTGCCAACCGAGACCCTGGTTCAACTGATCCGTGCCAAGCTGGCTTGCCTCATCGAGCTGCGCGACATGGGAGTCAGGCAGTTGGAACTGATCGAGGCGGGGAACATCACGGCGCTGTTGGACGTGCTTTCGGCCAAGCAGCGGCCGCTGGCGCAACTGCGGCGCATCGAACAGGCCTTGACCCCGTTCCACGAACAACCGGCCGAGCGGCGGATCTGGCCTTCGCCCGCCACTCGCGCCGCCTGCGCCGGGCAGGCCCGCCAGTGCGAGACGCTGTTGTGCGAAATCATCGAACAGGAGGGTCGCAGCGAGGCCCTGCTCGTGCGTCGCCGCGATGCGGCGGCCCTGCAATTGCAAGAGGCCCATCACGCCGGCCGGGCCCGCGACGCGTACATCGCGGCGCCGCGCCAAGTCATCAATCAACTGGACCTGCGTTCGGAGAACTAGAGACACCCATGAACCAGTCTTCCCTCGCGATGGATCCGCTGGCGCTGGACAGCAGCGCCGATCTGCAAACGGTGTTGACGGCCTGGCACTCCGCCACGCTGCGGCTGGAGCAGACCCACGAAGCGCTCCGCGCAGAAGTGCGGCACCTGACCGAAGAGTTGGAGGCGAAGAACCGCGAACTGGCCCGCAAGAACCGCCTGGCCGATCTGGGCCAAATGGCTTCGCACGTGGCCCACGAGGTCCGCAACAGCCTGGTGCCGGTGACCTTGTACCTGAGCCTGTTGCGGCGGCGCGTGTCGCACGATCCGGCCGGCGCCGACGCGCTGGAGAAACTCAGCAGGGGCTTCACCGCCTTGGACGCCATGGTCAACGACCTGCTGCACTTTACGGCAGACCACGTCCCGCAGCTCCAGACATTCTCCGTGCGCGCCCTGGTCGAGGACCTGGAGGCGGCGATTGCCCTGCAGTTGCAGGCCCAAGGCATTCGCATGTTCGTGGAAGTGCCGGAGGGGCAGACGGTCACGGCCGATCGAGAGATGTTCCGCCGCGCCGTGCTGAACCTGGTGCTCAACGCGGTGGACGCCATGCCCGACGGCGGGCCGCTCTCGATCACCTCGGTTTCCACGCCCCAGGGCATCGAGTTGGAGGTGGCCGACGCCGGTCCCGGCCTCTCGGAAAAGGTCATTTGCCGCATCTTCGAGCCGTTCTTCACCACGAAGCGCGGCGGGACCGGGCTGGGCCTGGTGATCGTCTCGCGCATCGCGGAAGTCCACGGCGGCCACGTCACCGCGGCCAACTGTCCCGAGGGCGGAGCGGCCTTCACCCTGTGGATGCCACACGGCGCGGCACGGCCGGCTCCCGCCGCCACGGCCCAGGAGGCGGCCACATGATCGCACATCCCTCCAGCGAGAACCTCGCGGCAGCCACCGGGCGCGTGCTGGTCGTCGACGACCACCACCAGGCCCGCGAATCCATGGCCGACGTGCTGCGGCAATCGGGGCACGAGGTCACCTGCTGCTCCAGCGGCGCCGAGGCCCTGCAACTGCTCCAGCGCGGCGTCTTCGAGTGCGTGGTCACCGACCTGAAGATGCCGGGCATGAGCGGCATGGAGTTCATCATTCACCTGGAACGCCAGGGCCGACAGCCGCAGGTGGTCATGGTCACCGCCCACGCCACGGTGGCCTCGGCGGTCGAGGCGATGCGGCACGGGGCCTTCGACTACATCGAGAAACCGTTCGATGCCGAGCAACTGGAGCGCCTGGTGGCGCAGGCGCTGCGGCACGGTCGGCTGGTGCGCGGCGATGGTCGCGGGGAGCCCCGCGACGAGGCCGCTTGTTGGCCTGAAATGATCGGCTCCAGCCCGGCGATGCAGGCGTTGCGGGCACGGATCGCCCAGGTCGGCCCCACGGCGGAGACGGTGCTCATAACCGGCGAAAGCGGCACCGGCAAGGAACTGGTGGCCCGGGCGCTGCACGCCCAGAGCGATCGCGCGCGCGGCCCGCTGGTGGGCCTGAATTGCCCGGCCTTGTCGGCGCACCTGATGGAGAGCGAGTTGTTCGGGCACGAGCGCGGGGCCTTCACCGGCGCGGACGCCCCGCGCATCGGCCGCTTCGAAATGGCCCACGGCGGCTCCATTCTCCTGGACGAGGTCACGGAGATCGAATTGCCGCTGCAAGCGAAACTGCTCCGCGTGCTGCAGGAACGGTCGTTCGAGCGCGTGGGCTCCAGCAGCACGATCCGTGTGGACGCCCGCGTGCTGGCCACGACCAATCGCGACCTGCAAGCGGCGGTGGCGGCGGGAAAGTTCCGCGAAGACCTCTATTTCCGCTTGGCCGTCCTTCCCCTGCACGTGCCGCCGCTCCGCGAGCGCCGCGACGATGTTCCGCCGCTGATCGCACATTTCTTCCAGCGCGCCGCGCAACGCCTGCAGCGCGAACCCTGCGTCCTGGAAGAGGCGGCCCTCCCGCTGCTGTTGGAATACCACTGGCCGGGAAACGTCCGCGAGTTGGAGAACTTCTGCACCCGGGCCAGCGTGCTCCACGCCGGAGGGCCTGTCACCGCCGCCGAACTCCGCCGCTGGCTGATCCCGTCGCCCGGCGGCAACGGCGGCAGCCGGGAGACGCTGTCCGTCGGATTGAGCCTGGAACAAATGGAACGCAAATTGATCGAGGCCACCCTGAAGCATTTCGACGGTCATCGAGAGAAGACGGCCAGGGCGTTGGGGATCGGCGTCCGCACCCTGTCGGGAAAACTGCGGCAATATGGTTACGCCCCGCGCGAGAACCCCTTCGCGGCCGCGACGGAGGGCGAATGATTCGGCAATTCCCGCCGGGTGCCGATGCGCAGAATCTGCCGGTCGGAACCCGTGCGCCACGGATGGCGTTATGGGAGGAACGAGAAATGAGACAAGGAGTTGCGTCATAGCCGCGGAATTAGAACCCGTGTGGCACGACTGCTGCACATTAGGCCCCCCTCTCCCTTTGGGAGAGGGGCAGGGGGTGAGGGCATAGCGAACCGTGCAAGGAGGCGAGTCTTTCTTGCCGGCCAAGAGCCCTCACCCTAACCCCAATACCGTTGAAAGAGTCGTAAGTGGTTTGTTTTCAGATGGTTACAAGTGAGCTCACCAATTGCGAGGCGGCTCGGTTCGCATCGGTCCGTCCCGGAGGGACGGTTGATAATAGCCCAGCAATTCATTGCTGGGCAGACGGCAAACGAAAGCGTCGTGTCCGTCCCGGAGGGAC
>JBEKZQ010000032.1:0-23727 GCA_049509675.1 Thermoguttaceae bacterium | reverse complement strand
AAGACAGAGCAGAGAGGGAACTTTAGGCAGCCCCCGGCGCGATTCGCTAGACATCCGCACCGACAAAGTCGCGAAAGACGACCCATTCCTGGGCAAAACGCCCGCTCCTGGTCGATCCCCCAGAGGCCCAATTCGTTGGCGGATCAGGAGCTCGTGTTCGCGCTGCCTGCTTTTTTTGGGCTATTTGTGACAATTGGGAACCACAGGAGCTTATTTTACCAGGATTCGGTCATTCTGTCAAGCGATCGGCAGAAATTTCTGAGAAATTTGCCAAGAAAACTGCAAGGTTGCGATGCGCCGGGTGGCACTGGCTCCGCCAGTGCTTTCGGGGCGTCGACCTGGCCGGAAAAAGCCGTCGCGTCTTCCGCGGCAAGAGACACTGGCAGAGCCAGTGGCACCCAGCGACCGATCAGGAGAAGGCATCAGGCGGCATCTTCGAACTGCGTCAAACGGATGTCGCCCCCCGGCATGTGGGCGATGATCTCAAGCTGTCCGCCCAGTGCCTGGATCAGGCACCGCAGCGTGCTGATCTGCATGTCGTTCTGCGACTCCAGCCGCGAGAGCGTCGGCTGCTTGATGCCGAGCGACGTTGCCAGTTCCTGCTGGGTCAGACCACCCGCTTTTCTTACCTCCGCCAGCAGCATCTCCGCCATCATCTCCTTCGCGCGCGCCTTCGCGCGCGAGAGCGATTCCGGCGGCATCCTGGCCTCAAGTTCACGGAAATTTCGTGCCATCAGATTACCCCTTGACTCCACCACGCGAGGAATTGGTCCGTGTATTCCACTTCCCACATAAACAGAGTATAGCATTAACGCTATATGTGTCAAGCGCTATATCGCCACGTCCCGACGCTGCGCGTGCAACCGCGGCTGACCGATCCAGACACTAACCAAGCGATCCGACTGGTCGAGGAAAGCATGAGCCGCGTGCGCGGTCAGCCGAACTGCGTCGGCTGTCGTCGCGATGCGGGAAAAGGGAGCCAGGAGGATCAGAACTGCGTTCAACAAAACAAATCGTTCTGACCCGTTTTCCGTCCGCGTTTTCCGTCCCGTTCGTCTCGTTTTCCGTCTCTGTACCTGGTGTTTTCCGGCGAGGACTACTTTTCCGTCCGCAAGGCGATCTTGACGGTGGCAGAGTAGCGGAAATTGCCGGTCTCACTTGCCGATCAGTTGCACCTTTCGTTCCTTCCGATTCTGCACGGGCTGGCCGACCGAGACAACGAGTGCGCCGTCCTTGGCGGCCACCTCGGCGTAGTCGGGAACCTTGTTCGGATAAATGGCCTCGGCCGACGCCACCTTGACCGGCTTCCGGTTCACCGTCAGGTTGCCGAAGGCCACCGTCACCTTCGGGATTTCGGTCACCGGAATCCGTTGCCCGTAAATTTCGACAAAGCTGGCAACCTTCTGCGTCAGGACCAAGTTCTCACCGGGGAACCGCAGGGCTCCGACAAATACGTTTTCGTCCTTGTCGTGGGAATAGACCAGCACGCCGACCCAAGTGAACGGCTTCCCACCGACCTCCTCCTTGTCCATCCGCACGACCCTGTAGGTGTACTTGCCCTTTTTCCACTCGTAGGGGCGGCGGACGCTCACGAAGTCGCCTTCGTGCCCAGAGCTTTGGCAAAAACCGCCAATGGAAGGCTGCATGGCGTCCAGGCTCCGCTGGCCCCACATCGAGAAGATGAAGCCCGGCCCGATCTTGCGGAGGTGTGGGTCCCGCTTGGTGTAACCATCCGCCTGCGTTTGGATGCCGCCGTAGAATGGCGTCTTGCTGAGGTAGCCGATTCCGATAGGGGCAATGTAGAGGTTCGATGCCGGGGGCACATCGTCGCTGATGTCCACGTCGATGCTGTAGCTCTCGAAGGGCGTGTCCTGGCCCAGATTCCACCAAAGATCGACCAGATGCCAGGGTGGAGGCGGGTAGTCCGGCTTGGACTGCTCAGCTTGGGCCTGGGCGGCGATCAAAGCGACGGCGACGAACACGACGGTTCGAATCATGGTTTCCTCCTGCCTTGGACCGCCGCCATTATAGCAGACGGGCCGCCGGATCTCACGAGCAGTTCGGCGAATCACAGGAGAACTGCAAAGTGCGCGAAATCTTCCGCCCGCAGGTCCATTCCGTACACTAGCCCGGATTATTCATGTAGGGTGGGTCAAGGTCGCGCAACATTATGGTGGGGCTCGCAAACCGACGAGACTTTGCTCCGCACCAAACCGACGAGACTTTGCTCCGCACCCGGTAAACGAATCAGACCGGCGGCAAGCGACCGAAGCCCCACCAGTACAACGGTTTGCTCGACCCACCCTACATGTTTATGAATAATCCGGGCTAGTTGCTTCATGGAATTGCTTCTGGACAGTCGGCTTGCAAACGATTACAGGCTGGCTGAGACGGCGATGGGTTGTGGGCTTTGCACGAGGGTTTGCCCGGCCGGAGCCGCTTCCGAGGCCAAGCCGTTAAACAGGGGCGTGGAGAGGTAGCGTTCGCCGAAACTGGCGGCGATGGTGACGATGACTTTGCCGCGATTTTCGGGCCGGGCCGCCAGGCGTGCGGCCGCCGCCAGGTTGGCCCCTGTGCTGATGCCGCCCAAAATGCCCTCCTCGACGGCTAGCCGCCGGGCCCAAGTGAACGCCTCGTCGTCGCTGACCGTCTCCACGCCACTCAAGAGCCCCGTATCCAGGTTCTTGGGAACGAAGCCCGCGCCGATGCCCTGGATCTTGTGCGGACCAGGTTTTCCGCCGGAGATCACGGGCGAGTCAACCGGCTCCACGGCGAAGGCCTGGAAGTTGGCGTTGCGGGCACGGATGTAGCGAGTGATCCCGGTGATCGTCCCGCCGGTGCCAACCCCGGCGGCAATAAGATCCACATGTCCGGCGGTGTCTTCCCAAATCTCTTTGCCCGTGGTCCGCTCGTGAACGGCGGGGTTGGCCGGGTTGTCGAATTGTTGGGGGATCCAACTGTTTGGGGTGCGTGCGGCGAGTTCCTCGGCCTGGGCAACCGCCCCGCGCATGCCGTCTTTGGCCGAAGTCAGGACCAAGTTGGCGCCCAAGGCCCGCAACATCGCGCGGCGTTCGAGGCTCATCGATTCCGGCATCGTCAGCGTAAGGCGATATCCCTTGGCGGCAGCCACGAAGGCCAGGGCGATGCCCGTGTTCCCACTGGTCGGCTCGATGATCTGCGTCTCCCGATTGATGGCGCCGGCCTTCTCGGCCGCCTCGATCATCGCCCGGCCGATACGGTCCTTGACGCTGGAGAAGGGGTTGAAGAATTCCAACTTCAAGAGCACCGTGGCGTGCTCCCTGGGAATCAGGTGGCTGAGTTTCACCAGCGGGGTGTCGAACGTGGTTTGAATGATGCCGCCATAAACTTTCGCGCGTGACATATATAATCCTCTCTGAAAAGAAACCATGGGGTCACGTACCTGACGGGAAAGACCTCTTCGAATCTGCGTTTGCCGGGTAGACCATAACGGATCGTGCCAGAACGCAAGTACTATGCCGCGTTGGAAAGATCGGCCGCAAGGTAGCTTTTTCAGCGGAAAAGGCTGCGGCAGAAGGCGTGCATGGAGCCTGGAAGTGATATTATCGAGCACATGACACGGCAAACCGTGCTATTTGACTGAGTAGCCAGCACATATAGTGGTTTATAATATTCATTATGTGATCTTTGCGTACCCATTTTCTGACGAAACCGTATTTCGAGAAATGAAGTACTTTTCCAACGCGCCGCCGGGTCTTGACGGGAGAATAATAGGGGGAAATGGGAGCGAGGACCCGCGCTCTGTCCCCAGGTCCACCCAGGCAGGTCCGGCGGGACCTGATGGAACGGCACGCGCGTTGCTCCGGTCCGCATTCTCAATTCGGCCCGCCCAGCCGTCGCGCAGGAGCAGTTTGATGCAACACGACTACCCCAATACCTCGAATCACGTGCCGTCGCAGCAACACGCATTCCTGTCGGAGGCGATCGCGGCCAGCCAGCAAGAATCGCGAATCCGGGCCGCGTTGGGTGTCAGAACGGGTACGCTCCCCAAGGTTGAAATCGCCTGTCTGCGAAAATACTATGCGTACCTGGCGGCCAGGTTGGTCCTCCCGTTCGCGGCACAAGCGGCCGTCGACCCCGGCCGTATCCATCCCCTTCGCTCCGAGATCACAGTAGTGCGACTCGTTGACCCGGACCAGACGGTCGCGTCCGAATCGTCGGGCCTGCTGTGCCAGAGCCGTAGCGGAGAAGAACAGTTCGATCTGTCACTGGTCGATGTCGAAGTCGACGAAGCGCATCCTAATTTTCAACTCATCGAAGATTATTGGTACTGGTTCTGGAACTGGCGATTCGACCCCCAGATATGATATCATTCCACATTCGGACATGGTGGAACTGTGAAACATGACAGGAGAAGCCGTGGTACATAGTCGGCAGCCCGTGACAAATGATGGAAGCGGGGACGGCGAGCCTTTTCAGCAGGTGCTCCTCGATGTGTGGCGGGAGGTCTGTCGGCACACCGACATCAATCAATCGACCCAGACAATCGCCGGTTTGCTGACGCGGCACGCCCCCATCGGTCAGATCTTCGTGCGCTCGATCGATCGGCAGCGCGGATGCCTGGAGACGGTGGCGGTGGGAATACCGGCCCCCGATTATCTGTTGCCCGAGGCGCGGACCGAATGCACCGAGGCGGTTCTGGAAGAGCTTCTGGCGTGGTGCCGCCGCGGTGGCGTTACCCACGGCACCGGCGGCGCAGCGGACAAGGGCCTGGTGCGTTTCATGGTGCCGGGCGATGCCGAGGCGGAAGTTCTGGCGGGGCCCTTGGGGCGCGACGAGAATCCGTTCGGGGTATTGGTGGTGATAGCCGGCGCGGGGCACCGCTTCGACGACGGGCACGCGGCCATGATGGAGACCCTGCTGGAGCCCTTCTCGACCGCACTGGAGAACGATCGCCGGCTGCACGAAATGGCGGCCATGCGCGCCGCTGCCGAGGCCGAGAAACACTCGCTGCTGACGCGGCTGGGCCGCAAAGACCTCGGCGAGGACGTGGTCGGGGCCGATTCCGGCCTGAGAACCGTGATCGAGCGGGTGGAACTGGTGGCGCGCTCCGACGCCCCCGCCTTGATCCTGGGCGAGACAGGCACCGGCAAGGAGTTGATTGCCCGCATGATCCATACGCGCTCGGCCCGCTCGGCCGGGCCGTTCATGCGCGTTAATTGCGGCGCCATCCCTGCGGAGCTGATCGACTCGCAACTGTTCGGCCACGAGCGCGGCGCCTTCACCGGGGCGGTGGAGGCGCGGCAGGGTTGGTTCGAACGCGCCGACGGCGGCACGCTGCTGCTGGACGAGGTGGGAGAACTCCCCCTGGCCGCCCAGGTGCGACTGCTCCGCATCCTCCAGGACGGTTGGCTGGAACGCGTGGGCGGGCAGGAATCGACGCACGTGAACGTGCGGATTGTCGCGGCCACGCACCGCGACCTGGCGGCCATGGTGGCCGAGGGAAGTTTCCGCGAAGATCTCTGGTATCGCATCGCCGTGTTTCCCATCTGGCTGCCGCCGCTGCGCGAACGGCGGGAAGACATTGCCGAGTTGGCCCGGCATTTCGCCAAGCGCGCGGCCGCGCGATTCTTGCTGCCGCTGGCGCTCCCCTCGCCGGACGACATCCAACGCTTGACCGCCTACGGCTGGCCGGGAAACATTCGCGAATTGGCCGCGGTGATCGATCGGGCGGCCATCCTGGGCGACGGCAAACGCCTGGAAGTGGCCCAGTCGCTGGGCACGACGGTCGGGCCGGCCGCCGCGCCGCCCGACAACGCCAGAGCCGACCTGCGGCGGCCCGGCAGCGAGATCCTCTCGCTGGACGCGGCCATGAAGCAACACATCGAGAGCGTCCTGGCGATCACGCACGGCCGCATCGAAGGCCGCCGCGGCGCCGCCGCCCTGCTGAAAATCAATCCGCACACGCTGCGGGCGCGGATGCGCAAACTGGGCATCGACTGGGCCCGCTTCCGCGCCGAAGAGGACGTGTAGCAACGCCTGGCGGGCTTGCCGGTGCTTGTCTGGGCGGCACCTGTGGTCCGGAATCGCCACGGCGGTGGCCCGTGGGAGAGCCGAACGAGCGGCCCGCGTGCGAGATAGCCGTGTTTCTGGCACGATGACCCCCGGACTTCTCTGGCGAGCCACGCGCGGCCCGCGATATTTGCGGGAATGCCCGGAAATTCATCAAAGTGCCTGCAAATGTGCAGGCAAAGCAGCGCTGCGCTGTCATGTATCGCGGCAGTAGTTCATCTTCTAACTATTCATTGGCCGCGACATGTCATGGGGCCTCGCTGCTTCTTAATTGCGGACGCTGGATCGCCTATCACCCGCAACGGCTTCAGTTGCGGCGCGCCGGCTTCTGAGGGATCGCGCGATTTTTCCTAGCGTCCGGCATACAGGTTGCATCACATCGCGAGTCAACATTCGGCGGCAAGTTCAATTCTCAGAAAGGAGACGATTCCGGTGAAATTCAGTGTCTGTACCCTTTCGCGGCCGTTGTCGGCAGCCCGGCCCGGCACGATGCGACCCGCGCTGTGGGCGGGATTAGCGTTGGCAGCCGCACTCGCCGGTTGTAGCAGGGCGCCGGCCCGCTTGCCGGTGCAACCGGTCGAAGGCCAGGTGCTTTGGAATGGAAAGCCGTTGGCAGGAGCCGCGGTGGTCTTCTACCCGCAAGGGTGGCAGACCGATGGCAGCACCCGCGCACCGCGCGCGCAGACCGGCTCCGATGGGAAGTTCCACATCGGCACGTACGACAAAGGCGACGGCGCGCCCGAAGGCCAGTACCTGGTGACAGTGGTCCACTTTCCTATGGTGCCAAGGGGTAGCGACGTGGTGCCCGGCCCGAACGTTCTGCCAAAGAAGTACGCCAGTCCGAAAACGACTGACCTGCACGTTCAGGTCACCAAAGGCACCAATACACTGCCGGTACTCGCGTTGAAATAGCCGTCGCGGCGTCGGTGGCAGTCAAGCAGGGCTCGCGCCAAGGAAAGGAGGAGGTGCGCGCAAATAAATCGCAGAGGAGTGTTTAAGTCACGAATGGAAGCAAGTGTGGTGTTTGTCAATCGAGAACCTTGTCCCAAACATGGAGACGCGTGTATGAAACGGTTTACGAAGAAACGGAGAGGCTTTACGCTGGTCGAACTGTTGGTGGTCATCACGATCATCGGTCTACTGGCCGGGTTGCTGCTGCCCGCAGTGCAGCAAGCCCGCGAATCGGCTCGGCGCGCGAAGTGCCAGAACAACCTGAAACAACTTGCCCTGGCGGTACACAACTTCAGCACGACCTATGGCTACCTGCCGCAGAGCAAGCGTCCGGCGGGAAATACGTCGGGGGTCCGCTACGCGGGATTCACGGACCTGTTGCCCTTCCTGGATCAAGAGAACCTGCTGAAGAATTACAATTTCAGTCTGAACTGGAGCGACACGACCACGACTACGCAGCAGGCGATAGTCAAAACCATAGTTCCGACCTTCATCTGCCCGTCCTCCATCGACCCGACGCGTCAGGATGGCGACCCGAATACCAAGTCGACTCCTGGCGGCTGGCAGGCGAACGTGGCGGCAATCACCGATTATTCCGCGACCATCGGCGTCGACGCGCGGCTCTATACGGCCGGCCTGGTGGCGTATGCCGGGGACGGCATCCTCCCGCAGAACAGCTATGACCCGACGAAAGCCACAAGCGCCACCAACCACCCGGTGGGACCGCCACGTTTGTCCGACGTGACCGATGGTCTTTCCAACACGATTCTCTACGCGGAATCGGCGGGAAGGCCTTACCTCTACCAGAAGGGCGTTCGGGTCACAACCGACGCGGACATCTACCAGGTGAATCCACCCTTGAGCGCCGACGTCATCAACGGCGGCGGCTGGTCTCGTCCCGCCAGCGAGTTGACCATCCGCGGCGCCTACGACGACGGCACTACCTGGACCAGCGCCGGCCCGGGGAGCACCGACGTGCTCTACGCGGTGAACCGCACCAACGGCGGGCCGTATGACTTCACCTCCGCCAATAAGGATGCAACGTATGGCTCGCTGGGCTCCGGCGAGGTCTATGCGTTCCATCCCGGCGGCGCCAATGTGGCGCTGGGCGACGGATCGGTGCGGGTGATCAACCAGAGTATTGGGATCTGGCAGTTCGCAGAGCTCGTCACTCGCTCCGGAGGCGAGGATGCAGTATCCGTTCTCGACCCTAATCAATAGTGCAACTTCCTCCGACCCCTTCGCCGCCCGTTATGGACGACGGGCGGCGAAGGTCTTCTGTTGACATGACACGATTCCGGCAATGGAGCTTCTCCCATGACAAGGACGATTACCGCGGACGTATCTCCCAACGATGTCAGATTTGGAAGGCCGGCTGCTGGGCAGCCCGGCTTTTCCCTCATCGAACTGTTGGTGGCGATCTCCATCAGCGGGCTTATGATGGCGCTGCTCTTGCCGGCGGTCCAGGCATCGCGCGAAGCCTGCCGGCGAATCCAGTGTGCCAACAACCTGCGGCAGTTGTCGTTGGCCGCACTGAACTATCATTCGGCCCAGGGTGCGTTCCCGCCCGCCCGGACCGACAGCGTCGACAGGGGAAACATTTGGGGACCGATCGTCCGGTTGCTCCCCTTCCTGGAACAGAATACGGCCTTCCAAAAAATCGATTTCACCACGTCCATTTACGACCCCGCAAATGCCCGCCTGGCTGCGAAACCCATGCCGGTGCTGCGCTGCCCGTCGGATGTCAACGGCCTGGACGCCTCCAGCGATCCACTCGCCCTGCCCGGATTGTGGCGAAACAATTATCGCGGCAATGCCGGAAATGATACGGGTGAACTGGACGCAAACGGCACCGAGAACAATAACGGTGTTTTCCGTACCGGCCGCCGCGTGACCATCGACCAGATCAGCGACGGCACGGGCGCCACGGCGCTGTTTTGCGAGGGTGTGCTGGGCGACGGGGATAACGACGCCATCTCCAACCCGGGCGACTGGCTCATCTTGGCGCCGGCCAGCAATAGTCGCACCGATATCTACGCGGCCCTGCAGACCGTGGTTCCCTTCGCGGGAGCGAACCAGCAATTCTCCTTTGCGGGCCGCACTTTCCTCAGCGGCAACTACGTCGATTCCCGTTACAACCACATCATGCCGCCGAACGGTCCCAGCGGCGTGGTCCCCAACGGCAGCGATCTGATGACGGCGATCAACAACGGCGCCCAGGCCACGACCGCTTCCAGCCGCCATGCCCACGGCGTCAACCTGGCCTTGGCCGACGGATCAGTACGCTTCATCCGCAACGACATTGATATCCAAACCTGGTGGGGACTGGGGAGTATCGCGGGCGGCGAGACGCTCCAAGACGCGTGGTAGCTCCTACCGGGTAGTCTTCGGCACTCAATGCTACAAGAGCCGACGGATGATAACACTGGCAAGCCAGTGGCACCGGCGGGAGCAGAGGGGGACCAAATTACCGCTGCGAGGCGGCCAATGCCTGCTCCAGGTCGGCGATGATGTCGCGCACGTCTTCGATGCCTATCGACAGCCGAACGTACTCCGGGCTCACGCCGGTCTGCGCCTGTTCCTCGGGCGTGAGTTGCGAATGGGTGGTCGTGGCCGGATGGATAATCAGCGATTTCGCGTCGCCGATGTTGGCCAGGTGGCTGAAGAGCTTGACGCTGTTGATCAGCTTGGCGCCGGCTTCTTTCCCGCCCTTGATGCCGAAACCCACGATGGCTCCCTGGCCGTCGGGCATGTACTGCTGTGCGCGGGCGTAGTCCGGATGGCTTGGCAGGCCCGGATAATTGACCCAGGACACGGCCGCGTGTCTTGAGAGGAATTCCGCCACGGCCAGGCCATTCTGCGAATGCCGCTGCATCCGCAGGTGTAGTGTTTCCAGACCCAGCAGCGTCAAAAAGGAGCCGAACGGACTCTGCGTGGCGCCGGTGTCGCGCAACCAGTGCGTACGGATGTGGAGGATGTAGGCGATGTTGCCGATTGGCCGCAACGCCTCCTCGAACACCATGCCGTGATAGGCCGGATCGGGCGCCGTGAACTCGGGCCACTTCTGCGGCTCCCCGGCCCAGGGGAATTTGCCGCTATCGACGATGGCGCCGCCGATGTGGACGCCGTGCCCGGCAAGAAACTTCGTCGTCGAATAGACCACGATGTCGAAGCCGTGCTCGATCGGCCGGAACAAAGCAGGCGTGAGCACCGTATTGTCGATGATCGCCGGCAGGCCGTGACTGTGTGCCAGGTCGGTGATCTTCTTGTAATCCGGCACGTCGTTCTTGGGGTTGCCCGGCGTTTCGATATAGACGGCGCGGGTGTTCTTGTCGACCAGTTTGGCAAGAGTCTCCGGCCTGCTCGGATCGAAGAACCGCACCTCGACGCCGAGTTTGGAAAAGGTCTGGGTGAAGAGGGTCCAGGTGCCGCCGTAGAGGCTGGTGGCGGAGATGAAGTTCTGCCCGGCATGGACGATCGTCAGCAGCGACGCGGTAATCGCCGCCTGGCCGCTGGCGAAGGCCAGGCCGGCCGCGCCGCCGTCCAGCGCCGCAAGGCGTTTTTCCAAAACGTCGGTCGTGGGGTTCATCAACCGCGTGTAGATGTTGCCGAACTCGCGCAGACCGAAGAGGTTCGCTGCATGTTCCGTGTCGTGGAACACATAGCTGGTGGTGGCGTAGATCGGCACCGCGCGAGCGGTCGTGGTGGGATCGGGCACCTGGCCGGCGTGCAGTGCCAAGGTGCCAAGGCCACGGAAACTATTTTGCTGTTGACTCATCGCTCATGCTTTCTGTGCTAAGGGTGGGTGACGACCGACGGCCTATTATAGAGGATTGCCAACAGGCCCTCAATCGCCGTTAGTCCCGTGCAAATCGCTGGAATTGGGGTGCCACTGGCTTGCCAGTGCTTTTCTATGTCGGTTCTTGCAGCGCCCAATCGCCGGAAACCTCTCCGCGTGGTTCGTCGGCGAGTATGGAACGTATCCGCAGGGCGCGCGGAACAGCCGCGGGGTTTTGACCTCTCTCGCACGCCACTTCTTTGGCAACTTCTCGCCGCAAGAGCCCTCCAAGAAGAGCACTGGCAAGCCGTGGCACCCACCGCCACCCAAGCCGCCCGTTGCATGCGAGCGTCACGGCGGGCCGTAGCGCGGCTTCTGCGAAGCGGCGGACCGCTTCGCGTGCGGACCGTGCGAAGAAGCGCCGCCGGGCCCATGTTTTCGCTGCGGATCTCCCGTTGAGCGAGGCGGTTTCTGCTGCTTGGCCGCCAGATAGTTGGGATTGTCGGCCTGGCCGGTCAATTCGTAGAGGAAGCGGCTGGGGATGGTGGGCCGGCGTTTGCCCCACTTCAATCGCGAAAGCGGCAATGAGAGTGTCAGCCGCCGCTGCGCCCGGGTAACGCCCACGTAGCACAGCCGCCGCTCCTCGTCGATCGCCGACGGGCCGAGGGCCAGCGACCGCGAATGCGGCAAAATGCCTTCTTCCATGCCGACCATGTACACGTCGGAGAATTCCAGCCCCTTGGCGGCGTGCAGGGTCATCAGCGCCACCGAGCTGCGCTCCAATTGCGAATCCTTGTCTTTGTCCTGCTCGCTGCCGGTAATGGCCACTTCCTGCAAGAAGCCGGTCAGGGTGGGCTGCTTCGCGCGCTGGCAGTAGCCGGAGACGGCATTGACCAGTTCCTCCACGGCCGCCCAACGTGCCTGTTGCTCGTCGGCGTCCGGATACAGACGCGCCAGCTCCTCGCGATAACGAATTTCGTGGACCAATGCCCGCAGCGCCTCGACGAGCGAACCATCGGCCAGCCGGGCCTGATACCGCTGGACGAGGCCGCGGAATTGGTCGAGCGGCGGCGAAGCCGAGACCGCCAGCAGTTCCCACAGCGGTTTGCCCTGGCCGATGGCCGCGTCGATCAGCCGTTTGACGGTCGTCTGGCCGATGCCCCGCGGCGGCGTGTTGATGATCCGCAGCAGGGAGACTTCGTCGTGCGGATTGGCCAGAACTTTCAAGTAGGCCAACACGTCGCGAACTTCCTTGCGGTCGTAGAACGACATGCCGCCCAGCAGCACGTAGGGGATTTTGGCCCGGCGCAGCTCCATTTCGAACGAGCGCGGTTGTTCGTTGGTGCGGCACAGGATGGCGAAGTCGCGCGGCTGCCGCCGCTTGGCTCCGATGGCCGCGGCGATCTCGTCGACCACGGTTCTGGCCTCCTTGGTCTCGTCCTCCAGTTGCAGGATGCGCGGCGGCTCGCCGCTGCAGGTTGCCCGCAGCACCTTCACGTGCCGCAGCCGATTGAAGGCGATCAAGCGGTTGGCCCAATCGACGATCTCCCGCGTGGACCGGTAGTTGACCTCCAGGCGGACAATCTTGGCCTCCGGCCAGTCTTTTTGGAAGCCCAGGATGTGGGTGACTTCGGCGCCGCGCCAGCCGTAGATCGACTGGTCGTCGTCGCCCACGACGCACAGGTTGCGGTGACCGGCGGCCAAGCTCTTGACGATCCGATACTGGCTACCGTTGGTGTCCTGGTACTCGTCGACCAGGAGGTGGTCGAAGCGGCCGGCTTCGGCGGCGCGAATCTCGGGGAACTCCCGGAAAAGCTCCTCGGTACACAGCAGCAGGTCGTCGAAATCGACGATGCCCGCCGCCCTCAAGGCATTTTGGTAGCGCCGGTAGGCGGCCGCGGCCAGGTGTTCCTTGTCGGTTTGGGCCATGGCGGCCGCCTGCTCCGGCCGGGTGGACACCATTTTCCACCGGCCGATGTAATCCAACAGCTCACCGGGCCGCAACAGGCTATCGGCGACCTTGATCTCCCGCAGCGCTGCCCGGGCGAAACTCTCCTGGTCGCCGCGATCGCAGATGCCAAACGCGGGCGGATAGCCCAACTGCCGACTGTGACGCCGCAGAACCCGTACGCACAGCGAGTGGAACGTGGAAATCTCCGGGTTCCGCGGACCGCGCTTGCCCAGCAGGGCGATGGCCCGCTGGTGCATCTCCTGGGCGGCCTTGTTGGTAAAGGTGACGGCCAGAATGCGGTCGGCGGGCGTGCCGGCGCGGATGATTTCGGCAATCCGATATGTGACCACGCGGGTCTTGCCCGTTCCGGCCCCGGCCAAGACCAGCAAGGGCCCCGACAGGGTATGAACGGCGTCGTATTGGGCAGGGTTCAAATCCATGCGAGCCCGGGCGAACCGGAAAGTCGCGACGCCGACATTAGCCCGACGCGCCAGCGAGGGAAAATCGCCGCAAATCCCTCGCTAGCGCGTCGGGCTAGTGTGCCACCAGACCTTGACGTCGCTCAGCTATGGATCTTATACTTCGTAATCTGTCCTTACTATCCCCCCCACGTCGAGTCCAGGACCATGAAAAGCGAGCGGCGGCACGAACTGCAACACAACGAGTTGGCCCAGTGGCTGCGCGACACCTACCAGTCCGTCCAGCCGTATCAAAATACCGTCCTGGGCATCGTTCTGCTCCTTGCGGTGGCCCTGGCGGTCTACACTTGGTGGAGCGGACAATCGGCGGCCCAGGCCGCCTCGGCTTGGGACTCGTTCAACACGGCCCTGGCCAAGGGGAGTCCCGGCGAGCTCGACGCCCTGGTGAACCAGTATCCGCACACCCCAGTCGCCAACTGGTCGCAAGTGATGGCCGGCGACCTGTACCTATTGATCGGCGCCAATCAGTTGTTCTCCAACAAGGCCAATGCCAACGAGAGTTTGAGCAAGGCCGTGGAGAACTACCAGGCCGTTCGCGCCGAGGCGCAAACGCCCCTGTTGCGGGAACGGGCGACCTTCGGTCTGGCCCGGGCCCTGGAATCGCAAAACAACCTGGCCGAGGCGGAGAAGTACTACCGGGAAGTCCTTGCCTCATGGCCTTCCGGCGCCTGTGCGGGCGAGGCCACCGATCGCCTGGCCGATCTGCGGCGGCCGGCCACCAAGAGCTTCTACGATCAATTCGCCAAGTACGATCCGAAGCCGGCCTACACGCCGGAAACTGGCGGCCGAACGCCGCCGCGGTTCCCCGAACAACTCCCCGACGAACCCGGGACGTCCAATGCTCCGCCTGCCAAGAGCTCGTCCGGGCCGGCGTTGAAATACCACTCGCCGTTCGAGGAGCCAGGGAAGGAAACGACGCCGAAAGAGGCGGCCGCGAAAGAGGCGCCCGTGGGGCCCGTGAAGGCTGGCAGCCTGCCCACCCCCGCCGTGCCCGAGCCGTCGCAGGTTCCCATCGCGCCGGAGAAGCCGGCCCCTAAAGATTCCACGCCGAAAGGAAAGTAGTGGGGCCCCAGTTGTCGCGCCAGCCCGTGGAACTGGTCGTCACGGAGGCCGAGGCGGGCCAGCGGCTCGACATGCTGCTGGCGATCCATTTCCACGATTACAGCCGGGGCCTGCTGCGCCGCGCCATCACGGCCGGCGGGGTGGGCGTGGATGGCAAAGGAAGCAAGCCCGCCTATCGGGTCCACGCCGGCCAGCATGTTGCGATCGTCCTGCCCGACATCCCCCGCCAAACCCCGCGTCCTGAAGACATCCCCTTGGAGATCCTCTACCAGGACGACGACTTGGTGGTCGTGAACAAGCAGCCGGGCATGGTGGTCCATCCGGCGCGCGGCCATTGGTCGGGCACGCTGGCCGGCGCCCTGCAATTCCACTTCGGCCCGGGGCTGAGCCAGGCCGGCGGTCCGACCCGGCCGGGGATCGTGCATCGCCTGGACCGCGATACCAGCGGCGTCATCCTGGTCGCCCGCTCCGAGGAGGCGCACGCCAAGCTGGCGTCGCAGTTCCAGAACCGCTCGATCGAGAAGGAGTATTTCGCGCTGGTCTCCGGCACTCCGCAGTTGGACCGCGACATGATCGACCGCTCGATCGGCGTGCATCCGCGACAGCGGGAAAAGATGGCGATCCTTCGCGACGGCCCCGCCAGCCGTCCGGCGCAGACGTTCTACGAAGTGCTGGAACGCTTTGACGGTTTTGCGGCCGTCGCGTTGCATCCCAAGACCGGCCGGACGCACCAGATCCGCGTTCACCTCGCGCACGTCGGCTGCCCCGTGTTGTGCGATCGGCATTATGGCGGTCGGGCCCAGATCACGCGCGGCGAGATCCGCCGCGATCCGGCCGACGCGCTGGTGCTACTGGACCGTCAGGCGTTGCACGCCCGGCGTTTGCGCTTCGTGCATCCCACGAGCGGCCAACCGATGGAGATCGAGGCCCCGTTGCCGGCGGACATGTCGGCCGTGCTGGCCGAGTTGCGGCAGTACCGCGGCCGGACAAGGGGCTAGCGTAGTGATTCACGCTGATGGGGTTTTGTCATCGAGCGTCCATCGTGGCTTTCGTCCCGTAGGGACGTTTGACAATAGCCCAGCGATTCATCGCTGGGCGCAAGCCGCGATCGTTCGCCCTCGTCCCGTAGGGACGATTGAATCGTCGCATCTCGTTTTCAGCCGTCCCTCCGGGACGGAAAACATGGTAATAGGAACCGGACCCAGCAGTACACTGCTGAGGACGAAAAAGGGGTCAGAACTATTTTTCATTCCGTATGGTCTTTCGTGACCAGTTCCGGGGGCAGCATAGATAACTCTTGGCAGGAACGGCCCGGTCTTGCTTGCCCTTATCTCGCTATTCTACTTGACAAAGGGCCTCGTCCATATGGGGCACCCGTCCCACTGGCAATCCCTGGCCGCCCGGCGACTGGACAGACGTGGCCATCCTCGCCACGGCCGCATGCCCTCATGCCGGAAGGCGAGCTTGCCCTTGAAATTGAAGTGGGATAATCCGTACGTCCTTGCAATCGAAATGGGCCCCGACCCGGTTGTCCGAGTCAAAAATTGACCTGGACTTTTTCCGTTCAAGTTGGTGCAATGCACGTATTCCTGCTTATCGGGTGACTTCATTACACCCACAGGTATGTGTTGTCGGACCTGGGAAAAGGGGACAGGCACCCTGCCGGAACGGCCCTAGGGGTACTTTTGCAAAAAAGGCGCCGGTCCCCTTTTCCCGCCCGGTCCATGCTTTCTTGCTGGGAGAAAGAACTATGTTGCGATCGATCCGTCAGATCTTCTCGGGTGCTTCCCGGACCAACTTGCGCCGCAAGCCGCGCAGCCGTCCTGCTTCGCGGCGGTTGGGTTTCGAAGGTCTCGAAGGCCGGAAGATGCTCACCACCACCGCCCCGGTCAGCGCGCTATTCAATGCTATCAGTGACAGCAGCTTCGAGACGCCGACGTTGCTGACCAAGACCTTCCAATATGCGCCGAACGGTTCGCCCTGGCAATTTTCCGGCGGGGCGGGGATCAGCAACAACGGCAGCCCGGTTACGTCCAGCAACACCGGCGCCCCCGACGGCGCGCAGGTCGCATTCATCCAGTGCAACGGCAGCCTGAGCCAGGCGGTCTATTTGTCCGCCGGCAGCTACACCCTTGCGTTCGTGGCAGCCCAGCGTGCCGGCGTCGCGCAGACACATCTTCAGGAACTTCAGGTGTTGGTCGACGGCGTGCAAGTGGGAACGGTCACGCCGGTGAACGATATTTACGGCACGTACCAGTTGCCGGCTTTCAACGTGGCGACCAGCGGGGTGCATACGCTGGAGTTCCTGGGGCTCAACCCGCAGGGCGGCGACAACACCGCCCTGCTCGACGAGGTGACGCTCTCGGAGTCCAACGCCATCAGCGACAGCAGCTTCGAGCAACTCGCCCTGCCCGGCGGCAGTTTCCAAACCGCGCCGAGCGGATCGCCCTGGCAGTTCTTGGGATCGGCGGGGATCAGCAGCAACGGCAGCGGCTTCACCGGCAGCAATCCCGGCGCCCCGGACGGCAGCCAGGTCGCCTTCCTGCAAGCCACCGGCAGCATGAGCCAATCGGTGAACCTGTCCGCCGGCACCTACAGCCTTTCGTTCCTGGCTGCGCAACGGGCCGGCGCCGCCCAGGCCCATAATCAACAGATCCAGGTGCTGGTCGACAGCGCCCCGGTGGGCCAGGCCACTCCCAACAGCACCAGTTATGGCTCGTACCAGACGCCGACGTTCACGGTGACCTCCGGAGTACACACCGTCAAGTTCGCGGGGCTTAACCAATTGGGCGGCGACAACACCGCCTTGATCGACGAGGTGGTGGTCGCGCCGGTGGTGAACTCGCTGGTCGACGGCAATTTCAACGTACCGGCGCTGGCCACGACCGGATACCAATACGTGCCGGACGGCGTGCCCTGGCAGTTCCACGGAGCGGCCGGGATCACCAACAACGGCAGCGCTTTCACCGCCGCCAATCCCGCCGCACCCCAGGGCACCCAGGTCGCCTTCCTGCAAAGCTATGGCAACATGGGCCAAACGACCTATCTGGATGCGGGCACCTATTGCCTGTCGTTTCAGGCGGCCCAGCGCGCCAACGGCCCCCAGTCCCATCCCCAGGAGATCCAGATACTGGTCGATAACGCGCCGGCAGGCCTGGTCACTCCCGCAAGCACCAGTTATGGCTTGTACCAGTCGTCGAATTTCACGGTGGGGGCGGGACCACACACCATTCGCCTGGTCGGTTTGGACCCGCAGGGCGGCGACAACACGGCCTTTGTGGAGGAAGTGGTGGTCTCGTCGGCAGCGGACTCGATCAGCGACGGGAGTTTCGAGGCGCCGGGACTGCCCGCCAATGGTTTGCTGTACGCGGCCAACGGTTCGCCCTGGCAATGTTCGGGAATGGCCGGCGTTGCCAGAAACGGCAGTGCCTTCGGCGCCGCCGCTGCCCCCGATGGCATCCAGGTCGGCTTCCTCCAGGGCTACGGCTACATGAGCCAATCGGTATACCTGGACGCCGGCGCCTACAGCATCTCCTTCCAGGCTGCCCAGCGCGGCGGCAGCTACCAGGCCCACAGCCAGGAGATCCAAGTGCTGGTCGACAGCGTCGCAAAGGGCCTGATTACTCCCACCGGCACCAGCTTCGGCCTGTATCAGACGCCGACTTTCTCGGTCGGCGCCGGGACGCACACTATCGAGTTCGCGGGTCTCAACCAACTGGGCGGCGACAACACGGCCTTCATCGACCAAGTGGCTATCTCGCCGCAGGCCGACGTGATCGCCGGTGGAAGTTTCGAGGCGCCGGGACTGGCCGGCAATACCTTCCAATACGCGCCCAACGGCTTGGCCTGGCAGTTTACCGGGCCGGCCGGGGTGAGTGGCAATGGCAGCGGTTTCACTTCCGCCAACCCAAACGCCCCCGACGGCGCCCAGGTCGCCTTCCTGCAGGACACCGGCAGCATGGCGCAATCCGTGTACCTGTACTCCGGCACGTACACGATTGCCTTCCAGGCCGCCCAACGCGCCAGCAGCGTGCAAGCCCATTACCAGCAGATCCAGGTGTTGGTCGACGGCGCCCAGGTGGGCCTGATTACCCCCTACAGCACCAGTTACGGCCTGTACCAGACGTCCAACTTCAAGGTCTCGGTCGGGATGCATACCGTGACCTTCGCGGGGCTCGACCCGTTGGGTGGCGACAACACTGCATTTGTCGATGAGGTGGTGGTCTCGCCGCAGGCGGACTCGGTCCGGGACGGCGGCTTCGAGGCCCCGGGACTGGCCGCCGCAACCTACCAGTATGTGCCCAATGGTTCGCCCTGGACGTTTACCGGCGGAGCGGGGGTGACCAACAACGGCAGCGGCTTCACGGCGGCCAACCCCAACGCCCCCGACGGCACCCAGGTGGCCTTCCTGCAAGCCACCGCCGCCATGAGTCAATCCGTGTACCTGGACGCCGGCACCTACGGCCTGTCATTTCAGGCAGCCCAGCGCGCCGGCAACAGCAGCGGCAGCGTGCAAACCCATTACCAGCAGATCCAGGTGCTCGTCGACGGCGCCCAGGTGGGCCTGATCACTCCCGTCGGCACCAGCTATAGCACCTATCAGACGTCCAACTTCACGGTCGCCGCCGGGATGCATACCGTCAAGTTTGCGGGCCTCAACCCGCAGGGCGGCGACAACACGGCCTTCGTCGACGCGGTGACGCTCTTGCCGCCGGCCGACTCGATCGTGAGCGGCAGTTTCGAGCGGCCCGGACTGGCCCCAAATTCCTTCCAGTACGCGCCCAGCGGCTCGCCCTGGCAGTTTACCGGGCAGGCAGGCATCAGCAGCAACGGCAGCGCCATCACTTCCGCCAACCCAAACGCCCCGGACGGCACGCAGGTCGCCTTCATCCAAGGCAATGGCAGCATGAGCCAATCCGTATCGTTGGACGCCGGCACCTACAGCGTCAGTTTCCAGGCGGCCCAGCGCGGCGGCATCCTGCAGACGCATTATCAGGAACTCCAATTCCTCGTCGATGGCGCACAAGTGGGTTTGGTGACTCCCTCCGGCACCAGCTACGCGCTGTACCAGACGCCCACTTTCACGGTAGCCGCCGGCACGCACACCATCCAGCTCGTGGGCCTGAATCCGCAGGGCGGCAACAACACGGCCTTGGTCGACCAGGTGGCGCTCACCCTGGCCGACGCGATCACGGGCGGCAGCTTCGAGGCGCCGGCACTGGCTGCCAATACCTATCAATACGCGCCCGCCGGTTCCCCCTGGCAGTTTACCGGGCAAGCCGGCGTCAGCAGCAACGGCAGCACCCTCACCTCCGGCAATCCCGATGCGCCCGACGGCACCCAGGTGGCCTTCATCGAGAACAGCGGCAGCCTGAGCCAATCCGTTCTTCTGGACGCCGGCTCCTACAGCATCACCTTCCTGGCCGCCCAACGCGCCGGCGCCGCCCAGACGCATTATCAACAGATCCAGGTGCTGCTGGACGGGGCCCAGGTTGGCCTGATCACTCCCTCCGGCACCAGCTATAGCTCGTACCAGACGTCGACTTTTACGGTCACGTCCGGAGTACACGTCATCAAGTTCGTGGGCCTGAATCCGCAGGGCGGCGAGAACATCGCCTTCCTCGACGAAGTGCAAATCTGAGAGGCAGCCTCTCGCCGTTCGCACAACGCGGGTTCAGTTTCCGCGGATTCAGTTCGCGCGGGTCCGGGCGACGAGCCGCAGGAGCAGCTCCTGAGCGGCCCCGCTGTCGATCGCGTCGGCCGCCGCACGGACACACCCCTCCAGCGTGGCCGCGTGGCGGACGGTCCACAAGGCGGCGGCCGCATTGGCCAGCACCACGTCGCGCGCCGCCCCGGGCCGCCGGCTAAGGATGTCGCGGATCACCGCTGCGCTCTCCTCGGGCCCTGCCACCCGCAACGCCTCGGTCGGGGCCGTCGCAAGGCCGAAATCGGCCGGCTTCCAGTGGAACTGGTCGACCCGGCCCTGGGCCGCCTCGAAGACGTGTGTAGTGCCGGCCAGGGTCACTTCGTCCAGCCCGTCGCTGCCGTGGACCACCAATGCCCGCTGCGAGCCCAAGAGGACCAGGGCCCGGGATAAGAGCGGTTGCAAGGCGGCCCGGCCCACGCCGATCAGTTGGAACGGAGCGGCCGCCGGATTGGCCAGCGGGCCCAGGATGTTGAAGATCGTCGGTTCGTTCAATCGCTTGCGGACCGGGGCCACGTGCTTCATGGCCCCGTGCAGCAAGGGCGCGAAGCAAAAGCAGATGCCCAATTCTTCCAGGCACTCCTCGACGCAAGCCACCTCGGCCTCGACATTGACGCCCAGAACCGCCAAGACGTCGGCCGAGCCGCTGCGGCTGGTCACGGCCCGGTTGCCGTGCTTGGCGACCGGAACCCCGGCGGCCGCGGTGACCAGGGCCGCGGCCGTGCTGATGTTGAACGTCCCGGAGCGATCGCCGCCGGTGCCGCAGGTGTCGATCACTTTGGCGTGCGAGGTGCGAATCCGCGTCATCTGTTCGCGCATGGCGGCGGCCGCCCCCGCCACTTCCGCCACGGTTTCCCCCTTGCGGTGCAGTCCCAGCAACAGCCGCGCGATCTGATCATCGTGGCAGCGGCCGCGCATGATCAGTCCCATGGCCTCGGCGACCTGCTCCGCCGACAGATCCTGCCCGCCCTCGACGAGTTGTATGGCGGCTTCGATCATGAGTTATCGACGCGGGGAAAAAATGGGACTGTCCCCTTCCGGATAAAGGAGACAGTCCCCTGAGAACGACTACTGTCCGAGCGCGTGCAGACGAATCCTTCTCACTTGGCCAGTTCGCCGAGGGTCTTGTCGAAGAAGGCCACGCACTGCGGCAGTTCCTTGGCCAGATCATCGAGGCTGCCGTATTCGTACTCGATGGAGAAATAGCCCTGGAAGCCCTGCCGCTGCAGTTCTTCCAACATCGCCTTGGGATTGCCTTTGCCGGTGCCCCAGGGAACGTCGTGGCCGCCGCCGAATTGGTCGAGGTCTTTGAAGTGCAGGTGCTCGACCCGCCCCTGGAGCTTCTTGAGCATGTCGACCGGCACGCGATTGGCCCGCATCCAATGGCCCGTGTCGCTGCAAGAGCCGATCAGTTTGCAGTGACCCTTGCACGCCGAGAGGACTTTTTCCGGGGGCCAGCTTTGCGGATGATTGTGCAAGGCGTAGCGGATGTTGTACTCCTCGCAGAGTTTGTCGTGGATGGCGACGGGCGTGGTCTCGGTGACAAAGACCTGGATGCCCAGCTTCTTGGCCCACTCGCACATCTTTCGCGCGCCCTGCTCGTCGGTGGGGACGCCGGCCACGCCGTAGGCCACCACCTTCAGCCCGCCCGCGTCGGCAAGCTTCTGCTTGATCTCCCGGATCGTTTCCTCGCTCATGTCGGGACCGATCGAGGCGTTGGAGCCGGGCTTGAGTTTCTGGCCCGGGAACATCTCCAGATACTTGATGCCGAGTTCGGCGGCCTTGTCAACCGTCTCGAAGAACGTGAGCCGGTTGAACGTCCAGCACTGCAACGACAGCTTGAAGCCCAGCTTCTCCGAGGCCGAGTCATCGCGCTTCGCGGCGGAAGCAACGGTGGGCCATGACGCCAGGGCAGCCAACACGAGGGCCAGAACGGAACAGTGAACTTTCATGCGATCCTCCCGGTAAGACGACTTACTTCGATGCACATCCACGGAACCCTTCGCCCGGAACGCTCCGGGCGCAACGCTTCCCATTATAATGACCCGCGCGGCAACAGCAAGTCATGGCTGCCGTTTCAGGATGAGCAGAAACTGCTGACCCTTGGTTTCGAACGTGGCCGGCCGCGGATTGCCCGGCGTGGCCACGCACCACTTCATCAGGTCGGGGCCGAAGGCGCAGATCCCCTGGTAGCTCTTGGGTTTCGCGCGCTTGCGAGTCTCGGTGGCGTCCATCTGGTAGAAGCGGGCGGTGATGATCTTGTACGTGCCGTCGCCCAGGGAGCCGCCCTGCCCGTCCAGTCGCTGGGCGGTGATGTGATCGCCGCGAATCGTCAACTCCAGGTGTACCGAGCCGCGGTCGGGATGCTCCCCTTTCCCGGCGACCACGAATCCCCGCCAGACGCCGTTGAGGTTCAAGTCCGGCGAGGTCTTCGCGCCGGGCGCGGTTCTGGCCCCCGCGGGCCGATCGGCGCCCGTCTCGGCGGCAACGGCCGTTGCGACCACGAAGATCAGAATCAGCCATGCCGGGACGAGCGAGCCACGACCGATCATCGCGCAAATCTCCTTTATTTCGCAAATGCTTTCTCCGCGGCCTTGCGGAACGTGGGCAGGATCTTGCCGCCTTCCGGGCCGGGATAGCCCGCATGCTGCACCATATAGACGTAAATGAGTCGGCGCTGCGGATCGATCCACATGTCGGTGGCATAAGCGCCGCCGTGGCCGCAGGGACCCACGATCACGGGGTCGCCCGGGCCGCGGGTCTCCCGCGACGTGCCCCAGCCGAACCCATAGCCGCCCAGACGGCCGATCTGCGTGGCGGTCATCTGCCGCACGGCCGCTTCGGAGACGTAACGCCGGCCCTGGTACGCCCCGCCGCCGAGGATCATGCGGCAGAAAAGCGAAACATCCGCGGCGGTGGAGAACAGGCCCCCGGCCGGGCACGGATAGTGCTTGCAACTGAGCGGATGGCTGAGCTGGCCGATCGTCGTTTCCTCCAGGCCGTTCTGGGCGGCGTTGGGCTTGTACGACTTGGCCAGACGGCGAAGTTGCCCGGCATTGGGCTGGAAGGTCGTGTCCTTCATGCCCAACGGCTTCAACAGGCGCGACGCCAAGAACTCCTCGTAGGGCACTGCGCTGACGACCTCGATGATCCGCCCGGCGGTGTTGATGCCCGCGTTGCTATAGGCATATTTGCTGCCCGGCTCGAACTGCAACGGGCCGGCCGCGTAGCTGCGCACCGCCTCGGCCAGAGGCAACCCGTCGATCGTGTGCTCCGCCGGCGACATGAACGGCAGGCCGCTGGTGTGGCTCAAAATCTCCTTCACTGTGATCGGATGTGCCGGCTTCTTCAGCACCGCGCGACCTTTGTCCGACCCGGCCGAAAGCATTTGCCCCTTGAATTCCGGCAGATACTTCTCGACCGGATCATCCACGCGGACCTTGCCTTCGTCCACGAGCATCATCAGCGCGGTGGCGGCGATCGGTTTGGACATCGAGGCGATCCAGAACAGGCAGTCGGGCTGCATCGGCTTCTGGGCGGCAATGTCGGCAAAGCCCACCGCATCGAGGCTGAGCACCTTGTCCGGCGAAGCGACCAGCGTCACTGCGCCGGCCAGGACGTGATGGTCCACGAACGGTTGCAATTCGCGGGCGATGTCACTGGATGGCTCACTGGCCAAACTCTGCGGGCAAAACGCACAGGCGCCGACCGCCAGTGCGGCGAGAACGAAGGCCAATGTGGCGGCAAAACG
>JBEKZQ010000319.1:0-14278 GCA_049509675.1 Thermoguttaceae bacterium | reverse complement strand
CCGCGACCCGCGCGACGGGCTCATCGACGTCTTTGCCGAGGAGGACTACGCCCACCGCATCCTTTGGTATCGGCTGGACGATACGAAGATCACGGTGCAGAAACTGCCGATCGCGCGGTAGAGACGCTGAAGCAGACCTACGCCCGGTCGAAGGGAAAGGCGATGACCTCGGCCAGGCTCTTGGCGCCCGCAGCCAGCATCACCAGGCGGTCCAGACCCAGGGCCACGCCCACGCCGGAGGGAAGGCCGAACTCCATGGCGGAAAGCAGCCGGCTCTCGGCGGGCAAGGGCGGCTTGCCGTCGGCCTGGCGCCGGGCGTTGGTGCGCACGTTGCGGCGGCGCAACTCCTCGGCGTCGACTAACTCGTGATAGCCGTTGGCCAGCTCAATGCCCGACACATAGAGCTCGAATCGTTGGGCCACAGGCGGATCGCCGCGGACCTGGGCCAGCGCCGCCTGGCTGGCCGGATAGTCGCAGAGGATCGTCGGCCGTTGGAGGCCCAGGTGCGGCTGCACCCGCTCGGCCAGCAGCCAATCGAGCCAGCCGTCGCGATCGTCCGCCGCGAGACTCTGCGACGGCGGCACGGAGCAGGCCCGGGCGGCGGCCATGAGCATGCTGATCTCGGCGGTGAGCGGATCCAGGCCAACGTGCTGCTGGAAGGCGGCCCGATAGGTGATCCGGTCGGCCGGCCCACGCTGCAAGAGCGCTTCGCACAGGTCGCTGGTCAATTGCATCCCCTGCGAGGGGCCGTCGCCAACGCGATACCATTCGAGCATCGTGAACTCGGGATTGTGCAACGGCCCCTGCTCATCGCGGCGAAATACGTGGCTCACCTGGTACAGCGCCTGTCCGCCGGCGGCCAAGAGCCGTTTCATGGCGAACTCGGGCGAGGTCTGCAACCACATCCGCCGCTCGGGCGCGCCGGCGGAAACCTCGAACGGGTCCAGGTGCCGATCGACGACCGTATCGGCCGAGAGGATGGGCGTTTCCACCTCCAGAAAACCGCGCTCGTCGAAAAACTCGCGCAGCCGGCGCAGCAGTCCGGCGCGGAGCCGCAGGTTCTGCCAACTGGCGGTGGGACGGAAGTCGGCAGCAATCTCAGATTTCAAATTTCAAATCTCAAATCTCAAATCTCAGATGTCAGATCTCAAATCTCAAATCTCAAATCTCAGATGTCAGATGTCAAATCTCAACTTTGCCGTGAAAGACTACTCTTTGGCCCGCTCGAGGTACTCGCCGGTGCGGGTGTCGATCTTGATCAACTGCCCCATTTCCACGAACGAGGGACATTGGAACTCGGCCCCGGTCTCGACTTTGCAGGGCTTGGTCACGTTGGTGGCCGTATTGCCGCGGACGCCGGGCTCGCAGTACTCGATCTTCAAGATCACGTGATTCGGCGGCGTTACGGAGATCGGATTGTTGTTGTACAACACCATGCTGCACAACATGCTTTCCTTGAGATACATCCAGGCGTCGCCCACCTGCTCCCGCGTCAGTTCGT
The DNA here is from genome assembly GCA_049509675.1 of Thermoguttaceae bacterium. GTDB lineage: Bacteria > Planctomycetota > Planctomycetia > Pirellulales > Thermoguttaceae > JBEKZQ01. Next base: position 12,777 of record JBEKZQ010000319.1, on the reverse strand, counting down.
ACTGTTCGTAGCTTTCGTTGTCCATGAACACGAACGTGTCGGCCTGGCGGTAGAGGAATTGGGCCTCGATCTCCTCGACGTCGGCGCTGTCCAACGAGTCGCCGCTCTTATAGGTGCGGTCCAGGACCGTGCCCCGGATCAGGTGCCGGAGCTTGCACTTGTACAAGGCCTGGCCCTTGCCGGGCTTCACGAAGTTGCACTCGATCATCAGGTAGGGGTCGCCCTCGATCTGGACCTTCAGCCCCTTGCGGAAGTCGCTTGTGTTGTAGGTTGCCACCGTTGCTCTTTCTGTTCTGCTTTCTTCTGGGGTATTTGTTTTAACGTGAACGGTTCATCATGCTACGATCCGTTCCCTATTGCCACGGTTCCATTTCATACCGCGCAAAGTATATGGTACTATGGCCCTATGGCACTTTCCGTCGCTGCGACCGCCGGCCCCAGCACTCCGCCCGCCACGACCTGCGGCGGTTGGCAGACCGCCCTGGTCGAGTCGGTCCGCGACCCGGCCGAACTGTGCCGGCTGCTGGAATTGCCTCCGGCGCTGGCCCGGGCGGCCCGGCACGCCGCAGGGGATTTTCCCCTGCTTGTGCCGCGGACCTTTCTGGGCCGCATCCGACACGGCGATCCTTGCGATCCCTTGCTCTTGCAGGTCCTGCCACGGATGGAGGAACTGGCCGTCGAGCCGCAGTTCGTCCGCGATCCCTTGGCGGAGCGGTCCGCCGCCTGCTGCCCCGGGGTGCTGCGGAAGTACCATGGCAGACTATTGATGGTAACAACTGGCGCGTGCGCCGTCCACTGCCGTTTCTGCTTCCGCCGGCACTTTCCCTACGGCACGCTGAATCCAGTTGCCCCCCTTTTGCTGCCCGATCGCGCCTTTTCAGTCATCACCGCCGAAACGACGATCGAGGAAATCATCCTCAGCGGCGGCGATCCGCTGACGTATCCCGATTCTGCGATTGCGGGAATTGTCGAGCAGATTGCCGAGATACCCCATATTCGCCGGCTTCGCATTCACACGCGGCTGCCTGTGATGATTCCCCAGCGGGTTACGCATGAATTGCTGACGGCCTTGCGTCAAACAAGGCTCGCCACGGTCGTGGTCGTCCATGCCAATCATGCGGCAGAGATCGACACCGCGGTAGAGGCTGCCCTGGGCCGCCTGGTCGACGCCGGCATCCCCGTGCTCAACCAGGCTGTCCTCTTGCGGGGGGTAAACGATTCGCTCCAGGCCCTCAATGAGTTGTGCAGGCGGCTGATCAACCTGCGGGTAATGCCATATTACTTGCACCAGTTGGATCGGGTGGCCGGGGCGGCGCATTTCGAGGTGCCGCAGGGCCGGGGCGTGGAGCTTGTCGAGCAGCTTCGCGCACGGCTGCCCGGCTACGCGGTTCCCCGCTATGTGCGCGATACGCCCGGCGCCGCCGGCAAGGAAGTCCTGGCGTGAACGGCTAAAATGAATCATGCTCCATCTTCTCGATCAATCGCCCGACCAATGGCAAGCCTGGTGCTCGGCGCGGGGACTGCCCGCTTATCGGGCGGCCCAGGTGCGGCAGTGGCTTTTCCGCCGCCGGGCAACATCGTTCGCCCAGATGACCGATTTGCCGCAGACGTTCCGCGATCTGTTGGCCGGCGAGTTCCAGATCTGGACGGCGCACGTGGCGGCCGGGCAGAAGGCGGGCGATGGCAGCGAAAAACTCTTGCTGGAACTGGCCGACGGCCAACGGATCGAGTGCGTACTCTTGCGCAATGACCGGCGGCATTGTGCCGTCTGCATCAGCACCCAGGTCGGCTGCGGCATGGGATGCGTTTTCTGCGCCAGCGGCCTGGAAGGCGTGGCCCGAAACCTGACGGCCGGCGAAATCATCGAACAAATCCTGCAACTCCAACAGTTGCTCTCCCCGCAGGAGCGATTGAGCCACATTGTCGTCATGGGGATGGGCGAACCGCTGGCCAATCTCGACGCCGTGCTCGAAGCGCTGGCCGTGGTTACGGCCCCGGATGCCCTGGAGATCGGCGCCCGGCGGGTCACGATCTCCACCGTGGGCCTGCCCGGCGGGATTCGCCGCCTGGCCCAACGGAACTGCCAATACCACCTGGCGGTCTCGCTGCACGCAGCCGACGATGAGCTGCGCAACCGCCTGATACCGGCCAATCGGCAAATCGGCATCGCCGTGGTCCTGGCGGCGACGGACGAGTATTTTGAAAAGACCGGCCGCCGCGTGACCTTCGAGTATACTTTGCTCGCCGCGGTGAACGATCGAGTCGAGCATGCCCGGCGGCTGGCCACGTTGCTCAAGGGCCGGCCGGCGCTGGTGAACCTGATCCCCTATAACCCGGTTCCCGACCTGCCGTATCGCAGGCCGTCGCCGCAGGCCGTGGCCCGGTTCGTGGCGGCGGCCACCGCCGGAGGCCTGAACGTGGTTGTCCGCCATCGCAAGGGCGAGCGGATCGACGGCGCCTGCGGGCAGTTGCGGCGGCGCCCGCTGTAGCCGCGACACCCGGCTTGGACTAGACTGGAATAGTCGGCTTTGAAACGCACGGTCCCCCTCTCCCTCCGGGAGAGGGCCGGGGTGAGGGCAGGAGAATTGCAAAGTCGGGGTCTGGTCCATTTTTCGGCTTGTCGGCGTAGCCATTGGCTAAACTCTTGACCGAAAACATGGACCTGACCCCTTTCGCGCCAGACTTTGCAGTTCCTCTGGGGGTGAGGGGACGCTGGAGATGACTGGCAATTCGGCAGACCGATACTTGCCGAGAGTCCCCATCTCCCGGAGGGAGAGGGGAACTTGTGGACGGCGTTTTGAAGGAGTCCGGCCGCAAGAGTAGTCCGCGTTCGGTTGCGCCGCTTTGCTGAAGTTCAGGGAGGCGCCCTTCGACCACCGCCGGTGGAAACTATCGTGATCGTCAGCGAATCATCAGCTCAAAGATATGCACTGGACCCCGACGTGCGGTTGATGCTCGAGGTGCGCGAGGGCAGCGCGGCGGCCTTCGAGGAACTGGTGGTCCGCTATCAGGCGCGGCTGGTGCGGCTGCTGGAACATCTGGTCGGCAGCCGGCATCAGGCCGAAGACCTGACGCAAGAGGTTTTTTTGCGCGTGTACCGGGCGCGGGCCAACTACGTGGCCGGCGCGAAGTTCGCCACCTGGCTGTTTACGATTGCCAACAACGTGGCTTGCAACGCCCTGCGCGACGCCTCGCGCCGCCGCGAGGTGGTGCTCCAGCGCCGCGACGCCGGTTCCACCGGCATCCGCCTGGACCGCTCGGTTCAGGCCAGCAGCGGGCAAATGCCCGCCCGGCAACTCGACAAGGCGGAGACCTGCGAAATCGTGCGGCTGGCCTTGGATTCGCTCAGCCCGCGGCAGCGGCTCGCCGTGTTGCTCAGCAAGTTCGAGGGGATGAGCTACGCCGACATCGGCGAAACGCTCGGCCTGAGCAACCAGGCGGTCAAGTCGCTGCTGTCGCGCGCCCGCGAAAACCTCCGTGCCGTTCTGGAACCCTACTTCCAGCAAGGGGCATGGCCGGCGGGCGATGCGGGAAAAACGGACGGGGAAGAGGAAGATCAACCATGAGCAACGAGCCCGGCAACGACGAGATCCAGCTCCGCGAAGAACTCGTGGCCTATCTCGACGGCGAGCTTGACGCGGAGGCCAGCCGGCGGATCGAGCAGCGCCTGGCCGATGAGCCGGAGATTCGCCTCCTGGTGCAAGGGCTGGACCGCACCTGGCAACTGTTGGACAAATTGGACGCTCCGCCGCCGGACGTCAGCTTCACGCATTCCACCTTGGCCATGGTGGCTGTGGCAGCGGAGGCCGAGCAGCCCGGCGCTTTGGGCGGCCCGAACCCCCGCCGCCTGCGCCGCGGACTGCTGCTGGGCGGCGGACTGCTGGCCGCCGCCCTGGCCGGATTCTTGCTGGTCACCGCGGCTGCCCCCGACCCGAACCGGCAATTGCTCCAGGACCTGCCGCTGCTGGAAAACCTCGATCAGTACCGCCAAGTCGACAGCCTCAAGTTCCTGCGAATGCTCGGCGACGAGAATCTTTTTGCGGAGGATGTTGACGATGCGCAATAGCGTCAGGGGACTGTCCCTATTTTCGTTGGGCGATCGCTCGCGATCGCAGGAAAATGGGACTGTCCGCTTTACATCGGCGGCCGTCCTCTTGGTGATTTCGGTGACCTTGGCGGCCTTGGCCGCCGCGGCCGTGGTGGGCGAGGAATCGTTGGCCCAGCGACGGGCCCGCGTCGAAAGCATGGACCCGGGGCAAAAGGAACTGCTCTTGCGCCGCCAGGAGCAATATCAGGCCCTCAGTGCGGCCGAGAAGAAGCGCATCCGGCAACTCCACGAACAACTGCAGCAGGCGCCCGACGCCGAGAAGCTCCGCGAGATCATGAAGCGCTATTGCCGTTGGCTGGCCACGCTTCAGCCCTACCGCCGGGCGGAACTGCAGGAATTGTCGCCGAAAAAGCGAATCAAACAGATCAAACGCATTCAGGACGAGCAGGCCAAGGCCGTCAGCCGCCGGCTCCCGAGCAAGGACCGTGAGGCGATCGTGCATTGGATGGAGCAGTACGTGCGGGAGCAGGAATCGGGGCTGTTGGAAATGCAGCCCGAGGCGCGGCGGCATCAGCTTATCAAGATGAGCAAGGCGCCGCGGCAGCGGGTGCTCATGCTTCCCTTATTGGAGCGCTGGCAGTCGACCAATCCGGCCGTGCATCCGGTGCTTAGCGAGCACGACGTGTCGGAGTTGCGCACACAGCTTTCGCCCGAGAGCCGCAGTCACCTGGAATCGAAATCCCCGGCCGAGCAGGGCCGCGTGTTGACCACCTGGCTGCGTCAGGCGGCGCGTCAGGAGTTGGCGGCCCGGCGGGAGGCGGGCGTCGACATTCCCGCCTTGGACGAGCAACTGGCCGAATTCTTCGAGTACCAGCTTTCCGACGCGGAGCGCGACCGGCTCATGAGTTTGCCGGGCGAGGAGATGCTGCAGCGGTTGCGGGAGTTGTACGTGGTGCCGGCGAAGTCCGGCGAGGCCGCCGCACGTCGGCCGGCGCATGCGAAGAAGCCGGCCGTGGATCGCGGGCGTGGGAAGAAGCCGGCGGAGAAGGCGGGCTGAGGACAAGGGATTTGGGCTAGGGATTGGGGATTGGGGATTAGAAAAGCGTGGGGCGACGGGCACCGACGCGCAGCGTTGGTCGGCGAGTCCCGTCACTTCCCGTACGAGTCATGCTTGGCCAACCACGTGGAAGCACTGGCGGAGCCAGTGGCACCCGGCGGAGCAGTCCCCCTCTCCCTCCGGGCGAGGGTCGGGGTGAGGGAATGACTCAATGGGCCCTTGCCGATCTGAGATTCGAGATCTCAAATTCATCAATCTGAAATTTGAGATCTCAAATCCTCGAATTGCAACTCAAGACACCACGCCAATTGGCGCGGACGACGGATCGCGCCGCGGCGGGTCGCTGCCGCCGCTCTTTTTCGCCGCCACGGCGCGGATGTCTCGCAATAGGGCGGCAATTTTTCGATGCACTTGGTAGCTCTGACGCACGACCAGGTAATCAGATCTTTGAGCGGTTCGTAATCCTCCCACGGCTGATTGTGCGTGTCGCGGCAGACGACCAGGTCGGCCACGTCGTAGACTCGCGTGCTGAGCATCTGCTCCTCGGTCTCCGGCGTCGTGATGAGCAGAACGCCGTCCTCAACGGTCCAGGCCAAATTGAGCGGTTTGAGCGCCAGGCTCAAAATGACATGGAACGGCAATCGCTTGCAACTGAACGTGACCGGCATATCCGGATTGATGGCGACATAATCCAGCGCTTTGCGATCCAGCACGATTTCGATGTCCAGGGCCTTGGCGAAGAATTCGGCGACCTCGGTCAACGGCCGTTGGGTGAACTGCACTTCCAGCGTCTGTTCTAGCGCCGCCTCGACGCTAACAGGATGTCGCACGCGGACCTTGCCGTGCGAAGCGGCCGGAGCCTCGCGCGTCAGCCCGGAATTTTTCTTTTCCACTTTGGCTGGAATCCGTTGGCCCTTGGCCGCCTGCTTCACGGCGGCCGAAGCCGTCAGCGCGGCCGGAATGTCTTGGGTCGAAACCGAGAGCAACAGTGCAATGGCAATGACGAAGCGGCACATAAGAAGTTCCCCTATTCCTGCGAAAAGACCGGCGATATCCAATATCTCAAATCTGAAATCTGAAATCTGAAATCTGAAATCTCAAGTCCGCCGACGGTTTGCATAGTAATTGGGCGGTAGGCAGAAAGCAAGCCCCCGCTTGTCCGCCGGGGGTACGGCGCGATATAATCCGCAGCCGAGCAGCGTCCATGCGTCCACCGTCCCCCTCCAGGAGCATTCCCATGATTTCTCGACTTGACAGAAGAATGATCGTTCCGGCCTTGGCGGCAGCCGTGCTGATGTACAGTCTTGCGGCCACGGCGACCGTCCGCGCTGCCAGCGTCCGCGGCGAGCAGGCCAAGCCGGCCGTGCCGTCGCTCGGCCTGGTGCCCGACGACGTCGCCGCCTACAGCGCTTCGCTGCGACTACGGGAGCAATACGACGCGGTCGTGAACAGCCAGGCCTGGGCCAAGCTCAAAACGATTCCCGTGATCCAGATGGGCCTGGGTTTGTACGGCATGCAGGCCTCCAGTCCCCAGAGCGTGCCGGGAAAGATCAATGCCTTTCTGAACGACCCGGACACGCGCAAACTCATCGACGTGGGCACCGACCTGGCATCCAACGAGATGTTCGGCTACGCCGACCATGATTTCGTCGATACGGTGCAACTCGCCCAGCGGGTCGCGGGGGCGATGCGTTATGGCCCCATGATGCTGCAACTAAGCGGCAAATCGGACGGCGACCAGGGTTCGATGCAGGCCAGGATCCTGATCGCGGCACTGGCCAAGAACCTGCCGCTGATCAAAGTGCCGACTGTCGTGCTCGGTTTCAAGACCAGCAACGCGACGGCGGTCAAGGAGCAGTTGGACCGCCTGGAGAAACTGGCCAAGGAGCGGTTGGAAGAGGTCCCGAAACTCAAGGGCCGGTTCCAGCGAACCACGGTGGACGGCTTCGAGTACTTGACCCTTTCGCTGGACGGCGAGATGATCCCCTGGGAGCAGATCCCGGCCGAGGAAATGGACAAGCTCCAGGACAGCAAGGCCGACGCCGAGAAGGTGATCGCGCGGGTCAAGCAACTCAAGCTGACCGTGGCCATCGGCCTGCGCGACGATTACCTGTTGGTGGCCATCGGCCCATCGACCGACGCTTTGGCGCGGCTGGGCAAGGGCAAACCGCTGGCCGACCGCCCGGAACTGGCCCCCGTGCGGAAGTTCGCCCAACAGCGATTGATCTCCGTCGGCTACCTGAGCAAGGCGATGAGCGCCCGGCTGGGGGCCGGCAAGGAGGACATCGACGAGCTATTGCAGACGGCCGAGGCGTTGCTGCCGCTGGCCAAACTGCCGGCGGAGGAGACGGCCCAGATCCGCAAAGATGCCGCTGCACTGGCCAAAGACGTGAAGACGCTGCTGCCCGCGTCCGGGGCCATGATGGAGTTCAGCTACCTCACCGCGAAAGGCAGCGAGGGCTATAGCTACGATTGGACGCAGCAGCCCTGGATCGACGGTTCCAAGCCGTTGGGCCTGCTGCAGCACGTGGGCGGCAACCCGTTGCTGGCCGCGGCGGCCCGATCGAAAGTTTCGGTGGCCAATTACGACTTGATCGCCAAATGGGTGGGCGTGGCCTACCGCTATGTCGAGAAATACGCGGTGCCCAAGATCCCCGAAGACAAACGCGCCGAGTTCGACAAGTTCGTCAAGAACGTGACCCCCCTGGTCCATCGCCTGGACGAGGCTAACCGCCAGCTTCTCCTGCCGGCCCTGGCCGACGGACAGACCGCCGTGGTGCTGGACGCGAAGCTGAAGAGCAAGCAGTTCCTTGCGGCGCTCCCGGCGACGGAGAAGCCCATGCCCATGCTCGAGCCGGCCCTGGTGGTGGGCGTCAGCGATGCGGAACTGCTGAAGAAGGCCTGCGTCGAGTACCGCGCGATCCTCGACGGCCTGATTGATGCCCTGCGGCAGGTGGAAGACAGCAAGATTCCCGAGGACTTCAAGATTCCCGAGGCCAAGGTGATCGAGAGCAAGCTCGGCACGATCTATGCCTATGCCCTGCCGGCGGCGTGGGGGGTCGATGGGAAGATCGCTCCCAATGCGGGGCTGGCCAAGAGCGTGGCCGTGGTGTCGCTCTCGCAGAAGCACACCGAGCGCCTCCTGGCCGACGCGCCGCTGAAGGTCGACGGCCAGGCGCTGAAAATGACCCGTCCTCTGGCCGGCGCCGTGATCTTCGATGTGGCCGGCCTGGTTGACGCGATTACGCCCTGGGTCGATTTCGGGGTGCAGAAAGTGGTGCAAAAGCAGGCCCAGGACGAAACGGCCGACGCCAGCGCGTACATCTCCCAGGCGCATATCGTGCTGGACGTGCTCAAGGTGGTCCGCAACGTGGTCAGCGAAAGCTACCTGGAAGGCAAGGTCCTGGTGACGCACACACGGGTCGAGATCCGAGACGTGAAGTAAGAGAGTTTGAAGTGTTCAGTGTTCAGTTTTCAGTGGGACGTGGCCCCGCTACTACTGAAAACTGAACACTGAACACTGAAAACTACTTCACCAATTCCAGCGTGGCCCACAGGCTGGGATCTTCCTGGTAGGGCATGGGGCTGCCGACGCCGAGCGTTTGCACGCCCAACTCGCGGTCTTCCAGGGCGTAGGCGAATCCCAACCGCGGATGCTCGCGGGGATCGAAACCGGTCAGGGCCTCGGCGGCGATGGCTGCCTCCAAGACGTAGCCGTGGACGCGCTTCTGGCTGCGAACTTTCAACTGGCCCTCGGCGGGCGGCCGGGAAAACTCGCGGGCGCGATGGATCGGCAGGCAGGCGGCCGTGGGTTCGCCCAAGCGCCGGCCGCTGCCCGTGGGTAGGAAAATGAAGCGGTGGCAGAAGCGTCCGGCGCGGTGTACGTTGTGGATGTCGCGGGTATCGATCCACACTTGCAGGCCGTCGCTGTCCTCGGGCCGCGTGCCGCGGCACCAGGGCGGCTGGCGCTTGCCCTCGACGCGGACCACGAGCGCCAGACCCCCTTCGCTCCACGCCACCCGCACGTCCAGGGCCGCGGAGGGGGACCGCTGGGTTGGTTCCGCTTCCAGGCCGGCCAGGCTGGCGAGCCGATAGCGCTCGTCCAGGCCCGCGCCGTCCGCGGTCCACAACGGATGGTGATAGAAGCAGGGCAACGAGAAACGATAGAGGACTCGCGCGGGGATCAGGGATTCAGACATGGAGTTTTCAGTTTTCAGTTTTCATGTAGCAGGCACACGCCGTGTGCCGTCCGAAAAGTTACGGCACACGACCATGCTGCGCACGGTGCCCGGTGCCTACTACATTGATCGAACGGTTGCCAAGTGCTCTTTCAAAAAGGCCGCCAGGCCGCCGCGGTGCAGATCGTCCACCGTGCGGAACTTCAGCCGCAGCAGATCATGGCCCGGTCGCTGGCCGTCCACGCGGGCGTCGGAACCGAGGTCCGCCAGGCGGCCTTGCGGGAAGCGGCCCTTGGGCCCGCAAAGCGTCAGATACAGGGCGTCCAGCTTCTTGGTCTGCACGGCCGCCCACGGTTCCTTTTGCCCGGAAACATACACCGGCACGACCTGCTTGTTGTTCCAAAGCAGTTGCCCTTGCGGGGCCGTCTCAACCAGCATCTCGACCAGCTCCTCCAAGACCTCGGTCTCCCACTCCACCTGTTTGCCCAGCGGGAATCCTTTGCGGGCGAAATGCCATTTGCGGCCCAGTTGTTTCCAGGGCTGTAGGATGTCGGCATGGTGCTCGACGCGCTGGGAGAAGCGGCCGAATCCGGCCACCGCTTCGTCGATGAACTTCCAGAAGCCGGGCCGATCGATCTCGCCGTAGCCGTGGACGCGGAGCTCGATCTCCTGCCACGGCCCGCGCAGCGTGCGGCACTTCACCCGCGGCTCGCGGCCGTACAGCGGCAGATCCGGAATGTCGTTCAACGGTTTCAGGTCCAGCCGGCCCACCAGTTCGTCGCGTTGGAAGGTGCCGCGGGCGGTGCGGAACTTCATCTTCAGCAGCCATTCTTCGCCGGTGATGGCGTGAAAGAACCAGCCGTCCGATTTCTTCGCCGCGCGGATCTCGACCACGCTGCGCGAGTTCCAATCCGTTTCGCTGAAGAGGTCCGATTTTTCCTGGATGCGGTCGATCACCTCGGCCAGGATGCGGCCGTCCCAGCGGCAAGGGTTTCCGGTGCGGCCGACGCGGGCCACGGTGTGCCAGTGGCGGCCGTCGATTTCCCAAGGCATCTTGGCGTCCAGGCCCACGTCGTCGATGTCGTGGTCGTGGGGGCGCTGAGACAGGGCGGCGGTGAAGTCGTGGACCGCCCGCTTGACCGCCGGTCCAGCCGCCAAGACCGGCGCGAGCACCTCGCCGGTATAAGAACGCCGCAGGGAAAAGGGGTCGGGAGTCTTTTGCGCGGCTTTTCCTTTCTTGCGCCGCTTTCCCCTCACCCCCAACCCCTCTCCCACAAGGGGAGAGGGGAGCATTTTTTCCCCTGCTCCCCTGCTTTCCTGTTCTCCTGCTCCCCTGTTCTCCTGTTCCTCTGTTCTCCTGCTCTCCTGCTCTGTTCTCCTGCTCTCCTGCTCTGTTCCCCAGGCCCGGGCGTGGGCGACGATGTCTTCCGGCGTGCCGGCGGCGACCACGTAACCGCCTTCCTCGCCCGCTTCCGGCCCCATGTCGATGACCCAGTCGGCGGTCTTGATCACGTCCAGGTTATGCTCGATCACCACCACCGTGTTGCCCAGGTCGACCAGCCGGTTCAACACGTCCAGCAGTTTGGCCAGGTCGTCGAAGTGCAGTCCGGTGGTCGGCTCATCGAGCAGATAGAGGGTGTTGCCCGTATCGGGGCGGGAGAGTTCGGCCGCCAGCTTCACGCGTTGCGCTTCGCCGCCGGAAAGCGTGGGGGCGGGCTGGCCGAGCGTCACGTAGTCCAGGCCCACGTCGCACAGCGTTTCCAGGATGCGGCGGATCCTGGGGATGTTTTCAAAGAGCCGCACCGCCGCGCCGCAGGGCATGTCGAGCACCTCGGCAATGGAGCGGCCATGATAGCGCACGGCCAGCGTTTCCTCGTTATAGCGGCGGCCGTGACAGGTGTCGCACTCGACCCACACGTCGGGCAGAAAGTGCATTTCGATCCGCAACTGGCCGTTGCCTTCGCACTTCTCGCACCGCCCGCCGGACACGTTGAAGCTGAACCGCCGCGGCGTGTAGCCGCGGAGCTTGGCCTCGGGAAGCTGCGCATACAGTGCGCGGATCAGGTCGAACACGCCGGTGAACGTGGCCGGGTTGGAGGTCGGCGTCTGTCCCAGCGGCTGCTGATCGACGCGGATCACCTTGTTGATCCGTTCCACGCCGCGGATGGCGTCGTGCGCGCCGGCGAACGTTTTGGCCCGGTGCAGGGCCCGCGCCAGGGCATTGTACAACACGTCCTCGACCAGCGAGCTTTTTCCGCTGCCGCTGGTGCCGCTGACGACGGTGAAGGTACACAAGGGGATGCGGACGTCGATGTTCTTGAGGTTATTGTGCCGCGCGCCGCGGATCTCCAGCCAGCCTTCGGCCCGGGAAAAGGGGTCGGGAACCTTTTGTGCGACCAACCTTCGGTCGGTGCTCGGTTTCGGCAAAAGGTTCCCCACCCCTTTTCCCGGCATGCGGCGGTTGGTGGGCACGGGGATCGCCTTCTTGCCGGAGAGATAGGGGCCGGTCACGGAGCCGCGCCGCTTGCCGACCTCCAGCGGCGTGCCTTGGGCCACGATCTGCCCGCCGAAACGGCCGGCGCCGGGACCGAAGTCCAGCAGTTGATCGGCGTGCGCCAGCACCTCGCGGTCGTGCTCGACCAGCAGGAGCGTGTTGCCCAGGTCGCGAAGCTTCCTGAGGGCCTCCAGGAGCCGGGCATTGTCGCGGGCGTGCAGGCCGATGGTCGGCTCGTCCAACACGTACAGCACGCCACACAGCCCGCTCCCCACCTGGGCGGCCAGGCGGATGCGCTGCATCTCGCCGCCGGAGAGCGAGGGGGCGGGCCGGGCCAAGGTCAGGTATTCCAGACCCACGTCGACGAGAAACTGCGTGCGGTTGCAAATCTCGCGGAGCACTTCGCCCGCCACTTTTCGCTCCCGCACGGTGGGAGTCCAGTCGCGGAACTCGGCCAGCAGTTTTCCCAGCGGCAGGCGGCTCAGCTCATCCATGGTCCGGCCGTGGAGCCGCATGGCGGCCGCATCGTCGCGGAGCCGGCTGCCGCCGCAGACCGTGCAGTCCACTTCGTCGACCAGGTGTTCCAATCGGCCGCGCAGGGCGGGCGAAGCCCGGCTCGCCTCGTCCAGGGCCGGGTACAGGCCCTTGTACTGGAACCGCAGGAGCACATGCGCGCCCTCAAGGGGGACAGTCCCATTTTCGCTGCGATCGCTAGCAATGGCCACGCGAAAATCGGCACAGTCCCCTGCCACCTCGAACCACTGCTCGCCCGTGCCGTGCATGATCTGCCGTCGATGCTTCCCGCCCAACTGCTCGAACGGCACGTCGGCGGGGATGCCCGTGTCGCGGCAGAAGCTGCGCAACATGAGGGCGAACAGCGGGCTTTCCGGGCTGGGCCAGAGGGCCACGGCGCCCTGGGCCAGCGTGAGCTTCGGATCGCGCAAGAGCGCGGCCGGATTCGTGCCGGTCTGCGTGCCCAGGCCTTCGCACCCCGGGCACC
>JBEKZQ010000318.1:0-7250 GCA_049509675.1 Thermoguttaceae bacterium | reverse complement strand
AAGACGACGTCCTCGACATCGGTTGCGGCTGTGGGGAGTTCCTCGCGTACGTGCGCTGTGCGACGCGGACCGGCGTCGACCTCGTCGCTCCCGGACCCGGGGCGCTGCCCGAGGACGTGCGGTTCCACCAAGGCGACGTCGGCGTGCTCGAGCGACTTCAGCAGGGTTCGTTCAGCTTTGTCTTCACCAGCAATTTCCTGGAACACATGGCCGACAAGCGACAGGTTGCGGACCTCGTCCGCCGCGTGTGGCGGCTGCTGAAGCCGGGCGGCTATTTCGTTGTCATGGGTCCCAATCTCCGCTTCATCCCCGGAGAGTATTGGGACTTCTGGGACCATCACGTCCCCATCACCGATCGTTCGCTGGTCGAGTTGTTGCAGAACAGCAAGTTCAGTTTGGTCGATTGCCGTCCGTGTTTCTTGCCCTACACGACCAAGAGCCGGCTGCCCAAGGCCGATTGGCTGGTCCGCGCGTACCTGCACATGCCGTGGGCGTGGCGGCTGCTGGGCAAGCAATTCCTGGTTCGTGCGCGGAAAGAGATGCAGAATGATTGACGCCGCGCAAGACAATCCGGAATCGTTGCGTCACCCCGTTGTCGCGCCCGTCGATTACGAGGCGGAGGACATCGCCCGGGCGCAGAAGGAGAGCCCATGTCGTCGTTGACGCCGCGTCTTGCGGTCGATGCTTCCGACGTTCCACCGGCCGGGATCGATACCATCATGCGCCGCGTGCCGCAGCGGACGGCCGGGTGGCCGTACCTCGGTCTGCTCACGGCGGTCTTCATTCTGGTGGCGATCGACGGCCTGGTCCGCCTCTTGCCGTGGTGGCCCGAGTTCGTTGAGCCCAACCTGGATGCTTCCTGGACGCGCGTGCTGCAAGAGGGCTTCCTCGCCGGCATGAACTTTGGTCGAGACCTGGCGTTCACGTACGGCCCCTGGGCGTTCGTAGTGCGGAATCTGTACCACCCGGCCTTGTATGGCGAGATGCTGCTGCTGCGCGGGCTGCTGGTGCTGATGGTGACGATGTCTACCTGGCGCGTGGGACTGGGTGTGTCGCGCCGGCCCTGGCTTCGCGTGCTCCTGGCTGCCGGGCTGTGCGTGCTGACCACGGAGCTGCTGGCCCAATGCCCGTTCACGGAAGGCATGTATTATCTGTTGGTCTGGTACATGGCCCTCTACTGGATCGTCCTCAAGGCCGCGGGGGACGGCGCAGCCCGGGCCCTCACGGCAAGTGGTTCCCCAAGGGAAACAGGGGATGCCTCTCGGGCGACGGGCCTGGTGGAAGGCGTGAGTCGCTTCTTGCTGCGGGCTCACGAACATCTGCTGATCGCAGCGGGCGCGTTTCTGACGGTCATTAAGTTCTCCTACGGCATGGCGGTTCTGGCCGTACTGGCCTGCATCGCCGTGAAGGCGGTTCTTGGCCGGCGCCGCGTTCCCCGCGTGCTCTTGGCCTACGCCGCCGAGGTGATCTTGTTCTGGTTGCTGGCCGATCAGCCCCTGTCCGGTCTCCCGCATTACTTTTGGAACTCGTTGCAAGTGGCGCGGGGGTACGCGGGGATGCAGATGGGCGGCCCGTTATGGCATATCATCTGTTTTGCCCTGGCCTTTGCCCTGTTGATCGCCGCCATCGCGCGGGACCGCTGGCCTGCCGAGCGGTGGCAGGCGCTCGTGGGCCTGCCGCTGCTGGCGTTCATCGTGCTGTTGCTGGGCAAGGCGTCGTTCGTCCGCCATGATTGGGGGCACTGGGCGATCGGGGCCTATGTCGCGGAGCCGATCTGCCTGGTGACGGCGGCCGCCTTGTGCCGCGCCAAGACCGACGCTTGGACCAAACTCCTGTTGTGCGGCGCCCTGGCAGCGGCTTTCGTGCTGATCCTGCCGCTGGGGCTCGCTGGCAACGCGACGCCCTTCGCCGCGCAGTACCCAATTAGTGATGCCGCACGCCGCTCGCTCCCGACCTGGTGCCGGCAGACCCTGCGCCGCACCGCGGCGGAACATGCAAATCAGTGGACGAGGGCAGGCACGCTGCTCCGCGGACGGGCTCCCCTGCCAGCCCTCTTCGAGCAATCCGAATCGCGCGCCCGAGAACTCTACGGCTTTCCCCGGCTCCTCGGCACTGTCGACGTTTATCCGGAACTCGGCAGCATCGTTTATTCCCGGGGGGCGCGGTACCAGCCCCGGCCCACGATTCAGAGTTACTGCGCACTTACGTGGCGCCTGGCATTGATGAATGCGGCCCACCTGCGAAGTTCCAAGGCGCCCGACTGGATCTTGTTCAGCCTGGCGCCGTTCGAAGGCCGATTCCCCTCTTTGCAAGACGGCCCCTCCTGGCCGGAGTTGTTGAGCCGGTATGAGATTCAGCCCATGGATGCGGCCATCGCCAAGCGCGGCTACCTGTTGCTGAAAAAGTCGGAAAAGGTCCGGCCGTACGAGTTGCTGCATCTGGCGGCGCATACGGCACAAACCGGCGCGCCCCTGCCCGACGTGCCGAGCGTGGCCGAGGGGCCGGTATGGGTCTCTCTGCGGATCAGGCTGAGCGCCGCCGGTCAGCTTGCCGAAGCAGCGCTCAAGGCTCCGCGCGTCTACCTGGAGTGCATAACGCAAAGCGGATCGCAGGAAACATATCGTTTCGATCCCGACGCGGCCGCGGCCGGATTCCTCCTCTCGCCGCTGGTGGCCGACACCGCCGCCTACCAATGGCTGGCCGTCGCCCTGGCCGACAAGGCGAGTTGGCGCAAGGCGGCGCCCGAGCAGCGGGCCGTCAAGAGCCTGCGCGTGGTGGCCCCGCGCCGCTGGGCCTATCGCGACACCGTCGAGGTCGATTATTACCGCCTGCGCTTGAACTTGTGAGGATTTTGCGAGCAAGTCCCCCTCTCCCTTCGGGAGAGGGCCGGGGTGAGGGGGTCGTGGAAAGGACCGACAATGCGCGAAGCCACACTTTGTCCCAGTTCCCCTCACCCTCACCCTCCGGGGGTGGAGAACCCGAATCGAAACTGATCCCACTCCTATGGAAACAACCGCGCCACCACCGCCGGCCGCCTCAAGCCGGCTCATGGACTTCCTCCTCGCGCCGGGGGTGGTGGTCGCCGCCGTCCTCACCGCCCTGGCGATGATCCTCCATACGGCGTCCGCGGTCATGGCCCTGTACAACCCGCTTCTTTGGGCGGATATCAGAGAGGAACATCGCTGGATCAGTGCGTACGGCGTCCACGTCGCCGACCTGTTACGCCCTCACAACGAACATATACCGGCCATCCCGCGCTTGTTCTACCTGGTCGATTTCTTCGCCTTTTCGGCCACGTCGAAGTTCCTGCTGGCCGCAATCTTCGTCCTGGTGCTGGCCACGGCCGGCCTGCTGGCGTACGTGGCAGCCCGATGGTTCTTCACCAGCAAGCGCGATGCGCTGTTGTACGCCTGCCTGGTGACGGTGGGCTACGTCAACGGCATGCAACTGACGAACATGATCGTGGGTTTCATGATCTGCCATTGGCTGGAGAACTTGTTCTGCCTGCTGTTTGCCCTGGTGTTTGCCCTGCAAATGACGGCCACCGACTCCCACGGCGGGCTCCGCCGCGCGGCGGCCCTGGTCGTCCTTGGATTGTGCGCGATCTTTTCGACCGGGTCGGGACTGTTCTGCCTGGCCACGGCCGTCTTCCTGGCGATCGTGTTCCGCGCAGGGTGGCGGAACGTGGCGGGGATGACGGCACTGCTGGTCGCGTTGGCCTTCCTCTATTTCCACTGTAATCCGCTTGCCGGCCACAGCACCCACTACAGCATCTTCCGGAAGGCCCCCGGGCAAGCCCTGCGATTCTATTTCGCCCTCCTGGGGGCGCCGGGCATGCGGCATGACACGTGGACCGCCGACTACCAGTTCTGCGGCTTCTACGGCCCTCTGGCGGTGCTCCATGGGCTGATGGTGTTTGCCCTGGGCGCTCTGGTCTGTTTCCTGGAGTGGTGGGAGCCGCAACGGCGTACCGTTTTCTCCCTGTTGCACACTTTCGTGATCGTCCTGGTGTTTTCCACCGGCATTGCCTTGACGGCAGCGCGCTTCTCGCTCGGCGTTTACGAAGGCATGCATGGCAAATACACCTGCACCGTGTTGCTGGCCTGGATCGCCATCTTCTCGCTGCTCTTGAAGCAACTGTCTCGCTACGGCGGCCTTTCCGCGCCGCAGCGCAAGGCGGGCTGGGCCGCCGCGATAGCCATCGTGCTGTTGTCGGTGCTCCCCGCCCATCTCCGCGAAATCAGGTGCTGGCAGCAGGCCAACGATCCCCTGTGGGAAATCGAATCGGCCTTGATCGCCAAGACCTACGATGAGCGCCTCATGCGCAACGTGGACGCCGAACACCCGGAACTCATGTACCGGATCATCCAGGACGAGTTTCGCCCGCGGCGCTGGACCATCTTTGCCCGCTACCCGTTCGACCTGGGCGACCCGCTGGAATCGTACTACGCCGTGGACCGGGACTATGCCGGCGTGGGCCAACTCGATCCCCCCGGTGCCAACAGCGAGGGGGCGATTGGCGATTCCGTTCGCGCGACCGGCTGGGCCTGGGATGAACGCAACAATCGCGCCTTTGACGATATCTTGCTGACCGACCAGCGCGGGCGCATCGTGGGCGTGGCACACACCAACCGCGACCGGCCCGACGTCGCAAAATCCTTCTCCGACGACGCCCGGGTCCGCAGCGGTTGGATGGGTTATGCGCGCGCGGGCAAATCGGCCCGGCTGGCCGCCTACGGCCTGATTGCCGGCACGAAAGTGGTTTGCCCGCTCTCGGCTCCGTAGCAGGGCCTTCTTGCGGCAATGGGGGCAGTTCCCTATCCCAGATTATTCTATAGACAGACTGAGTAGCACAGGCATCTTGCCTGTGTTGCCTGGACACAGGCTGGAAGCCTGTGCTACGCCGATTTGCGAATAATCCGGGCTGTGGGTTCCCCTTCACTATTGCGTCCTGCCGGCTACACATCCCGCCCGACAGTGTCATATTGCATCCCCCGGTAATTCGATTCCCTGCCAGCCCCTTTGCAAAACCACCGGCTTTCGTTACAATGGGCGGGAGCGCCGTAGTCCGCAGATCGTCATCGGTCGAGGCCTCCCGAATGGTTACGCCGAAGGTGACAAATCGCTATCCACGTCCCGGCGAGCGAGTGGCCCCCTATACGCTCCGCGAGTTTCTGTTGGAGCCGCTGCCGGTCGAGTTCCGTGCGCAGTGCGGTGCGGATCTGAAGCTGTGCGACCTGGATGAAACGGTGTGGGAGCGATTTCCCGCCGAACTGCTCAACCAGCTTGCCGAGGTGGTGGTGGAGCGGGTATCGACCTATCACGTTCGCAAGGCGTTCCTGCATCGCCATTTTCCGCGGCCCCCGGCCGGCATTTCCATCGCTGATTTGCACCTGGAAAATCGCACGCGGCGCTGCCTGGCGCGCGAGGGGTTCGACGAGCATCCCGATCGCTTGGGCGACCACACCATCGGCGAGGTGCTGGCGATCCGCGCGTTCGGGCCGCGCTGCCTGGTCGATCTCCTTAGCGCCCTGGAATCGCGGCGCGGGGCTGTCGACGGCGTCCCGGCGGCGGCCGACCAGTCGCAGCCGCGCCTGGCCGAGTCGTTGACGGCGGAAGCGCGGCGGCTGGCCCAATTGCCGGACGTCGCCCTGGCACGCTGCGAGGACCCGCGCTTTGCCGCCTTGATCCGTGCCGTGGACGTGGACTCGCGCACGGCGGAGGAAGCCGCCCAGCGGCTCTTGTCGCGGGTCCAGGACCCGCCCGATCCCCCCTATGTCGCCGGACAGGTCCGCCAGTTGCGCGAGTACCTGGAGCGGATGTCGCAGTTGACGCTGGAAGAGGAACTGATCCAGGTCTTTACCTCGGGCACGAATCCTCGCAACGCCGAGATCCTGATCGGATATTACGGGTGGGCCGACGGCAAGCAGCACACGCTGACGGAAGTGGGCAATCGTTTCGCCATCACGCGGGAGCGGATCCGCCAGATCTGCGCGAAGTTGACCAAGCGGCCCAAGGGGCTTCCGCCCCTGCTCGCCCCGGTCATGGACCGCGCGCTGGCCATGGTCGCCGGGCGGTTGCCGGGGCCCGCGGCCGACATCGAAGCCGAACTGCGCCGGCGCGGCTGGACCTCCGTGGGCATGCCCCTGGAGAACCTGATCACGGCCGCCAGGCTCTTGGGCCGGCGGGCCGAGTTCCGCGTGGTGGAGGTGGCGCCGCATCAGAAGGACAGCCCGCTCCTGGCCGTACACTCCGGCCAGGCCCACGTGGTTTCGGCAGTCGTCGACGCGGCCAGGAAGGACGCCTACTTCCACGGCCTGGCGGCGGTCGACGAGATCCAACGCGCCCTTGCCGTCAAGTTCGCCGGCGGCGTCAGCGCCGATCTGGTGCGGCAGACGTTGCAATTGTTGGAGGGGTTCTGCTGGCTGGAGGAGAAATCGGGCTGGTTCCACATCGATGGCGTCAGCAGGCACGGACTGCCCAAGATGATCGACAAGGTCCTGGCCGTCGCCGGCGCGGTGACCGTGGCGGAACTTCGCACGGCGATGCGCCGCAACCGTCGTTTATGGAAAGACCCGCCGCCGGAGGATGTCCTGCTGGCCTTCTGCCGCCACCTGCCGCAGGTGCGGACGGAAGGCCGGCGGATCATCTCCGATCCGCCCCGCGACTGGCGCACGGCGCTGACCGGCGTGGAACTGAAACTGGTGCGCATGCTCAAAGAGCACGGTCCGGTGATGGAACGCGGCGCGATGGAAGACTTTTGCGTGACCGAGGGCATGAACCGCTTCAGCTTCCATGCCTTCGTGTCCTGGTCGCCGGTGATCGTGCAGTTTGGGCACAGCCTGTACGGGCTGCTGGGCACGGAGGTTCCGCACCGCAAGATCGAGGCCTTGACCGAGGCGCGGCGGGCCGGCCGCACCGCCCGCCGCGTGTTGTGCGGCCACGGCGCGACCGAGGACGGCAAGCTCTGGCTGAGCTATCGGCTTTCCAAGGCCGCCAGCACCTATGCCGTCATCACCGTACCGGCCGCCTTGAAGCAGGAAGTGCGCGGCCGCTTCGTCTTGCTCGGACCCGACGGGCGGGAGATCGGCACGCTGGCCACCAAGGACGGCCGGGCCTGGGGCCTGGGCGCATTCTTGCGCCAACGCGGCGCCCGCGCCGGCGATGCGATCCTCTTGACTCTCGACCTGACGGCCCGCACGGCCACGGTCTGCTGGAGCCAGGAGGAATGAGTTCCTTCCATGAAACTT
>JBEKZQ010000317.1:0-7269 GCA_049509675.1 Thermoguttaceae bacterium | reverse complement strand
CAGTTTTCAGTTTTCAGTTTTCAGTTTTCAGTTTTCAGTTTTCAGTTTTCAGTTTTCAGTTTTCAGTTTTCAGTTTTCAGTTTTCAGTTTTCAGTTTTCAGTTTTCAGTTTTCAGTTTTCAGCGCGGAGCGGCCAAGGCGTAACTGAAAACTGAACTTTTGCAAAACGCCGATTCGAGATCCCTTCTCCCTCCGGGAGCGACCAACGCTTCGCGTCGGTGCCCGAGCGTGAGGGGGAGCTGACGCAAATCGCGGTTTCCTGTATTGCCTGTCTGTCCCACGATCCCCTCACCCCGGCTCTCTCCCGGAGGGAAAGGGGGACTGCTCGTGGGCGCCATCCACAGTTTTGCAACAGTCCACTGAACACTGAAAACTTCAAACTTCCTCATTCCTCATCCTGTGCATGGTGGGCCGCCTTTTGCAGGCCGCGGATGATCTTCTCCACCACCTTGTCCTGTTGCACGTCGACGGCCACCTCCATGTTATGACGCCAGGCCGGCACCCGGCGCCGATCGAACACCGTCATGCCGCGGGTCAGCAGGCCGGTGGTCTCCACGTCGCCGGCCATCTCGTGGGAGGTGAACAATTCGGGATAGGCCACGGCCATCAAGGTCACGGTGTCGTGGACGTGGATCCCTTCGACGCCGAACTGCTGCCGGTAGCCGCGAAAGGCGGCCGGCAGGATCTGCCGCAGGAACCAGCCGACCTTCGTCGATTCGTCGGGCAATTGGTCGAACAAGTTGTAACTGAGTTGAATGCGATTGGTCACGTCCAAGGGAATGAGCGTCTTGGTCGAGGGGGAACGGAAGACGTTCTGGGCGGCCAACGGATCGCAGAAGATGTTGAACTCGGCGGCGGGCGTGATGTTGCCGGGGCCGGTCACGCTGCCGCCCATGATTACCACCCGGCCTACGAGCGAGGCCAGTTCCGGATCGCGCTGGAAGGCCCGGGCAACGTTGGTCAGCGGCCCCAAGGCGACGAGCGTTACGGCGTCGGGGGCGGCGCGAATCTCTTCGCAAATGACCTTGTCGGCCGGGAGCAGATGCTGCCGTTCGGCCACCGGCAAGACGACGCCGCCCAACCCGTCGGGACCATACAGGCCGCGGCCTTCGGAAGGCAGTTCCTGGTCCGGGTCGGCAGCGGCTCCCAGCCGTGGCCAGCGGGGCGGATCGAGCGTTTCTACGATCGCCTGCATGTTCCGCGTCGCCTGCGCAGACGCACAATTTCCGCCCACGGCAGTCACCGCCACCACGTCCAACTGCGGATTGAACAAGGCCCAGCACAAGGCCATGGCATCGTCGATGCCCGGATCAACGTCGAGAATCACTTTTCTGGGCATTGCTCACCTCCGTGGGTGGGGCGGCGGAAAATGGTCTGTTGCGGTTCGCCGTGCAAAAAGCAACTCCGGCCGCACATGGAACCGCAAGAGCGGGCAATCGTCAGGCGGAAAGTAATCTTCTTTCCCTTCCGACGATTGTAGAGGTCGCCGCGCAGACGAGCAAGTGACGCGAAGGGGTCGGGTGCATGTTTTCGGACTTTACGGATCTCCTGCAACCGTTGGCAGCGGCTTCGCAAACAGGGCTTGTCGGCGTCCGCAGGGGAAACTATCCTTACGAAACGCCTAGTTCGCCCGGAGAGCCATTCGTTTCCCATGTATTGGATCAGCAAGAGCATTCACTGGCTGAGCAGATCGCGGAGGCGCGGCTTGATCCTTCTGGCCGTGCTGGGCCCCGGCATTATCACTATGGTGGCCGATAACGACGCCGGGGGCATCTCCACCTACGCCCAAACCGGCGCGCGCTACGGATTCAGCTTTCTCTGGGTGTTCTTCATCCTTATTCCCATGGCCTATTACGTCCAGGAGATGACGGTCCGCCTGGGCGCGGTGACGAAGCGCGGGCACGCCGAGGCCATCTTCGACGCCTTTGGTTCCTTTTGGGGCTGGTTCTCGATCTTCGATCTGGCCCTGATCAATTGGCTGACCCTGGTGACCGAGTATATCGGCATGACGGCCGCCATGCGTATGTTCGGCATCCCGGAATGGATCACTTACGGGGTAGTGTCCGCCATCCTCATGGGGGTTGTGGTCACGGGCAAGTACTGGACGTTCGAGAAAGTCACGCTATTTTTCTGCCTGTTCAACTTCGTTTATATACCGGCTGCTTTTTGGGCCATGCAAACCGACTGGGCCCCCGCTTGGGGCAAAGTCGGCCAGGGTTTTTACAACCCCTGGCCTGAGTTCTCCGCCGCCGCCAAGTCGCAGTTGATCATGATGATCATGGCCAACATCGGCACCACGATCACGCCCTGGCAGATTTTCTTCCAGCAAAGTGCCGTCGTCGACAAGGGGATGGACGTTCGCGACATCCGCTTTGGCAAGTTCGACACGTTCGCCGGCTCTTTTTTCACCGGGCTGGTGGCCATTTTCATCATCATTGCCACGGGGGCCGCCTTCTATTACCACCCCAAGGACGGCACGGCCGCTCCGCCCGGTGCCACTGGCTTGCCAGTACACTCGGTGGAGGCATCGGCACACGCCGAAGCACTGGCAGAGCCAGTGGCACGCGCACTGGCAGAGCCAGTGGCACGCGCCAGAGCAGTGTCACCCGGCGAGTCTGCCGGCAATCCGTCCAACGCTACGGAGTCCGACGAACAGGCGGCGGCCAATCCGTACAACCTGGTCGATGCCCGGGACGCCGGGGAAAAGATCGCCCGATTGCTCCCCAGCGACGTGGGCCATTGGGCCAGGTTCCTGTTCGCAATCGGCCTGTTCGATGCCGGCTTCCTGGGCGCCTTGTGTATTTCGCTCTCGACTTCCTGGGCCGTGGGCGAGGTCTTCGGCTGGGCCCACTCGTTGAACAAGAGCGTCAAGGAGGCCCCCTGGTTCTACGTCGTTTACCTGGGCACGCTGCTCAGCGCCGGCTCCGTGGTCTTGTTGGCCACCCGCGATACGCAGAGCCAGATCACGATCTTCGTTCAGGTGGTGGCCGTGACCCTTCTGCCCGCGGCCCTGACGTTCCTCATCCTCTTGCTGAACGACGAGCCGCTGATGGGCCGGTACGTCAATAGCCGTTGGCAGAACATCGTCAACTGGGGAATCGTTTTGTTCGTGATCGTGGTCTCGACGATGTTTGGAATCTCGGTGCTCTTTGGGGGAGCCTCCTGATTTCGAGAAAACAGAAGGTGCTGTCATGGTAACGTCGCCCGACAACGTGTCGAAACATGCCGAGGCCGGCGGCGGCAAGGATTTCCGCTTTCATTACTTCTCGCAGTTGCTGGGCCGCAAGCTGTGCGTGGGCAAGATCAACGAGCGCATCGGAAAACTCACCGACCTGGTCTTTCGCCTGTGCGAGCCGTATCCCGAGGCCGTGGGCATCTACCTGGAACACGGCTGGGGACAGCCCACGCAGTTCATCCCCTGGGACCGCGTGGTCAAGATCGACGACGACGCCGTCTTCGTGCAGCCGGCCGAGGGCGAGCGCTATCCGCCCTTCGTCGATCAGCCCGGCTGGATCATGCTCAACGAGCACTTGATGGGCAAGACGATCCTCGACATGGACGGCCGGCGGACCGAGGTGGTCAACGACGTCCACTTGCTGGAATCCAAGGGCCGGATGGTCATCGTTCACGTCGACATCTCCTTCAACGGCTTCTTGCGCAAGTGGGGGCTGGGCGGCTTCCACTGGATGAAGGACGTGCTGATTTCCTGGCGTTACGTGCAGCCGCTTTCCCTGGAAGACGCGGTAGCCAGCGACACGGTTTCGCTCTCCGTGACCCGCGCGCAGGTCCACGAATTGCCCAGCGAAGACCTGGCCGACGCCCTGGAAGAGCTTTCGGGCAAAGAGCAGGAGGCGGTCTTCTCGGTGCTGGATTCGGAAAAGGCCGCGGAAACGTTGATGGAGGCCGAACCCCGTGCCCAGCGGCAGATCATCGCCAACCTGCGCAAGGAGCGGGCCCGCAACATCCTCAGCGAGATGTCGGTGCCGCAACTGGCCGATCTGCTCTCCGTGCTGCCGCACGACGACAAGGTGGACCTGATGGCCCTGCTGCCGCGCGACCAGGCCCGGCGGATCGAAGCGATCCTCTCCGAGCGCGAGGCCACGGCCGGCGCGCTGATGTCGTCCAGTT
This sequence comes from Thermoguttaceae bacterium, assembly GCA_049509675.1. Taxonomy (GTDB): domain Bacteria; phylum Planctomycetota; class Planctomycetia; order Pirellulales; family Thermoguttaceae; genus JBEKZQ01. Next base: position 3,142 of record JBEKZQ010000317.1, on the reverse strand, counting down.
TCGTGGCCATGAGCAAAGAAACCACGGCCGGCGGCGCCTTGGCGCAACTGCGGACGTCGAACTTCGACCACGACATGATCTCGTATATCTATGTGGTCGGCGAGCCGAACCGCGCCCTGCTGGGGGTCGTCGATCTCCGCGAGCTGGTGCTGGCCCAGGACATCGCGCTGCTGGCCGACCTAATGGTCTCGCCCGTGGTCGCCGCCGATTCGGACGATCTGCGCGAGGACCTCGAAGAACTATTTGCCAAGTATCACTACCGCATGGTCCCGGTCGTCGACAAGGGGGACCACTTGCTGGGCGTGATCCATTTCAAGGATATTATGAAAGGGCTCGTGGCCCGCGCCGCCGTGTAAGAGCGGGCGAAACCACAAGTGGGGGACGGTCCCCTTCGGGAGTTCTCTCCAGTATCATTCGCACTTCCCATGCCTCGCATCAAGACCACGCGCACCGTATCGATCGCCCTGTTCGTGTTGCGCGTCTACCTGATCATCATGTTGTTGTTGATCCTGATGAAGTTCCTGCACGTCTTCGGCTGAGTGGGGGCGGTCGCTACTTTGCTGCCGGGCCGGCAAGTTGCTTTGCCAGTGCGGCGGCCAGGGCGTCGTCGGGCGACAGGCTCAGGGCGGCGGCGAATTGCACCCGCGCGGCCTCGTTGTGCCCGCCCATCATGTAGTGCAGTGCCAACAGGAATCGGGCCTCGGCGGCCGACGGATTCTTGCCCACGAAGTTCTCCAAGGCACGGAGTTGCTTGCTGTAGGCCGCCACGTCGCCATACAGGCCATACAACGTTGCCCAGTCAATGACCGGGCCCAAGGCGGCCGCCGCGTGGGCCTCGACCGCCGCGGGCCGATAGTCGCCCTGGGCAAAGGCGGCCAACGAGACGAGCAGATGCGCCCGGGCGTCGCGGGGATCCTCGACCGTCGCATGTTCCGCCAATCGCAGGGCCTGGCGGTAGTCCCGTTGCCGGAACGCCTCTTCCGCCGGCGCGTAGTAATCGTTCGAGGCCCGGGCGCGGCCGCCCATTTCGCCGGAAGGCGGCAACGGCTGCTCCTCCGGGAAGAGGGTGCTCCCCTGGTCATCCGGCGAGAACTGCGATTCCCACGGGTTGTAATTGGCATAGGGCGCAATCCCACCATAACCATAGCAGTAGGGCTCGCCATAATTCCAGTACGGATAATCCCACGGATACCAGGCCCAATAGTTCCAATACGGCCCGGGCCACCACCAAGCGTCCCAATCCCACCAAGGCCCCCACCACCAGCCGCCGTGACCGTGGCGCCACCAATCGCCGTGGTGGTCCCAGTCGGGATGATGCGTCAGCCACTCCTGATGGAACTTGTTCCAGTCGCCGTGGCCGTGCGCCCATTGCTGATGCTCGGGCTGCGAATATTGCAGCGATTGGAGCATGGTGGAAGAGTGTGGGTAGCGCGAAAAGCTCGACGATTCCATTGCTCGGGGCGCGGAAAGATACGACGAGCGATTGCTGCCGGAGAAAGCGCCCCCGGGCGGACCACTGTGAGACCATGTGCCACGATAACTTCCCCCCCAGCCGCCGGACGATGGGAAGCCTCCGCCGATGCCGTGCGAGTTGCCCGACATATGTCCGCCCCCGCCATGATCCGCGCACACGGCGAGCGGACAGGTCCATAGGACGCCCAACAATGCAGCAATTCTCGCCTTTCGCCACATGGCAGCACCTCCCGGGGATATATAGCGTGAACGGTTTGTAATGATGCGATCCGTTCCCTTTGCTGCGGTGGGGATCATTTCAGACCGCGCAAAGTATAAGTTCATTCTACCGCCTGTTTCTGCAAAAAAGGCATGACATTTTCATAATCAGGGTTTTCCCCGCCCGAACTGATGTCTAAAATGGCCCGGCAGCCAGGACTTTTCCCCAACCACCAGCCACAAGCTACTAACCACTCGTGTTCCAATCGCCCCCACCCTCAATGGCACGCTCGCTGGAGAACGTCCATCGTTCAATCAAGATCCCCCAACAAAGGTGGTTCCGGCGACTGTTGGCCTTCACCGGGCCGGCTTATCTGGTCTCGGTCGGTTACATGGATCCCGGCAACTGGGCCACGGACATCGAGGGCGGATCGAAGTTCGGTTATCGCCTGCTGTGGGTGCTCTTGATGAGCAACTTCATGGCCATCGTCTTGCAGGCCCTCAGCGCGCGCTTGGGACTGGTGACCGGCCGCGACCTGGCGCAGGCCTGCCGCGACGACTATCCGCCGCTGGTGAACTACCTGCTGTTCGTGTTCTGCGAGATTGCCATCGCCGCCTGCGATCTGGCCGAGGTGCTGGGAACCGCCATCGGCCTGAATCTGCTCTTTCCGGCCTTGCCTCTGCACTGGGCCGTGGTGATTACCGGCGGCGACGTGCTGTTGCTCCTGGCCATGCAGCGCTACGGCATCCGCAACCTGGAAGCCTTCATCGTGATCTTGATTGCCACGATTGGGCTCTGCTACGTCGTGGAAATCTTCCTGTGCCACCCATCGGTCCGGGCGATTGCCGCCGGACTGGTTCCCCACTACTTGCCGCCGGCCGAACTGTACGTCGCCATCGGCATCATCGGCGCCACGGTGATGCCGCACAACTTGTACCTGCACTCCGCCCTGGTGCAGAGCCGCGACGTGTATCGCAGCCGGGAGGCCGTGGCCGAGGCCTGCAAGTTCAATTTGATCGATTCGGCCATCGCCATGAATTGCGCCTTCCTGGTCAATGCCGCGATCCTCATCGTGGCCGCCGCCACCTTCTGGCATCGGGCCGAAATCACCGAGTTCCAACAGGCCCATGCCATGCTCAACAACGTGCTGGGCACGCGCATCGCCCCCGTGGCATTCGCCCTGGCCCTGATCTGCGCCGGCCAGAGTTCCACCGTCACGGGCACGCTTGCCGGGCAGATCACCATGGAAGGATTCTTGCGCTTTCGCATCCGGCCCTGGCTGCGGCGGCTGATCACCCGGGCCATGGCCATCGTGCCGGCCGTGGCGGTCATTGTCAGCGTCGGCGACGAAGGGGCCTATAAACTGCTCATTCTCAGCCAGGTCGTGCTCAGCCTGCAATTGTCGTTCGCGGTGGTGCCGTTGATCCGTTTTACGGGCAGCAAGCAGAAAATGGGCCCCTTCGCCAATCG
>JBEKZQ010000316.1:0-8007 GCA_049509675.1 Thermoguttaceae bacterium | reverse complement strand
GAACGGCTGAATTAAGAACAATGCAAAAGTTGTTGCCCCTTCCAAGGACGGACTGCTCAACGAATTTACAGAGGCGAAGCTCAGACCGTCGTCCGTGGAGTAATCACTATTCAACGTGTCGCCTGTGCGGCGAAGCCGCAGTAACACAGACGGATCGGTATCAGGCACGACCACCGAGGGCATTGATACGCCGTTCCAAATGTTGCTGGCAACGTCCGCGGTGCCGAGAAAAAAGATGTCGGCCCAACCTGACGAATACTGCGCGGGATTTTGCGCCGCCAATTGCGCCGCTGGGTATCCCGATTCAAATGCGAAACAATCCAAGCCAAGCTGTGCTCGTCCCAGGTTCGTGCCGTCCACTTGAACCGTGGCTGTGAAGTCACCTGTCGCAGCAAAAGATGTAGTCAGAAATATATCGCCATTGCCCACTCCGGCCGGTTTACTAAGCAAGGCACCCGAACCGGTCATGTCAAGCGAGAAGTCTGCCGATGTTGGGGAGGTATTAAGGGCCGGATTCAGAGTCGCCGACCGAAGACTGTCATAAAAAGTGTTGGCTCCTGCATCAACGACAAAAATCGACCACACAAGCATGATACCCAACGCTGCATTCTGCCATCTCATCTTACACCTCCCGGGAGAATACGAGCGACAGGTCGCCCTGGAATCGGAACCCACGAAGTTGTTGCGCCTGCCCCCAGGAAAAATTCAAGTACGGGTTAACGCACAAACGTCCATTTTAGGGAAAAGAACGGCCTTGTCAATCAATTTGCTGGATTTTTCCCCGCCTCCCTGCGAATTTGCCAAGTGAACTTGAAACCAGGATCAACAGGTTGGAAGAGCGTATTGCCCGGCTGAAGCACCGCGAAGGATTCCTCCTCTCAATACTTCGCGGGGAGTCGAAGGCCTGGCCGCTCTTCGTTTTGGGAAACGAGTTGAGCGCCGAACAGACCGCGCGCATTTGCGACGTAATGGGAGGGGGCAAAAGGGGACATTCTACTTTTCGTCTTGCGGGGCGTTTCACGCATGATATGATCCCACCATGGCGAGAACGGCAAGGGCGTCGGTGGGCGGGGTTTGCTACCATGTGCTCAATCGCGGCAACGCGCGGCAGGACGTGTTCCACAAGAAGCAGGACTACATTGCTTTCCTCGATTTGATCGAGGAGTCGAGCGGGCGGTTGCCGCTACGTCTGTTGGCGTGGTGTTTGATACCGAATCATTTTCATCTGGTGTTGTGGCCATTCGGCGACGGAGACCTGAGCCGATGGATGCAGTGGTTGCTGACCTCCCACGTGCGGCGATATCATCGCCACTACCATTCCAGTGGGCACGTCTGGCAAGGACGTTTCAAGGCGTTTCCGATCGAGGAGGACGAGCACCTTTGGACGGTGCTTCGCTACGTGGAGCGAAATGCCCTGCGGGCCAACCTGATTGGACGCGCGGAGGCTTGGCTGTGGTCCTCGGCGGCCGCACTGGATGGCGGGAAGCGCGCCGCGATGTTGGATCCCGGCCCCTTCCCGCGAAGCGCGGACTGGCTGGATTGGGTCAATCAGCCGCAAAGCGAAGTGGAGTTAGCGGCCTTGCGGAAGTGCATCGAACGTGGCACGCCCTATGGGAGCGAGTCGTGGCAGCACGCCACGGCAGAGCGCTTGGGCCTGGAGGCCAGCCTTCATCCGCGTGGTCGGCCATGTTCCCTGGAGAAAAAGTAGAATGTCCCCTTTTGCTCCCTCCTAATGAAGACCAGGCGACGGAGAAGGGGGACAGGCGCGCTTATTGACCCGGAAGCGTGCGCCAGAAAGCGCGCCTGTCCCCCTTTTCCCTTCTTTTCCCTTCTGTCCCCCTTTTCCCTTCCCCTCTCCCCTTGCGGGAGAAGGCGACGACAACACCAAATGGCGAGGAACCCCTCACCCCCAACCCCTCTCCCGCAAGGGGAGAGGGGGATTACAAAGCGCGAAAGTCATCTACGGCGTTAGCGAAGCTCCCGGGCCTGACGCACGGCTTCCTCGGCCGCCTGGTCCTCGCCCGTGCGGCGCAGCACGTCGGCCAGGTTCATGTAGTTCCTGGCAAGAATGTCGCGCACGTGCCCCGCCTTGACATCCTTCTGCAACACCGCTTTGAATGAAGCGATGCAGTCCTGCAGCGCAGACCGCGCCTCGCCCAAGCGGCCATGCTCCTGGAGCAGTCCGCCCAACGACTCCTGAATCACCGCCATCCAGAACGTGTAGGAAGAGTTCTCGGGGAAGCGGCGTGCGAGCGTAGACTGCACGTCCAGCGCTTTGCGGAGGTTGGCCTCCGCACGCGTCGCGTCGCTTTCCCGCAGACTTTGATTCAGTCGCAAGCGGATGTTGACCGAGGAAACTGCGTATTCCGGGATATTCGGATGCTCGGCGACGAGTTGTTCGGAGAGGACCAAGGCCTTTTCGAGCATCGCGGGCGACCGCTGGGCGGCACTGCGGTCCGGGGCTTCCGGCTGCCGCGGCCCCCGGTCGCCGCGCATGGCGTATGTCTCGCTGAGGTCGTAGCGGTAATCGGCCACGTCGGGGTACTCTTTCACCAGGTTCTCGAGGATCTGTGCTGCCTTGTACAAATTGTCCGGCTCGGAACGGGCGGCGCGGCCGGCCCCCGGGGACGGCGTCTCGCGATAGCAGCGGGCCAACAGATGGCGATAGCCGGGCACCGTGGGATGGTCGGCCACGAGTCGTTCCAAGAGATCGACGGCCTTCTGCCGGTAGCCCTCGCTTTCTTTGCGGTCGCTGCCGGGAAAAGGCGGAGGAGAACCGGGCTCGCCGCGCGGCGACTTCGGCTGGCGTTCATGTGGGGCGGATCCCGGCGAGAGCCAGGGGGAATCGTCGTCCACCAGCCGCTGCCAGAGAGCCAGTGCCTTGTCCAATCGCTCTTCGCCCGCTTGCGCAGGCACCAGGGGAAACGGCACACGCGGATCGGGATGCGGACCGCGCGGATCGAAGATAAAACCCGGCGGGCCGCCTCGCGGCTCGCGCGGACCGTCCGGCCCGGGGGGAGGAGGTCCCGGCGGTCCGCCCGCCGCCTTGCCGAGAAAGTAGTACGTGCGCGCCAACTCGTACTGGCAGGCGGGCGAGGCCGAGGATTCCGCGGAGGCCGCTCGCAGCATTGCCAGGGCGTCCAGTTGCGACTTGCGCCCCGCTTCCGCTTCGTTCATCGCATAGTACACGTTGCCAAGATCATTGTGAATCCGGGCGATTTCGCTGCGAAGGTCGGTCTCTTTCGCGGACGATTCCGCCAGCCGCGCGTACAATTCGATCGCCCGCAAATAGGCGGCTTTCGACTGCTCGTAATGGCCCAAGCGCTGGCGGATGTCGCCCACGCGGCGATTGGCCTCGGCAACTTTGCGGCGGAGCCGGGCATCGTCGCCCCCCTGATCGGCCAGACGATCATAGAACTTGAGCATGTGCTCCAGCAGCGCGGCCGCCTCTTTCGACAGCACAGGCTGGACCGGCACGGTAATCGGATCTTCCGCGTCGCTCACGCGCAGCGATGCGGAAGCCGGGGCGGTGCGGTCCGGTGCGAACTGCCGGAAGATGCTGTCCAGGGCTTCCACCGCCAAGGCCGAGGTCTCTTCGGCCTTCTTCCGCTCGATCTTCTCTTCCGCGCTGGCTCGTGCCGTGCGCACATAGCCCACGCTCGCCACGACCGCCACCACGACCAACAACGCCAGGGTACAGGCTGCCAGGCCGGCCATGGCCCGGTTGCGCCGTGCCCATCGCCACAGGCGTTCGGCCGCGGACGTCCGGCGGGCCTGGATCGGACGGTCCTCCAGAAAGCACTCCAGGTCCCGCGCCAGCTCTCCGGCCGTCGGGTACCGATCGCGCGGCTCGCGGGCCATCGCCTTCAAGACGATGGTCTCCAAGTCGCGGGGAATCGCCGGGTTGAGCTTGCGCGGGCCGGGCGGCGCGCCGTGCGTGATCCTGGCGATCAAGCCGCTGCGGCTGTTGTCTTCAAAGGCCGGACGCAAGGTGAGCAACTCGTAAAGGGTCAGGCCAAGGCTGTAGATGTCGCTCTGCGCGTCGGCCCGGCCGGAGAACTGCTCCGGCGCCATGTAACGCAACGTGCCCACCATGGCCCCGGTCTGGGTCGCGTTGTCCTGCTCCATCGCCTTGGCCAGTCCGAAATCCGTGATCCAGGCCACGCCCTGCGAGTCCAGGAGCAAATTGGCCGGTTTGATGTCGCGGTGCAGCGTATGATGGGCGTGCGCGTAATGGAGTGCCTCGGCCACTTGCTGGCCGATTTGTGCAACGCTTCGCCAATAAAGCGGACCGCACTGCCACGGTTCGTCGTAAGCCGGCGACGCCGCGGCGTTCGCGCTCGCTGCCTGGCCCTTCCCGTTGATTCCCGTATCGCCGTCGCACGAAAGTTCCTCGGTTGCCGCCGCCGCCGGCGCCAACGGCTGGCCGGCGGCGGCGATTTCCTCTCGCGCTTGACCGCGGTCGTCCGAACCGTCGCAACAAGCGCTGTCGAACCCGTGCGGTTGCCCGAAGCGCCCTTCCACCAAGGCTCTTGCCAGGCGCGCGACCTCGGTTCCCCCTTTGCCGCGCGGCAGGGCCGCCGCGTCCTGCGTCGTGAACCCTGCGCCCTCTTCCTCGGCGGATATTAGTCGCCGGCTGCCGACCTGCTGCAGCCGGGCCAACAGGTCATCCAGGCCCGCGCCGCGGATGAGTTGCATGACGATATAATGGAATCCTTCGTGCTCGCCCATGCCGAACACGGGGACGATATTGGTGTGGTGCAATCTTGCGGCGGTTTGTGCCTCGCGCTGGAAACGCCGCAATTGCTGCGGGGTTAGGAGCGTTTGCCGGGGCAGTACTTTCACGGCCACGTGCCGGCCCAGCGATTCCTGAAACGCCTCGTACACGATGCCCATGCCGCCGCGGCCGATTTCGTGGAGGATGCGGAAATCGCCCAGCCGTTCCAGCCGCACCCCGCCCAGCGACACGCGGGCGCCGCTGCCTTGCTCCTTATGGACCTTCAGCCGTTCCACGACGGCAATGGTCGGGAAAACCTCCTCGATGTCGGCGGCCAGTTCCGGGTGCCGGGCCGCGTACTCGGCAACCGACGGCGACTCGCCGCGGCGTTGCCGCTCCATGAATTCGGCCGCCAAGACTTCCAATGGATCGCGCTGGTCGTCGGCTTCAAGCATGGCGATCTCCTTCGATCAGGCCGGGCGTCTGCGACAGGATGGCCCGAAGGCGCTTCAAGGCCCGGACATAACGGATGCTGGCGGCCTTCTGCTGGATTCCCAACACCTCGGCGACCTCGCTGTTGCCCAGTTCCTCGAAATGCCGCAGCGCCAGGACTTCGCGGTCCAGCGGGTCCATGGCCGCAATGACCTGCTCCACCTGGTCGAGCGTTTCCGTGCGGACTGCCGCCTGGCTGGGCGAGGTGATGTTGCCCACCAGCAGCGCCGCCAGCGAGGCCGTGGTGGAGATGGGATATCGGCAGCCACGCAGGTCGATCTCGCGGTCGGCATCGCGCATCTGCGCGCCCAGGTGGTGCCGGTGCAGGTCGGTCAGTGTTTGCAGGACGATCATCCGCAGCCAGACAAAGGGCGACAAGGACCCATCGTCGGCGTAGTGCTGCAAACGCGCCGCCGCGGCCAGGTACGCTTCCTGAAGCACGTCGTCCGCGTCCACGCGGCCCAGCAAACGCCGATCCATGCGGAAGTTGACCATCCGCCACAGACGCTCCCGCTGTTGGGAAAAAAGCGTGGCCAGGGCCTCCCGGTCGCCGCATTCCGAGCGGCGCGCCAGTCCGTCGCCTTGCGCAATCTTATCGTCCACGTGGGGCTCCATACCCAGATATACGAGAAGCTAGCCATTATTCTACACGAGAAATCAGCAAGTCGCCAGTCTTTAGGGGGGTGTATTGCAGGACAACTGCAAAGTCCGGGGTCTGGTCCATTTTTCGGCGAAGAGGCATTGCTTCCTGGCACAACCGTCGTCCGAAAACATGGACCTGACCCCTTTGCGCCCGACATGAGCCCGACTTCGCAGATATCCTGGGGGGTGTTGATTGGGCCGCAATGTCGCGATGCGGCTGAAAATCCGGAGTGAGCTTGTAGAAAACCGGCGGCGTTTCTCGTTTAGTAGTTCGGCTGAATTTGTCTTGGTGAGTAGCGTACAAGGAGACATGAGATGGGTGCTTTCTGTTTTCCACGCCGCTCGGTAGTGCGGCAAACCCTGGCGCTGGCTACGGTCGCTGGTTTGGTTCTGTTGTTGGCGTCGGCCGCGCTGGTTCGGGCGGCCGAGAGCAAGCAGACGGGCGAGCGTGACGCCGCAACCTCGAAAGACCAAAAACCGCCGCAGCCGCCAACCGCGCCCGAGGCCGGACGGCCCGATGATTTTGGCCCGCCGGGACCGCCGCCAGATAAGGGGCAGCGTCGGCCCAGCCGCCCTGAACGTCGGCCGGGCCAGTCCGACGATCGGCCGCCCGGTCCACCCCCCGGCTTCGACGGCCAGCCGCGCCAGCCAGGGCCCCCTGGCCCGGGTCAGCCAACCGGTCCTCAGCCCCGCGGTCCGCGCCAGGACTGGGCCTCGATGGAGAAAAACGACCCCGAGATGTACAAGCTCATCAAGGCGGAGAACGACTTGGACCATCGCACCCATGAAATGGCGCGAGATTTCCTCCAAGCGTCCAAGGACCAACGTCCCAAGCTCAAGGCAGAACTGAAGAAGGTGGTGACCGAGCAGTTCGAAACCCGCCAGCAGCGTCGCGCCTTGGAATTGAAGCGATTGGAAGACGAGTTGAAGCGGCTCCGCGAGGCCGCCGAACGCCGCGAAAAGGACCGCCAGCAGATCATCGAGAAGCGGGTTTCCGAACTGCTGCCCGAGGAGGCCGAAGCCGGCTTCTGAGGACCGTGTATCTTGCAAACACTGTACCGCCACAGCACCGCCTGCGTTGGGCGATTGCTGCCGGTTTTCGTTATACTTCGCGCGGTTTGAAATGATCCCAACCACAGCAATAGGGAACGGATCGTATCATTATAAACCGCTCGCAGTATAACCTCTTAGAAGGAGGTGTTGGATGATCGTTCAACGATGGATGTGTAACAGGTGGGGGCTGACCGGGGCTGTGACAGGCGCCTTGTTCGGCCTGCTGGTCCTGCTCGCCCTGGACCACCAGGCGCAAGCCCAGGGTCCTCCGCCTGACCGCGATCAGCATGCTCAGCCGCAGGCGCCGGGAGATCAGGCAGACCCGCCAGGGCCGCCTGAGGGAGGCAAAGGCTCCGCTGGCCCGCCGCAGTTCCAGGACCGTGGCCCGAACGGCGGCCCGGCGCCGGGGGGACCGCCTCGCGGCCGCGACGACTCGCGGGCTAACGCCGGACCACCGCAGGGTCCGGGCGCAGGTCCCGGTGGTCCGCCGCCGGGCAAGCCGGAAGCCGATGGCCCGCGTCGTGGTCCTGGCCCCGATAGCTGGGCCGAGCGTCCCATGCCGCGGCGTGATCGCGATGGCAGGTGCGAGAAGTGTGGCGCGCCGCTTGGCCCGCAGGCCGGCCCTGGTGATCCGCCTCCGGGTCCACCGCGGTTCGATGGCCCGCGTCGTGGTCCTGGCCCCGATAGTTGGGCCGCGCGTCCCATGCCGCGGCGTGATCGCGATGGCAGGTGCGAGAAGTGTGGCGCGCCGCTTGGCCCGCAAGCCGGCCCTGGTGGTCCGCCTCCGGGTCCACCGCAGTTCGATGGACCGCGTCATGGCCCCGGCCCGCGTCGTGGTCCTGGCCCCGATGGTCCCCCGATGCCTTGGGGCCCGCCGAGAGAGTAGGGGGTTGACAGCGCGAGGCAACGAAGATGCCCCACGCTCCCAGCAGTAGGAGTCACTTGGCGGCAGCCGGCGCACTGCAAACGCGCCGGCTGCCGTCGTATTGTGCCGGAACGCTGTGACCGGACATGCGCCTAGGCCCGTGCTTCAGCACGGGTCGACTAGCGCGATCGCGCTTTCATCCGCCCCTCGCCCCGTCCGCCCGCCGCCGATGGCGGCG
>JBEKZQ010000315.1:0-7337 GCA_049509675.1 Thermoguttaceae bacterium | reverse complement strand
TGCGGTGTGACGCCCCGATTCTGAAAACTGAAAACTGAAAACTCCCCCCATGCCCCCCGATCCTCACGCCGCCGACGTCAACCAGCGACTGGTCGATCAAGTTGCCGAGATCGCCCGGCTGGCCGGCGCCTTGGCCCATGAGATCAAGAACCCCCTGTCGACCATCAAGCTGAACATGGAGCTGCTGGCCGAGGATTTCGCCGAGAGCGACGCGCCCCGCGATCGCCGGGCGATGAACAAGATCGCGCTGGTGCAGCGGGAATGCCAGCGGCTGCAGGACGTGTTGGACGACTTCCTGAACTTCGCCAAGATCCGCCGGCTCAAGCTGGAACCGAGCGAACTGAACGCGCAGGTCCGCCAGGTTCTGGACTTCTTCCGGCCCCAGGCCCGCGCAGCCAGGATCGAGACGGTCGAGTATCTCGCCAGCGATCTGCCCATGGTGCTGCTGGATCGCGAGAGCTTCCACGGCGCCCTGTTGGACCTGGTCCTCAACGCCCAGCAGGCCATGCCCGGCGGCGGCCAGTTGGTGCTCCGCAGCTACGGCACGCCCGAGGGCGTCGCATTAGACCTGATCGATACGGGCTGCGGCATGGACGGCGAGACGCAGGCGCACGTGTTCGACGCCTTCTTCTCCACCAAGCGCGGCGGCTCGGGCCTGGGCCTGCCCACGGCCAAGAAGATCATCGAGGCCCACGGCGGGCGGATCGTCCTGCAAAGCGAGCCCGGCCGCGGCACCCAATTCACCATCCACCTGCCCACGCCGCTGCGGATCCAGGCGTGAGTTTTCAGTTTTCAGTTTTCAGTTTTCAGCGGGGGTGAAAAATGTATCGGTCGTTCGAGGAACTGGAAGTCTGGCGGCGCGCATGTCAGTTGGCGGTACAAGTGTACGATGCGCTGCGGCAGTGCCGGGACTTCCCATTGCGCGACCAAATGCAGCGGGCGGCCGTGTCGATCGCCTCGAACATTGCCGAGGGGGCAGAGGCGGGGCGGCAAGGATTTCGCCCGCTTCCTGCGCGTTGCCCGCGGCTCCGCGGCCGAACTCCGCACGCAATGCTACATTGCCGCCAAGCTCGGCCTGCTTTCATCCCAACAAATGTCTCAGGTTGTGAGCGAACTCAAAGAAATCTCCAAAATGCTCACCGGCCTCGCCCGCTCGCTGAAAACTGATGGAGTTTGAAGTTTTCAGTGTTCGGCCTCGAACCCGCTGAAAACTGAAAACTGAAAACTGAAAACTCAACGAAAAAACCCTGCCGGGCAGCCCCGGCAGGGTCTTCTAAGGTTCTTCGTTGGCCTAAACCTACTTGGCCACGGCCTTGCGACGCCGCCACAGCAGCCAGCCCAGGCCGGCGCCGAACAACAGGGCCAGCGTGCCAGGCTCGGGGCTCGCGGCGAAGTCGCTGTTGTGGTCCACCACCGCGTACACCACGCCGCCAGTCGGGTCGTAGCCATAGCCGCCGACCAACGTGCTCAGGTTGCCGGTATAACCATCCGCCGTCGCCTTGGCCAGGAACGCGCTCCAACTGCCGTCGAAGTTCTTCAGGTCCGAGGCATGCGCGGCGACCACGCTGCCGTCGCCGTCGTCCAGCCAGGTGGCAACCTTCCAGTTCCCAACGCTGTCTTTGGCAGCCAGATACAACAGGCCGTCCGCACCCAACAGGGCCGGACTGGTGACCAAGGCGGGATTGAAGGTCATCTGCAAGGCGAAAGGCAACACATACGGAGAGGACTTGGAGGAATCCGACGGGGTCGTCAGGTTCACCACGTCGCTGGCCAGGTAAGGTATTCCCAGGGGCAGGATGGCGCTCGGGGCCGTCTCTTGGGACGTCCGCTGCCGCCACTGCATCGAGACAGTGCTATTACCGGTGCTGCTAAGGGCCAGGATGGTGGCGGTTGAGCCCAGATTCCCGCCGGTCGCCGGCGTGGTGGACGAGAGGGCGTTGCTGGAACTAATCACTTGGCCGGGCACAAGTTGGGCGACCAACGCGGCGCCGTAGCCGGTGCCGTTGGTGGCAGCCCCACCGACGTTGATCGTGGGTATCGTGACTACCAGCGAACTGCCGCCGCCCAGGGTCTGCGCGCCGCTGACGCTGCTGGCCGATTCCTTGGCGAGGATGCCGACAACGCCCAGGTCCAGGTTGCCGCCGGTCACCGAGCCAGCCGTGTTAAAGGGGGCAGAGACGACGTATTGCACCGTGTTTAACGCGCTGAACGTGCCGGCCACGCCCTTGAGGGTCACGCTGCCGGCCGCGCCCGAGAGCGCCGTAACGACCGGGTTAGTGGCCTGAGTGTCTGGAGCAGGGTCGCCCGAAATGCCGAGCACCAACGAGCCGCCGAGCAAAACATTCGTGGGAATGCTGGCGGGCGAGGGCACCGTGAGCACGCGGTCAGCGACGACGTTAATGGAGCCGGGGAGTCCGGCCGCCGGGCTGATGCCTGCCAATCCGGTATCGCCGCTTGTGGCATTTACGCCGGTGGCGCCCAAGGTGAAGCTGGCGGGGCCCAAGGTCGCGCCGGCGGTGAAGGTGCCGCTGACGGTCTGAGTCGTCGCGTTGTCGGAAGTCAACGTTCCGCTGTTGAGCGAGCCGAATCCGGTGCTCCCGGTCGCCGACCAGACGATGTTATCGTAGGTCGTAGTCGGGCCGGTGGTCGAGGTCAACGTCCCGCTGACGCCGATGCCGGTGTTTTTCATCATGCGGGTGACGCCGCCGGCGATGGTCAGGCCGCTCACAGTCGCGGAACCGGCCGTCAAGGACACCGGGCCGCCGGTATACTGGATCGTAATTGCATCACCCGCGGTGACCGTATCACTCGTGGTGAAGCCGTTCTGATAGGTCCCGCCACTCCATGACGACGCCGTCTTCCCTGAGCCCATGAAGTACGTGGCCCCGGAATACCAATCAGCGTATGCCTGGTTTGAATTGCCTAGGATAGGAGTAAGATTTATGATCGCCTTCTGGGTGGAAGCTCCTGGAGTGCCGTTAAGGCTCTGGTCTCCGAAGTCGTACGCACCGTAGCCGAGCAAAAAGTACCCGGCGCCGGGAAAAGCGGTGGTGCCGATGCCGTTGGTGGTTGTCCAGCCGGAAAGGCCCGGAGCCAAAGCGGTGGCGGGGTAGCTACTGTTATTCACGCCGCCGCCCGGGGTTTGGTTACCGTTGCCGCTCGTGGTGAAGGTTGCTCCTGGCCCGACGTGCATGTTGGCGTTAGTGCTACCGACTAGGCCGGTGTCGTCAAACTGTCCGTAGAGAGTTTGCGCACTGCTTGACGAATTCCCGCCCGTAACTGCGTAGACCTTGTTGGTCACGTCGAGCGTGACCGTCGGGTTTCCAACACCCAAGTCGCCGCTCATGTCGCTGCCCGCGTAGCTTTGTGCGAGCTGCGCTCCCGTCGAGCCTGGGGACGACGTATAGAACAGACCCGTCTGCCGCGAGTCGGCCTCCATGTAGATGTCGCCGTGCAACTTCGCGGCAGCACCGACCGTCGCGCTGTTTAGGCTGAAGGCGCCGGTGACAAAACCGTTTGCTTCCGGGGGGGCGTCGGAGACTTGGGCGTAGATCGCAAAGGCGACCTCGCCGCCCGTTTGGCCGGAAGCAACCTTGACGGTGTAGCCGGAGCCGAGGGTGCCCGTTACGGTGTAATTGTCGTTGCCCAAGAAGATTGTATTCGAGCCGAACGGGCTACTGCTGGAGGCCAGGAAGGCGTCGGACATTGGCACCAGGTAATATGTCAAGTTCGCCTGCGACAGCGATGGCCAAGCCGTAACGGCTAGAATCCCCAAGACAATGCAGCGTATCCACGTTTTCATAGCCATTCTCGCAACTCCCTGATAGTTTATTGTCCGACCGCAGTTATTGGTTTATCCTCATCGACGCAGGCTGCGTCGCGGGAACGAATCCTCAAGTATTAACGACCGCGCACCCGCCGCTTGAGCCCGAAGCGGGCCAAGCCGGCCAGAACGGCGACCAGCAAGAGCCCGATGGTCCCCGGTTCCGGGGTGCCTGTCGCAAGGGCGGCGCCGCCGCCAGTGGCGACGGACGTGGTGGCGAGCGGGGGAAGGTTCGAGCCGAACGAGGTCAACCACGCCGTATAGTCGTTCGCGTCGACGGTGCCGTCGCCGTTATAATCACCGCCGGCCGTGCCTAGCTTTGACGCATGTGCCGACCCGCCGAACCCCGTCAACCAGCGGGTGTAATCGTTGGCATCGACCTTTCCGTTCAGGTCGCCATCACCAACATAGGAATAACGCACGATGGCCGTATTGGCCTGAGCCGAGCTGGCGATCGTCAGAGGGCTGCCGCCGACCTCGCCGAAGCTCGAATAGCCCAAATTGGAGTCCAAGCCCCAATCGACAGTCATGTGGGCCGGGGGCGAGGCTACGTTGAGCGAACCGCTGGTGATGCCTTCCAATCCGCTCCACGCGGGCGTACTGTGTTGCTCTGCGTAGACCGCGTTGTAGATGGCGGTCCCACCCGAGGTAGTCGCCCCACCGGTCATCGCTTGGTAGGTGGAGTCGGCGACATCGGTGACGACCATGCCATAACCCCCGATATCGGCGTAGCCGCCGCTGTTAGTGAAGTTCAAGGCGCCCACCTGGGCCACCGCCAATACGCTGGCGCTTGCCGTTAGGGGCGCTCCCAGCAGAACAGCAGCGGCAAGGAGTACTGCAAACGTCCATTGTTTCTTTCCGAATCGCGTCATTTTCGAGACTCCCCGAAGTTCCAGCGTTTTGGTTCTCAGACCGGGACGAACCAGACGGCGGTGAAGTGATTTACTCCAAACACAGGAAAAGAAGGCCGGAAGATCCCTGCCATCTACTTTACTTACCCAAACGTCGCCTGTAAAGCCAAGGTCTTCGATTTTGTCGGCTTAACAGGCATTTTCAATCATCAGGAGGTTTACGGCCAAAGGGCCGGCTTCCCTCGGTGAACTAATCTCTGTCAACCCACAGCGCTGATTCTGCCATGAAACTGCGTATTCGTCAAGGATCTTGTTGAAAGTTTTTTCGGGACATCAGGTGCAACCCGAAAACTTACATACTAAAGGGGGGTTTTCGGGCTGAAAAATACAACTTGAGTGGGGGTGGCATGGCAAAATACGGAAAAGATGCCGGCGAGTTCGGATGGGCATAACTGTACAGAAGTACATATACCTATAGAACGAAAAACGGGCGAAGTGGCTAGCCACGCGATTCTTCGCGCCTTTGCGCCTTTGCGTGAGGCCCGTTCTTGGGAAGAAACTCACGCAAAGGCGCGAAGTCGCAAAGACATGGACGAAGGCGAGTTCACGTCCCCGCGCTGTGAAATTCCCGAATTGACCGAAACGGGCGGGAAAAGTAGATTGTGCGGGCGCGGGCACTGGCAGAGCCAGTGGCACGCGAGTGCTGGCTTCGCGGCAATGCCACAACACGACAAGGAGGTTGGCGCGATGAGGACGGATCCCAGGCCGGACGCGGTGCGAGAGTTGGTGCGGGAAGTTTTTGCCGAGATCGACGCGCGGGATGGCGCTGGCGGAGCCAGCGGCGTGGGGCGTGGGGCGTGGGGCGTGGGGCGTGGGGCGTCTTCTGCAAATGACACTGGCGGAAGTGGCACCCGGCCCAAGGCACCCAGAGGGTACCCGGTCCCATTTTCGTGGAACGAAAATTGGGACAGTCCCCAGGCTATTGAAGAAACGATCCTGATCGACGAGGGGCGGTACGTGGCCCGCTGTTACAAGACCGATCGCTACATGGCGATGTGGCTGGTGGAGGTGGGGTTGTTGGAGGTCTATAGCGAGGCGGGCGAGCCGCTGGCCACGATCAACTTGTTCCGCACGCTCGAGCCGCAGCGGATGGCGGCGTGAGTTTTCAGTTTTCAGTTTTCAGTTCGCTGACGCGATCGCAACGCTGTAGAGCCGAACGCTGATTTTTCAACGGGTTAATCATTCCGCCGCCCGCAACCTCAACACTGAAAACTGAAAACTGAAAACTTCAAACTCAATCAGTGTTCAGTGTTCAGTTTTCAGTGTTCAGTCGGAAGCGTTCGTCCGAACTGAAAACTGAAAACTGAAAACTACCTCTCCAACTCCCTGCGGCAGGCGGCGGCCAAGGGGCCGTTGCCGGCCGTCTCGGCCAGCGGCAAGGCATTTTGGAAATGGCCGAGGGCCTCGGCGGTGCGGCCCAATTCGAGCAGGGCCTTGCCGAAGTTGTAGTGGGCCTCGGCGCAATCCGGCTGGATGGCCAGCGCGTGCTGGTACTCCGGGATGGCTTCGGCGGTGCGGCCGGAGGTGCAAAGGACGGCGGCCAAGTTATTGTAAGCCGCGCCGTACTCGGCTTTGAGGCGGATGGCCTGCCGGAAGTGGTCGATGGCTTCCGGGGCGCGGCCCGCGGCGAACAGGGCGTTGCCCAGGTTGTAATGGCCCTCGGCATAGTCGGGCTTGATCTGGATCGCCCTCTGGCAGTACACGAGGGCTTCGGCGGTGTGGCCCGAGATAGCGAAGGCGCTGCCCAGATTGCTATAGATTTCGGCGGACTCGGGGCGGATGCGCAGCGCGCGGTGGAACTGTTGCAGGGCCTCGGCGATACGCCCCGACTGGCGGAGGACAGTGCCCAGGTTGTTGTGGGCGGTGGCGTTTCGCGTGGTGCAAGCGAGAGTGTGGTTCCAGAGCGTTTCGCTATCGCGCCAGAAGCCGGCCTGCCGCCAGGCGAGGCCCATCAGCAGGGCCAACACCAACGCGGAGGCAGTGGCGCAGAGAGGCCGGCTGAAAGGGGACAGGTCCATGTTTTCGGCTTGGGGCCTATCGGCCGCTAGAACGTCGTTTGGCCGAAAAATGGACCAGTCCCCGATCACCCCATGCTTGCCCAGCCAGTGGCAGGCGGCCTGGGCGGACCAGGCCAGCATGATGGCCAAGCCGACGTGCGGCAAGTAGGTGTAGCGGTCGGCGTGGGCCTGGTCGCCCACCTGGACCAGACCGATCACGGGCACGAGCATGCCCAGATACCAGAGCCAGCCGACGAGCAGGTAGGGGTAATTGCGCCTGACGACAAAGACCGCGGCAGAGATGGCGGCCAGCAGCACGGCGGCGGCAACGACTTGCCAAAGCGGCAGATTGCCATTGTCTTGGGGATGTGGATAATACAGAGCCAGGCCTACGGGGTACAGGGATTGGCCCAGATACGTTACGTAGGAAACCAGGGCGTTGCCGATGCGCGTTGCGAGCGAGAAACGCGTGCTGGGGGCAATGGCGATTTGTTGGGCCAGCAGCGTGACCGCGCAAGAGGCGGCCGAGAGGGCAAACAATGGGAGCTTCTCAAGCAATAGGCGGGTGAACCGATGGCCCAGGCATTGGCACCCGCTCGCACTGGC
>JBEKZQ010000314.1:0-7343 GCA_049509675.1 Thermoguttaceae bacterium | reverse complement strand
CGAGGAATACCAACAACAACGAGCAGGCGGAAATCCAGACGGAAATCAGTGATGTGCCCTTTTCCGTCCCCGACGACCTGGAAAAGACGGTCCAACTGGGCGCCGCTCCGGTCGTGTTGCGCGGTGGCCGCCCGGCGAGCCTGGCCGACCTGAAAGCCCAGCAGAGCGTGATCATCACGCAGCTCCGCCACGGACCGGCGCAGATCGAGGAGCCGTAAGCCGGGCTTATTGACGTTCAGCAAAGTGATGCAACGTCGAGCAGTCTTTTTCCCCCAAAACCGGCCTCCCGTTGGTCGGCCTCGTTGCATTACTATTCTGAGGCTCAATAGGAGGGATACGGCTTCTATTTTGTGGTGGGAGCGGTGGAAGGTGCGCCCGCGGAAACGGCGGCCGGCGGGGCGACCTTGTCCACCGCGATGTTGAGCATCAGGACATTTACGCCGGGATCACCCAGAAAACCCAGGTTGGGTTGGTCGGTGTTCTGCTCGATCAACTCCAGCACTTTCTCTTTGGGAAGCTTTCGGGCATCGGCCACGCGCTGGGCCTGAATCGCCGCATTCTCCGGGCTGATGTGCGGATCCAGCCCCGAGCCTGAGCCCGTGACCGCATCGCCGGGTATCAGCGTTGCGAAATCGGCGGCGATCACCGGTGTCTTGTCGGCCGTGTCGGCCGAGGGATGGGGGAAGTCATCCACCAGCTTGACATCGAGAAGATTACCGTCCTTGTCTTGATACTTGGACAAAGGCACTTCGGCGATGCGGGCGCCATCGGCGTTGATTCTGTAGAGCTTGAAGGCGATGCCGTTTTCCAGGCAGTAGTGGATCACGCGCAGGCGGATGCCGTCGAAGGCGAGCGTTTCCGCGGGCGGGGAAGCGGGCGCATTGGCGGCTGCCGGAGCACTCGGCGCAGGGGCTTCCGCCGCTGCCGGCGACGGGGCCGGCGCTGGGGCCGGGGGCGGCGTCTGCGTCGCACCGTTGATCAGCTTATCGCTCAAGGGGCCGAGATTGCTGCCGCCGGAATTGGCGCCGTCGTAGCCGGCGCCGGCCGCACTGGGCCGGGGATGAAAATAGCCGGGCGCCGAAAAAGTCTGGCCAATCAAGTACGATCCGGCCGCCTGCGTGTCGTCGGTAGTGAATGTGCCGTCCTTCTTCACCAACGAACCGTTGGCCTGGATGGGGAAGACGGCCTGGCTGATGGCCCAAATCGCCAATGGATAGAGCCCGCAGCAGACGACGCCCAGCACCAGGGTGGCGCCGATCGACGCCCAGATATGGCCGAGGATCGAGCCACCGCGGTCATCGCTTGCGTCGATCGTTTGTGGCTTGATCGCGGTGGTCCTGGCATCCATCGCATTGGGTTGCGGGTTCTCGCGGCTTGCTTTCGTGTTAGTCATATTGGTGTACTTGCTTCTTTCTCAGGTTCGGCGGTCCTTGCGGTGCGCGTGGTGCGCGTGGCATTACGCCAGACGCAGCAAATAAATGATTTGGTCGATGAGCCAGATTCCCGGGAAGGGGCAGATGACCCCGCCCACGCCATAGATCAGCAAATTACGGCGGAGGATGGAAACGGCCGATGCGGGCCGGAACTTGACCCCCTTGAGGGCCAGGGGAATCAAGGCAACGATGATCACGGCGTTAAAGATCACCGCGCTGAGGACCGCACTGTGCGGCGTGTGCAGGCGCATGATGTTCAGCGGGGCGACTTCGGGGAACGCGCCCATCAGCATGGCGGGAATGATGGCGAAATACTTGGCCACGTCGTTGGCGACGCTGAAGGTGGTCAGGGCGCCGCGGGTCATCAACATCTGTTTACCGATTTCCACGACCTCGATGAGCTTGGTCGGGTTGCTGTCCAGATCGACCATGTTCCCGGCCTCCTTGGCGGCCTGGGTACCGGTGTTCATGGCCATGCCCACGTCGGCCTGGGCCAGGGCGGGGGCATCGTTGGTGCCGTCCCCGGTCATGGCGACCAAGTGCCCCTTGGCCTGCTCCGCACGCAACAGGGCCAGCTTGTCTTCCGGCTTGGCCTGGGCCAGGAAGTCGTCCACGCCGGCTTCCTTGGCGATCGCGGCGGCGGTGAGCGGATTGTCGCCGGTGATCATGATCGTTTTGATCCCCATGGCGCGGAAGTGCTGGAAGCGTTCGGGCAAGCCCCCCTTCACGATATCCTTGAGGCAAACGACGCCCAGGGCCTTATCTTGACGGGCCACCAGCAACGGCGTGCCGCCATTGCGGCTGATGCGATCGACGGCCTCGCAAATCTCCTTGGGACACTTTCCGCAGATCCAGTTAAGGACGCTCTCGGCGGCGCCCTTGCGAATCGAGTTGCCGTTGATGTCCACGCCGCTCATGCGCGTTTGTGCGGTAAAGGGCACGAACACGGCGTGCGGCAGTTCGTGGATTTCCCGGCCGCGGATGCCGTACCGCTCCTTTGCCAAGACCACGATGCTGCGTCCTTCCGGCGTTTCGTCCGCCAGGCTGGCGAGTTGGGCGGCCTCGGCCAGTTCCTTGGGATCGACGCCGGGGGCCGGGATGAATTCCGTCGCCTGGCGGTTGCCCATGGTGATGGTGCCGGTCTTGTCCAGCAGCAGCACGTCCACGTCGCCGGCGGCTTCCACCGCCCGGCCGCTCATGGCCAGCACGTTCTTCTGCACCATGCGGTCGATGCCGGCGATGCCGATGGCCGAGAGCAACCCGCCGATCGTGGTCGGAATCAGGCAGACCAGCAGCGCAACCAGAACCGTGACCGAGAACGCCAGGCTGACCTGCTCATAGGCGGGACTGTCGCCGAGATAGGTGTGCGTGAAGATTCCGAAGGGCATCATCGTGATGACGACCGCCATGAAGATGATGGTCAGCGCCGAGAGCAGAATCGACAGGGCGATTTCGTTGGGCGTCCGCTGCCGTTTGGCCCCTTCGATCAGCTCGATCATGCGGTCCATGAACGACTCGCCGGGATTGGCAGTCACGCGGACCATGATCAGGTCGGAGAGCACGGTGGTGCCGCCGGTAACCGACGAGTGGTCGCTGCCGGCCTCGCGGATCACCGGTGCGGATTCGCCGGTGATGGCCGATTCGTTGATCGTGGCGGCGCCTTCGATGATCTCGCCGTCGGCGGCAATCAATTCGTTGGCTTCCACGACGAACACGTCGCCCTTGCGGAGCTCTTCCGCAGCCACTACGGCGACCGAGCCGCCGGGAACGAGCTTCCGGGCACGGGTCTTGGTGCGGCTCCTGCGCAGCGTTTCGGCCTGAGCCTTGCCACGACCTTCGGCCATGGCCTCGGCGAAGTTCGCGAACACCACGGTAAACCACAACCAGATGGAGATCTGCAGAACGAACGCCGATTCCGAACGCTGGGTGAAGGCCAGATCGAGGGTCGTGACCGCCGCCCCCACCTCGGTGACGAACATCACCGGGTTCTTCAACATGTGAACGGGGTTGAGTTTGCGGAAGCTCTCGAAAATCGCCGGAACGACAATCGCGCGGTCGAATAAGGAGCGTGCTTTGACAGCCATTGAATTCCTCAGCTTTTCGTGGACGATCTGATCCTACGGTCCTCAATCGAGCCGGCGCATTAGTACAAAATGTGCGATCCGTACATCTTGAAGTGCTCGATGACCGGGCCCATCACCAATCCGGGCAGGAAGTTCAATGCGCCGAGGATGATAATCACCGCGGCGACGAGCAGGCAGAACGTCGGCCCGACCACCGGGAAACTGCCCGTGTGCATCGGCGCCGCCTTCTTCTTGGCCAGCGCCCCCGCCAGCGCCAGGATGGGGAGAATCTCGAAATACCGGCCGATCAGGATGCAAAACGTTTGCGTCCAGTTGAACATGGTGCTGCCGTAGACCGTGATCGTCTTGGTGCTATCGGCCGGGTCGGGGGACGCGACGGTGGGCGCGTAGCCCACGCCGCCGAAGGCGGTGCCGTTGTTGGCGGTCCCGGAACTGTACGCGTAGAACAATTCGGTGAAGGCATGCGGCCCGTTGTTGGCGTTATTGTCCGTGCCCCATTTGGCCAGGCACGACCATGCCGTAAAGAAGACGGTATCCAGCACGATCATGAGCAACAGCAGGCAACAGCACTTCACGTCGAAACTAACGATCTTCTTTCCGAGGTAATCGGGCGTGCGCCCGATCATCAGGCCGGCCAGGAACACCGCGACGAAGATGAAGACCAGCATCGAATAGAGACCGCTGCCGATGCCGCCGAAAATCACCTCGCCCATGTGCATGTTGAACAGGAGCATGAAGCCGGCCAGGGGCATCATGGAGTCGTGCTGGCAGTTATTGGCGCCCTCGGCCGTGGCCGTTACGTTGTTGGCCCACGTGGCCGAGTTGTAGATGCCGATGCGGACCTCCTTCCCTTCCATGTTGCAATTCGCCGGACTGACGCCCAGGGCCGTCATGCGCGGATTGGGCTGGACCTCAAAATACCAGGTTATCAGGTTCGTGACAATCAGCATCGCGAACATGATCAGCCAGATGTTCCAACCGTGCAACCGGTGGTCGATCATGCGGCCGTAGTAATAGGGCAGGCCGGCAACCACGGAAAAGAACGCGATCAATTGGATGAACTGCGACAACGGCGTGGGATTCTCGAAGGGGTGGGCGCAGTCGGCGCCGGTTATGCCCGGACCGTTCAGGCCGAATACCTTGGGCGCCGCGAAGGCGGCCATCGGGCCCTGCACTATCGGCTGTTTCAGGGGCTCCGCTGGCGAGGCGGCCGTCGGCGCGGCGGCCCCCGACTGGTCCAGCGCGGTGGCTTGCGTGTACGCCCGGTAGTTCATGGGCATCCCCTGCCACACGTTCAACAGGGCGAACACCAGGCACACGGGCAGGAACAGGTACAACGTGATGCGCGTCAGATCGACCCAGAAATTGCCGATGTTTCGCGTCTGCTGGCGGGCGATGCCGCGCACCAACACAACCGCCGCGGCAATGCCCACGGCCGACGAAAAGAAAAAGTGCAGCATCGTGGCAACGATTTGCGAGAAATGCGTGAACATCTGCTCGGGCTCATAACTTTGCCAGTCGGTGTTGGTGGAGAAGGCGACGGCTTGGATGAAGGCGATGATCGCCGGCACCTTCCCGCCGCCGTTGATGACGTCGTTCTTATCCACCGTGCCGCTCAGGCTAGGCATGTTCGCCTTCAAGGGGAGGATGTCCTGAATGCGGTAAAGACCGTAACTCAGGACGGTCGTGACCATGCCCAACATGAGCAGCGACAAAGCGTACTGCTTCCAGTTCTGCTGTTTCTTGTGGTTGACGTGCGCCACCTTGTAGACGAGCCATTCCACCGGACCTAAGATCTTTTCCAGCAGTCCCAGGCCGCCTTCCTTGTCGGGATCGAGCACGTGCAACAAGTAGATGCCCATCGGCTTAGTGATGGCGGCCAGCGCGACGAGAAACACCAGGAACTGAATCCAGCCTGAAAGAGTCATGTATTGCATGGAGCAGCCACTTCTTTCTTCCGAACGCTTGGGGCGTGCGACGGTTGGGCAGACGGTTATACTTCGTGCGGTTTGAAATGATCCCAGCCGCAGCGATAGGAAAAGGATCGCATCGTTACAAACCGTTCCCTCTATAACGTCTCGGTCAGGTGTGAAACGATCAGAGACTTTCCGGGCGGATCAGCGTCCAGAACAGGTAGACGAGCAGGCCCAACGACACGATTCCCACAATGATGTTTTCCATGGATCAGATCCTATCGAAGGCATACGCATAGCCGATGCACAGGCCAAAGAAGCCGATGATAGCCAGCACAAAAACGAGATCCATCATGAACCGACGCTCCTGAGCTTTCCCGAGTGACAAGAAAATCAGTTTGGGTTGCAATTCTTGGGAAAGCAAAATGCGTTCCATGAATCCTGGTTTTTTCCAACATGCGACTATCTAATGGCTTGCGCCGTAGTGACAATTATGTCCTGGCGAAAAACATTGCATTTTGCCTGAACAGATTGCATTTTGCGGAATTCAACCCTATGTGCCGTGCCAAGTTGTCACTTGACGGGTAAACGGGTAACGCCCCCGCCGAAACTCTCTGTTGTCGAAACTCTCTCTTTTGTCGAAACTCTCCTTGACATATTCTCGGCCACTGACTATCCTGTGCGGCCCTGGTAAGTTCGGTTGTGTGCGCTCTTTTGCCTTACTCGTCTTATGCCGCCATTGCTGGGAAGGATCCCCGTGGTGTTGCTGTTGCCGGCGTTGGCCGGCTGCGCCACGACCGCGGCGGTGAAGGGCAAGTCGCCGCTCCACGAAGCGACCATGTCGGCCGACAGCGTGGCCGTGGAAATCATCTCGGTCCGATTCCCGTTGGCCGACGCCGAGGCCAACGACAAGCTCTGGTCGGAGGTCGACGAGCAACATTTCCCGGCCGAACTGCGGCAGCGGCTCACCCGGAACGGTTTCCGCGCCGGTGTCGTCGCTGGGCCGATCCCCGAAACGCTGGTCAAACTGATGGAGTTGAAGGAGAAGCCGCCCACCCCGGGAGAGTCGCACCAGGTTGATCCGGCCAGCCTGGAGGCCGAGCCCCGCGTGATGCCGCGACACCTCCAACTCCGCGCCGGCCACCGCAGCGAAATCATGGCGTCGGGCGTCTACGATCAACTTCCCCTGCTGATGTCGGAAACCGGCGAACTGCGCGGGCAGACGTATCCGCAAGCCCAGGGGGTGCTGGCACTGAAGGCGATCCCCCGGGGCGACGGCCGAGTGGAGATCGAGTTGGTGCCGGAATTGCACTACGATCGGCCGCGGCAGCGGTGGATCGGCGATCAGGGCATGTGGCGGCTGGAGACGGGCAAGCCCCGTCGCGCCTTCGATGACATGCGAATGTCCGCCCTGCTCGGCCCCGGGGCCATGATTCTGCTGACCTGCCTGCCCGAACGAACGGGCAGTCTGGGCTATTATTTCTTCACCACGTGCGGGGAACCGCGTTGGGAGCAGAAACTGATCGTGCTGCGGCTCTGTCAGACCCAGCACGACGATCTGGTCGCCCCGCCGCCCCTGGCGCTCGAGCGGTAGGGGGGAGAGGGATTGGGGATTAGGGATTGGGGATTAGGGATTAGAGGCTGACGCCCCGTTTCCGCTCTCCGTCCGCTTGCGTCTAATCCCCAATCCCTAATCCCTTCGTCCGCAATCTTCTTCACGGCTTACACTTGTGGTAAACTCGCAGGCTGAGCAGACGCTGCTGAGAAGAAGCCGAAGCACCCCCAGGGAGACTCATCCATGTCGCGCGTTGGAAGCCGGTGTGCAAGTTGGACGGCCGTGGTGATGATGCTGTTCGATCTGGGCGCGGCATCCGCCAGCCGCGCCGCGGTGGAAGAGGTCGTCGTGGTCTTCA
>JBEKZQ010000313.1:0-7346 GCA_049509675.1 Thermoguttaceae bacterium | reverse complement strand
GGTGGAGCGGTGTTTCGAGGACCAGAAGCAGGAGGTCGGACTCGATCAGTGGGAAGGCCGTCGCTGGTTGGGGTTGAAACGACACTTGATTCTCACTTCGGTGAGCTACCTGTTCCTGGCTCAGGTCCGCAAGAGGCTGAGGGGGAAAAAATCCGGACCTGACGGTGTGCCAGGTGCATGTCGCCGAGTGCCACTGGCTCTGCCAGTGCTCTCCTATGCCGGTTCTTGCCGCATGGAAGCGACGGAAGCCTCTCCGCGCGGTTCGTCGGCAAGGATGGAACCTTTCCGCCCCCGCGCGGAACAGCCGTGGAATGGCTGACCTCTCTCGCACGTCACTGCCTTGGGATTGGCGTTGGAATAACTGTCCTGCTCTCGAAAGCACTCATCACGCTCCGCGTGATGGACTACATCTCGCGGAGCGAGATGAATACAGTTGTGCGACAATTATTGATTCGCCGATCCTTGGCAATTCCTCGCCGGAAGACCCGGCCAAAAGAACACGGGCAAGGCGCGTGGCGCCCGGCGGCGAGCCCCACCAACTGAAAACTGAACACTGAACACTGAAAACTCTACTTCCTGGCCTTAGCAATCTTCTCCAGGGCCGAATCGGCGGCGGCGCGGACCTCCGGCTCGGGATCGCGGGCGGCCGCTTCCAAGGCCATCGTGGCATCGCCCGCATAGACGTCCAACTCGGCCAGGGCGCGGGCGGCCGCCTCGCGGAGCCACTTGTTCTTTGCGCGCAAGGCCAGCGCCAGGCTGGGCACGGCGTCTTTGGCCACGACGCCCATTTGTCCCAGGGTTTTGGCGGCGGCGGTGGCGGCGAATTCGTCGTCGGACTGCAGCTTTTCGGCCAATTGCTGCACCTCGGCACTGGCCTGCTCGAGCGCTTCGGCGGCGACGCGGGGCAGATTGACCTGGTGCAGGGCCGTGACCGCCGCGCGGCGGACACCCAGATCCGGATCGTGGTCGCGGGCCTCGATGAGCGCCGACTCGACCGGTGCGGCCGTGGCCCCCAGCCGGCCGATGGCCTCCACGGCCCGCCGCCGCGTGTAGGCGTCCTCGTGATCCAGCAAGGCGGCCAGGACCTTCAGGGCGCCCGCGGCGGCCGGCCCGAGATTGCCCAATGCCTCGAGTGCATACCAGCGGACCCAGCGATTGTCGTCCTGCAAGGCCGCCACCAAACGGTCCGCGGCGTCGTGGGCCGGCGGCCCCATCTCGCGGAGCACGTTGGCGGCGCCCGCCCGCACGTTGGCCCGCCGAGAGTCCAGGGCCGCGACCAACGAGGGCACCGCTTCCTCTCCGACCTCGGCGAGGCTGTGGGCGGCCGGCTGGCAGATCCACAGCGATTGGTCGGCTTCGCCGATCTCGGTGCTGTCGTCCAGCGCCGCGACTACCGCGTCCGGTCCCAGGCCCACAATGGCCTGGGCGGCTTCCAGCCGCTCCTCCTTGCTCTTGGCCGTTTCCAGTTGCCGAATCCGGTCGCTGAGGGTCAGACGGTTGTCGGATGCAAACCGGTCGCTCAGTGGACGAAGTTGCCGGGCCAAGAGCACCACGCCGATGGAGGCCAGCAGGAAGACCACCAGCCCTAATAGCACATAGGTCCACGTGGTGAAACGATCCGACGGATCGAACCGGCCGGGCAGGTCTTCCGCGCTGCTTTCCGTCGCAGAGCGAACCACGGAGGCGAGCGTCTCGTCCGAAAGATCGCTCTGGGGCGGCTCCGGCGGAAGCGGCGGCTCGCCGGTAAGCGATAAGCCGCAGTCCAACGGAATCTTTGGCAATTCACTTGAGTTCATGGTCGGCGTGCCGACATTAGAACTTCGCGCGGTCGATCGGCCAGCCGTCGTGCCGGTTGCCCAGGCAGCGATGCGTCTCCCGATCGATGGTGTAGTTCATCGTGCGGACCGAACCATCGCAAAAGGCCATGTTGAAACCGGCCGAATGGGCACTGCCGAAGCTTAGCGAAGTGCTTGATCCCGACGACGGAGTCTTGCAATCGCGACTGGGAAGGCCAAGCTGCGGACTAGCGGGGTTGTAGTACGTCGAGCGGTGGTTGTTCACGTCAAACCCGATGAACTGGCAGCGATTGTCGCCGGGGTCGGCGCCGGTCTGGTACTGGTCGGAATAGGCGAACTTCTCACCGACCAGGTAGGTATCTTGCGCACCATCGGTAACGCTCGACAACTTTACCTGACTTCCGGAAAAAGAAGTACCGTTACAGAAGTCGTTGGTGGCAAGGCTGCCGTTGGCAAAATAGCTGTTGCCGGAAGGCGCCGGAGAAGGAACAGCGCACTTTGTCATGTCGATGGGGCCCGTGCCGCTCGGGCTGCACGCCAAGAAATTGCTGCAGCCGAAATTGGCCGCGTAGTCGTTGCGGGCCACACCCGTACTGGTCACGCTCGTACCTCCCGCGCCAGTTGTGTTGGGCGGAGCCCAGGAGGTCTGATAGAGCCCAAGTCGTCGCCGCGTGGGACAGTTGTAAACCTGGATCGGCATCGTCACGCGGTTGAAATTCGCCTGGGGAGCCGCATATGGCTGTTGTTGGCCGGGGTTGCCGGGCTGCAGTTGCAGATAGATCACGTTCTGCTCGATATACGGCAGGATGGAGAAATCCCAGCCGCCGGGCTGCCGGCTGCCAACTCCCTGGGTGGGATCACCCAGCGAATTATAGCCCCATCCACCGGATGGGAAATAACCAACCTTCCCCTCAATTTGGATGAAGGCCAGGCTGATCTGCTTCAGGTTGTTTCTGCATTGCGTCTGCCGAGCCGCTTCGCGGGCGTTGTTCACGGCCGGCAGCAACATCCCCACCAGGATGCCGATGATGGAGATCACGACCAGCAGCTCGATCAACGTGAACCCTGTCGTGCCGCCTGTCCGGCGCGGACCTCCGAAGGGGACAGTCCCATTTTCGCTGGGCGATATCGGGGACGGTCCCCGGCTTTGCTGCGAAAATCGGGACAGTCCCCTGCCTCGGAGCGATAATTGCGAGTGGACCATGGCTTCCCTCCCTTGTGCGATCATAAGCCCTTGCCCGTAGTATAACACGATCG
Source organism: Thermoguttaceae bacterium (assembly GCA_049509675.1). GTDB lineage: Bacteria > Planctomycetota > Planctomycetia > Pirellulales > Thermoguttaceae > JBEKZQ01. The sequence continues at coordinate 4,293 of JBEKZQ010000313.1, read as the reverse complement.
GCGAATCGGGGGCAAAAAAACGTCGCAAAAAAGTGCGGGCAACCGGTTACGGTCCCCGCCGGAGCCGCTTCTGTTTCTTCACGCTGAACTCGTGGAACTGAACACTGAAAACTGAAAACTGGACTTACTTCTGCACGCTGAACTTGTGGATGGTCACTTCCCGGTAGGTATCACCCGGTTTTAGTTCGGTGGAGGGGTAGGCCGGGTGATTGGGCGAATCCGGAAAATGCTCGGTCTCCAGGCAGAACCCGGCATGTTTCTGGTAGGTCTTGCCGTCGGTGGTGATCGAGCCGTCCAGGAAATTGGCGGTGTAGAACTGGACGCCCGGCTGCGTGGTCGAGACTTCCATGACGCGCCCGCTCTGGGGATCGGCGACCCGGGCGGCCAGCGACATTTCCGCATCCTTCTTGTTGAGCACGTAGCAGTGGTCGTATCCGCCCTCGACCTTATCGATGTCCCGGCCGATTTTCTTCGGCTGCGTAAAGTCCATCGGCGTGTCCTTGACCGCCGTGGGCTCGCCCAGCGGGATCAGCGTGTCGTCGACGGGCAGGAAGCGGTCGGCGTTGATCAGGATCTCGTGGCCCAGGATGTCGCCCGCGCCGGCCCCGGCCAGATTCCAGTAGTTGTGGTTGCACAGATTAACGATGGTGGGCTTGTCGGTGGTGGCGGTGAACTCCATTTTCAGCTCGTCCTTGTCGGAGAGCGTGTACACGGCCTTGGCCGCGAGATTGCCCGGGTAGCCCTGGTCGTTGTCAGGACTGTTGCAGGTGAAGGCGACCCCGACAAAACCTTCGCCGCGGATCGGCTCGGCCTTCCACACCATTTTGTCGAATCCGCGCACGCCGCCGTGGATGTGATTGACTTTGTTGTCGTTGGTGGCCAGCGTGTACTGCTTGCCCTCCAGGGTGAACTTGCCCTTGGCGATGCGGTTGGCGTAACGGCCCACGGTGGTGCCGAAGAAGGGCGTGTCCTTCTTCAGGTAGTCCGCCAACGAAGGCCGGTAGAGGGCTACATTCTCGATCTTTCCCGCTTTGTCCGGCGCCTCGACGCCCGTGATCGTGGCGCCGTAGGACATGATGCTTATCTTCAGACCGCTGTTGTTGGTCATGGTGTACAGGTCGACTTCCGTGCCGTCGGGGAGTTTGCCGTAGGGCTTCTTGGTAACGTTCATTTGCTTCTCCTTCTCGTTCTCCTTCTTCTTTGTCACTTCCGTCGCGCAGCCCAGGATGGCCGCCACAAGTGCCAGCGCGACACTAGCCCGAAGCGCGAGCGAGGGAAGTATCGGCAAGGACCTCAGTGTTTCCGCCCTTCGCTTGCGCTTCAGGCTAGTGTTTTCCGGCGCCACTCGTCCACGGCAGTTCATCGTTCGTCTCCTTTGACTTGCATCTGGATAATCATTTCCCGGCTCGTGCGGGCGTCCGCGTTTTGCGGTTCTAACTGGATCACTTTATCGAAATCGGTCAGGGCACTGGCAAGATCGCCCAGTTTGTAGAAGACATAGCCGCGGTTGGCATAGGCCGCGGCAAATTGCGGATTCAGAGCGATTGCCTGGCTGTAGTCGAGGATCGCCTTCTCCAACTCATTTTTCTTGCGATAGGCCAGCCCGCGATTGAAATGCACTTCCGCTGAGCGCGGATAGAGTTCCAACGACCGGTCATATTGGGCAATGGCCTCGTCCAGCTTCTCTTCCTTGTGCAAGGTGATTCCCCGGATGAAACAGCTCTTGGCCTCCTCCGCCTGCCCGCGCAGGGCCTCTTCGAGCCGGTCGACCGCTTTGCCGCGCCGTTGGGCATCCTTGTTCGGTCCCCATTGTTTGTAGCCGGACAGGTCGCGCGGCTCCAAGCGAATCACTTCCTTGTAATCGACCAGGGCCTTGTCCAGGTCGCTGGCGGCCACATAGGCCAGGGCCCGCTGAAAATGGGCCTCGCCGTCCTCGGGCGCCAGCCGCAAGGCCTCGTTGAAGTCGGCGATCGCCTTCGGCCACTGGTTTTGCAAGCCGAACACCACGCCGCGGCGGAGCCAGCCGAGCGATTCGTCCTTGGCCAATTTCACGGCCCGATCCAAGTCGGCCGCGGCCGTCGCGAAATCGTCCTTTAAGGCCAGCACGTAGCCGCGCTCCCGGCAGGCATCGGCATATTCGGGATCCAAGCGGAGCGCTTGGCTGTAGTCGGCCACCGCCTTGTCCAGGTCGTTGCGGTGGAAATAGCAGAAACCGCGGTTGAAGAACACCGACGGCTCGCTGGGGGCCAACTCGACGGCGCGATCCAGGTCGGCCAGCGCGCCGTCCAGATCGTTCTTTTCGGTCCGGGCGTAACCGCGGTCCGACCAGGCCTCGGCATTCTTCGGATCGATCTCGATCACCTGGTTGTAATCGGCGATGGCCGCATTCCAGTCCTCCATCTTGGCGTAGGCCGTCGCCCGGCTGAGATAGACGGTCGCGTCGCGGGGACTCAGTTGGATGGCCCGATTCAGATCCGGCAGGGCGCGGGCAAAATCAGCCTTCAGCGCGTAGAGGAAACCGCGGTCGCGATAGGCGTCGGCATAGGAGGGATTCAGCCGGATCGAGTCGCCGTAGTCGATGATCGCCTTGTCCAGTTCGCCCTTGCGATAATAGGCGAAGCCGCGGTTGAAACGGGCCGTGGCGTTGGCGGCGTCGAGCCCGATCGCCGTGTCCAGGTCGGGCAGCGCGCGGCCCAGATCGTTCTTCAACACGTAGGCCAGGCCGCGGCCGCTGTAGGCCAAGCTCAAGCGGGGATCGAGTCGGATGGCCTGGCTGAAGGAGCCGATCGCCTCGTCGAAGGCGTTTTTTTTCATCGCCGCGAGACCCTGCTGGTAGGCCGCCATGGCCGGCGACTGCGCATTGGGATCCGACGGCGGAAGTGCCGGCTGCTCGGCCGGAAGTTCGGGTTGCTCCCGGGGCAGAAAACGCGGCATGCGCGGCGCGGCCGCGGCAGATCCGCAGAGCAGAATCCACCACCCGGCCACGGCCCAGGCCGCGGCACGGAACAATCGCTTGCAGCTCCATGGAATCATGGCGACCAGTGTACGCCCTTTTTGCCCCGACTTCAATCCCGCCGGTCCCGCGTGGGGTGAGAACTGCAAAGTTGCGATGCGAGACACTAGGCGCGAAGCGCCAGCGAGGGATTTGCGGCGATTCTCCCTCGCTGGCGCTTCGGGCTAGTGTGCGGAATGGACCTGCGGGCGGAAGGCTTCGCGAGCTTTGCAGTTCCCTTGTCCCCGCGTGGTGTGACGAATGAGGCGGAAGTGTGTACCACTGGCGGCGCGTAGCAAGGTTTTGTGCCACGGGCTTGCCCGTGCTCTTCCGAACGGCTCTTGCGGCCAAGCATCGCTGTTCCGTCGGGCTAACCACCGGGCACCATGCGGCGAACCGCAGGTTCGCAGCATGGTCGGTGTGCCGTAATTGGCGGACGGCACACGGCGTGTGCCTGCTACTATGCCCGCCGCTGGCAGAGGGGGCAGAAGAAGGTCGATCGCTGCGCCTGGACCATCCGTTGAATTCGGGCCTGGCCGCAACGGCCGCACAACTCGCCGGCCCGCTGGTAAACCAAGTGCAGCAACTGGTAACTGCCCGGCTCGTTGCGGGCAATCCGATACGTGCCGTCGCGGAGCGTGGAGCCCTGGTGGCGGATCGCCTCCTCCAATACCCGCAGCATGGCGCCGTGCAACTTCGCCCATTGCCGGCGGCTCAAACGGCAACAGGGTAGTTGCGGATGGATGCCCGCGTGGTGCAGGATCTCGGAGGCATACAGATTCCCGACCCCTGCCAGCGCACGTTGATCCAACAGCGCGACCTTGATCGCACGCCGGCTGCCGGTCAATCGCGCGCGCAGTTCCACAGGCGAAATCTGCAAGGCATCGGGCCCCAGTTTTTCCGGCCCGTAGCGTTCCTGGTACTCTGCGGGCGAAACCAACCGCACCACGCCCAGGCCGCGCTGGTCCCAGAAGAGCAGTTGCTTGGCCGCACCGCCTGCCAGTTGGAAGACCAGCCGCAGATGTTTCCGTTCCGGCGGATCGCCAAGGAGGACGAGGCCGGTCATGCGCGGCTCCAGCACGATGCGGTCGGCGTTGTCGAGTTCCAGGACGATGCGTTTGCCGGCCCGGGCCACGGCGATGATTCTGCGGCCGGCGGCGCGGCGGCGGAACTCGGCCGGCGGCGGCGTCATGGTGATGGCCTCGAGCGCGGAGGCCGGCCGCCGCACGCCGCGGATCCGGCAGCCGACGGCCGCCAGAACCCCGCGACGCATGGTTTCGACTTCAGGAAGCTCGGGCATA
>JBEKZQ010000312.1:0-10353 GCA_049509675.1 Thermoguttaceae bacterium | reverse complement strand
GAGGTAGGCTCGATCCTCGGCAACCTGGAAGGCGGCGAGGAATTCGAATCCTTGGTGCTCAACCTCTGGCTCCGTTCACACACCGACAAGGAGCTCGACCAATCGTTCGATGAGCTGGGTCGGACCCTGCTGGATGCACAGGAGGAATACCTGGAAACCAAGCGGCTGGACGAGGCGATGTTCGGAGAGGATTACCAATGACCGGCGGCATTCAGGAGGAACTCCGCGAGTTCGCCTCGAAGATATTGGAGCGGCGCGGCGGGCTGGTAGACTGGCCCGCCGGTGCGGCCGAAGGCGCCGCCCTGGTGCCGGCGGAGGTGGCGGCCGCCGTCGCCGCCGACGACGAGGCGATCCGGCTTACCAGCCAGCCCGGCGGCGGCGGCTGGTGTGTCAGCCTGGCCACCGATTTCCTGGAGACCGCGGCGGAGCTGCTGCAGGCCGAGCCGCGCATGGGGACGTTCGCCACCGGCGAGTTGTACCTGAAGCGCGGCAATCTCGATGAGGCCGTCCGCCGCGTCTTCACGTGGCTCAATGCCAAGGTGCAACTGGCCGACACTCGGGCCGTGCCCGTCCAGTACGACACCTGGTGGTTTCAGGCATCGGTGACCTCGGAAGACCGCTGGGAGACGCGCTTTCGCTTGACGATCAACGCCGCCAGCGGCACGGAGGTCGAACTGCCCGACCCGTTGGGCCTCTGGGAGCTCAAGCCGCGGCCGGCGCCCGGTCGGGAGAGGCCGTCGACCTACCACTGGGCGGTGGCCCGCGCGCTGCCCCGGGCCAAGGCGGCGGCGGCGGAATTCTTCCGCCGCATGGACGGGCAGATCCAGCGCGACCGCCGACGGCTCCATGAGTACTACGGCGCACTGGTGCGGGAAACGGAGCACAAGAAACCCCGCGGCGGCGCGAAACCCGACCCCGAGAAGATCGCCGCCAGGAAACGTGCCGTCGAGCTGGAACTCCGTCGCAAGCTGGCCGAACTCGACGAGCGCTACGCAATGGAAGCGCGCTTGGAACCGCTGGTGCTGATCCGCACGGAAATCCCGGTCCTGGCCGTGGATCTGTCGGTGCATCGCAAGCGTGCGGTCAAGAGGCACACCGTGTACTGGAATCCGCTCTCGAAACAACTCGAAGCGATGCGTTGCAGCCGATGCGGCATCGGCACGTTTTCCCTGGCGTTCACCGACGAAGATGTCGCCCCGCTCTGTGCCGATTGCGCGCGCTGAGGATCGGATTTCAAGGCAGCACTTTTCTTGCCGATGGCCAAAAGGCTATCCGGGTCCGCGGTACACGTGCTGCATGAGCACGTTCTTCTTGGCCGTGACCGGACCGGGATTGGCATCGTTGCGGAGGATCTCGGCCATCATCGCGTATTTTGCGTCCAGATCATCGGCATAATGGACGATCAGGGCCTCGGGCGTCATGGGCGGCTTGGGCGATCCCCATTCCGGCAGCCGCTGGTGCGCGATGATCAGGTGTTCCAGGCGCAGGAGCATGTCGCCCGGCAGCGGCGTTTTGGCGGCCGCCTCGCGGACCATGTCGCGGCCCAGCAACAGGTGGCCGATCATGGCCCCTGCGGCTGCGTACACGGTTCCGCCTGGATGTTGGTCCAATTCGCGCAGCTTGCCGATATCGTGCAGAATGGCCCCGGCCACGACCAACGAGCGATCCAAGGGCGGCCGCATCTCGTGGTAATACTCGGCATACTTCGCCGCCAGGTACAGGCACGAGCGCGTCACGCTGAGCGTATGTTCCAAAAGCCCGCCCACAAACGCATGATGATTGTGCCGGGCGGCGGGCATTCTCAGCAGCGCCGCCCGATTGTCTTCGAGCAGCGACTCCACCAGGGCTTTCAGCGGAGGTTCGCTGATCTCCTCGCGGACCACGGCCAGCAACTCCTCGAACATGGCTTGCGGATCGAAGCGCGACTGCGGCAGGCACATCGTCGGATCGAAGCCGTCGGCGGCGTCGCCCTCGCACACCTCGCGGATCTTGCGGATGTCCAACTGCGGACCGTAATTCGTCTCGCGGTACACCGCGCGGAGCTTATAGAACACGCCCGGATTCCACTGCTCCCGGCACTGGGCGGCCAGCGGCGAATTGTCCCAAACGGGGAACGTGACTTCCCGGCCGCTGTCGCGGAAACCGACCTTGAAGAACGGCTTGCCCTCGCGGGTGGTCAACTGTTCCTTTGCGGTCATGAGCACGAACAGGTCGGCCTCCTGGCCCGGAACCATTTCGCAAAGCTTGAGAACGGCCATGATGACAGTGCGGGCGGCATTACAGGAGTAAGAGGGACCGTCCCGATTTTCGTCCGCGAACCTTCGGTTCGAGGAAAATGAGACTGTCCCCTTCAGGATCGACTTGGATTGTAACGCATGGCCGACTGGGGTGCCATGACCCCGTTGCCAGCGCGGGCGGGATTCCTGGCAAGGCGGTGTGACAAGCCCTTACTCACAACCAATCCCCTTGGTGGCACATCGGGCTTCCATTGGGCCAGCGAATAATCCCGGTCAACACGTACCCAATTCCGGCTACCGTTCGGGCGGGAACGGCTTGCGGGGGCCGGCCTTCGACTTGGCTACCAAGGTCTGAAATTCGGGGTTGGACTTCAGGAGATCGTCGACCAGCGAATCGTCTTCCGTGGCCTCCAGCGCCTGGATGGCGATCAGGCGCTGGTCCGGCAACTTCACGACCACTGCCTGGCCCGAATCCGCGCATTCAACCAATGTCGCTCGGAGGTTCGTCTCCAGCCGGCTCAGTGGGATAGTCTTGATGTCCATGAAACGCCATAGGGATCAACAGTATCCCGGCAATTTACCAGATTGCAGCGTATTGCTCAAGCCCCCGCCAAAAAACCAATCCTCAGTTTGCGAACGACTGGCCTCCCCCAGGAACACTGCGAAGTTGCGATGCCGAACATTAGTGGTCTGTCCATTTCGACATTACCGGTTGGGTGCCACTGCTGGCTTGCCCAGCAGTGCTGGAAACACGGTTGGACAAGCCAACCGTGGCACCCGTAAACTCAAGTTGGACAGACCAGTAGGTCCCTCGCTGGCGCGTCGGGCTAATGTGCATCACTGGTCCGCGCGGAAGACTTTGCAGTTCTCCTGGCATCCCGATCGCGTGCTTGGCCTGTCTCTTCGGCTGTGTTACAATCAAGCAGGCTTATCGCAGACGCTCCTTCTCGACCGGAGGCGTGAACGATCATGGACGCGCAGCCCGAAGGCAGCCATGATGGTGCATCGAGGCCGAGTTCCATTTCCTCGACGCTTCTGGACCAGCTTCGGGCCCGTCGCCCGGACGCATGGCAGCGCTTGGTATGCCTCTACGGCCCGGTGACTTACCGCTGGTGCCGCCGGTCGAACCTCACTGCCGAAGATGCGGCCGACGTGGTTCAAGAGGTGCTCTCGGCGGTGATGGTTCACTTGGGCGAGTTCCGCCGGGATCGACCGCAAGACAGTTTCAGCGGCTGGCTCGCCGCCATTACCCGCAATAAGGTCCGGGAGCACTACCGTCGCCGGCATGGCAAGGCCGAAGCCCGAGGCGGCAGCACGGCACAACGACAGATGGCCCAAATCGCCCAGCCGCCTGAGCCTTCAGAGGAAAGCATCCAGCCGGACGCCCAATCGGCGGCATGTCTGTCGCGGCGGGTTTTGGAGATGATCCGGGTGGAATTCGAGGCCCGCACCTGGGAAGCTTTTTGGCGGGTCAGCATCGGCGGACAGTCGCCCGCGCACGTCGCTTCCGATCTGGAGATCAGTGTGGCGGCCGTCTACAAGGCGAAGTCGCGGGTCTTGGGCCGGTTCCGACAGGCACTCTCGGAATTGCAGGAGCAGCCCCCGTTGGAGTACCGCTGACCTCGACAAGTCGTTGTCTGGCAACAGTTTGGGAAGAACAATTCCAAATCGTGTCAGACTCGCGCATTGTTATTGTATAGGGAGTCGCGTGTGAACGACTCGGCAATGACGCCGAAAGCATAGAGACCGACGCGGAGGGCTTCCAACATGGTCGTTACAGTCTGCCCAAGTCGTGAAACGCTGCTGGAGTACTCGCTGGGGATGCTCTCCGGCCAACAGCGGGACGCTTTGGATAGTCATCTGGACTGCTGTCCCGACTGCCAGGCCACCATCATGACCCTGGACGACGCCGACGACACGGTAATCGGTCGTTTGCGGATGCCGCTGAGCAGCGAATCGGTGTTGGCCGAACCGCAGTTGCAGGACGTTTTGGCGGCGGCAATGGCGATGCCCGCAGGGGACTGTCCCGATTTTCGCGGCGAAATGGATGCCGCCCGCGAGCCCCGGGTTCTCGACGCGAAAATGGGACTGTCCCCCTCGTTGTGCCCGGACATGCCGGAGATGCTGGGCGAATACCGGCTCCTGGCGGAGCTGGGCCGCGGCGGCATGGGCCGGGTCTACAAGGCGTTGCACACGAAGCTCGATCGGGTAGTGGCCGTGAAAGTTCTGCCGCGCGGCCTCGGAGGCGACCGGAAGACCATTAACCGCTTTGAACGCGAGATGAAGGCCGTCGGCCGGCTCGCCCATGCAAACATCGTCCAAGCCCACGATGCCCGGGAAATCGACGACATGCCCGTGCTTATCATGGAGTTCGTCGACGGGCTGGATTTGGCGGAAATCGTCCGGCGCGTCGGGCCCCTTCCCACGGCCGACGCGTGCGAGTTGGTCCGCCAGACGGCGTTGGCGCTGGAGTACGCCCACGAGCACGGCCTGGTACACCGCGACATCAAGCCGTCGAACATCATGCTCGCCCGATCGGGCGACGTGAAACTGCTTGACCTCGGCTTGGCCCGGTTCTATGCCGAGGCGACGACGGGCGAGGAGATGACCGGCGCGGGCCAGGCGATGGGCACGGCCGACTACATGGCCCCGGAACAGGCCTCCGACAGCCGCAGGGTCGACATCCGCGCCGACCTCTACAGCCTCGGCTGCACGCTCTACAAGCTTCTCAGCGGCCGGGCCCCTTTCAGCGGCCGGCAGTACGCCGGCGCGCTGGAGAAGCTCAACGCCCACGTCCACCAGCCGGTGCCGCCGGTCCGCGACTTTGCCCCCGACGTACACGAGGAACTGGTCGCCATCCTCGACCGGATGCTGGCGAAGGCCCCCGGCGAGCGGTTTGCCACGCCGGCCGAAGTGGCCGAGGCCGTTGTCCCCTGGTGCGCCGGGGCCGACCTGCCGGCCCTGTTGCGCCGGGCGGAGGCATCGGTCTCGTCGCCTCTCCCGCCCGGAGAGAATCAGAGTGTGGGCGGCCCACATCAGCCCCTTCTCCCCTTGGGAGAGGGCCAGGGCCGGCCGCACGCGGCCGCGCAGCGTTGGAAGTCGGTCGTCGGGCTTGCCGTCTTGCTGCTTCTGGTCGGCGGCCTCGGCTTCACTTTGGGCATCATGATCCGCATAACGAAGGACGGCCGTGAAACCACGGTCGAGGTGCCTCCGGGCAGTACGGCGCGCATCGGCCCCGACGGCCAGGTCAATGTCGAGTTGCCCGGGCAGGCGAAATCCAAGGACGTCGGCTTGATCAAATCGCCGCTTCCCGCTGGGGCGGAGGCCGTCGCCGCCCAGCCTTTGGTCCCTGCCGCGGCCGAGTTGAAGGCCCTCCAACCGCGGGCGATGATCGGAACCGGCGTCGCGCAGGCCTCCGGGGCACTGAGTGCGGGGACTTACGCCCCAGCCACTCCGCTGGAGGTCCCCGTCATCCGCCCGATCCGGCGTCAGCTCACCCGTCATGAGGATTTCACCGGTCGGATCGAAGCGGCCCAAACAGTGGACGTTCGGGCGCGGGCTACCGGCAACATCGAGAAGATCCACTTCAAGGGCGGGATGATGGTCAAGAAAGGCGACCTGTTGCTGGAGATCGACCCCCGATCGGACCAGGCCGAATGCGACCGGGCGATGGCCAATCTGGCACAGGCCAAGGCCCATTTCACGCGGCTGGAGGCGGACTTCAAGCGGGCGGCGGAACTCCTCCGCCAGCGGGCCGTCTCCCAGGAGGAGTACGAGCGGGCGGCCGGCGAGCTGGCCGAGGCCCAGGCCGCCCTACAGGCGGCCCAAGCCGCACTCAACCTCGCCAACCTCGCCCTGGAGCACACCCGCGTCTTTGCGCCCGTTGCCGGCAGGATCAGCGACCGCTTGCTGGGCGTCGGCAGCCTGGCAACAGCCAACACCACGTCCCTGGCCACGATCGACTCGGTCGATCCGATATGCGTGGCTTTCGACGTCGACGAGCGTACGTTTCTCAAACTCCGCCGCAGCCCGTCCCGTCGCGACGGAGAGCCGGGGCTGCCGGTCCTGGTTCAGCTAACCGACGAAAAAGACTTTCCGCACAAGAGCAAGGTCGAGTCGGCCGACACGCGGATTGATCCGGCCACGGGAACGGCCTGCTGGCGGGCGCTGCTTCCCAATCCGGACGGCCTTCTGATGCCGGGGATGTTCGCCCGCGTGCGCCTCGTCACGAGCGATCCCCATGAGGCATTGCTGGTGCCGGAGAGAGTTTTGTGCAGCGGCCAGGGGCAGAAATTAGTTTTCATCGTGACCGATCAGAACGTCGTCCAACGCCGCGACGTAATAGTCGGGGAGTTAGAGGACGACGGGATGCGCGTCGTGGAACAAGGATTAGCCGCGGACGACTGGGTGATTGAGAAGGGCTTGCAACAAGTCGCCCCGGGGATGCCGGTCAAGCCGCAGAAATCGCCGCCGGCGATTTCGCCTTCGTCGCCGAAAGAGAAATAGTCCGCCAACAACTCTGCTGCCCGTTGTTCCAGGCCGTATGGAAGAAGGCGGATGTTATCCGTGTGCCGGCTTCTTCCAGATCATCTGGGCGTCGATGTTGTCGGAGAGCTTGTAGGTCTTGATGTGCCTGGCCACGGGTTCGCCCACAACCTCGATTTTCTTCAGGTCGGCCTGGCCCAGCCCGGCGTCGGCACAGAAGTTCAGGTAGCCGACCTTGGCGAAGTCGATTCCCATCAATTCCACGGCCAGGCGGTCGGCGGCCAGCCAGTCGTTGCTGACCACACAGACGCGATGGTCCACGGCCTTGCCCATTGTGGGGCCGTTGCCCTCCATACCGTCGTAGCCGTCGATCACGGCCAGGTGCGGGTGCAGCCGCTGGCCCAGGGCGAACATGTTGTAGTTGATGCCGCGGAAGCCGGAGCCGTGGCAGATCGGCTTGTCGCTGGTCGTCCCCGGCTTCGCCCTCTGGCCCCAGGTGAAGCCCGGGTCTTTCACGGCCGCACCGACGACGATGTTCTTCAGCGACAGCGTTGCCACCACCCGGTCGTGCGTCTTCAGCTTTGCCGCGGAAATGATAAAGGTCTTCGGATCCAGGAGCAGTCGCGACATCCGCACCGCGTGGGGGCGGAAATCGCCCTCGTCGAAAGCCTGGACGATAGTGTGCCCCGCCTGGTCCAGATCGACCAGCTTCACGCCGAATTTCGCCGCCAGCCGCGTGTAGCCGTAGTTGGCGAATCCGTCGAGCGTCGGCCCGTCGGCGGCCGATTCGGCGATTATCGCGTTGCCCACTTTGCCGACTGACTTGAGGAATTCCAGGATCCCCTCGATACAGTCGGCGTGGGTGGCGGCAAGCTGGTTGGCGATGGCCACGAAGTTGGGCTTGATCACCACCGTCCGGTCGCCGATGGCCTTGGCAATCTCGTCGCGAAAGTGTTGCAGGCCGCGGAAGGCGTTGGCAGCCCGGTCGTTGCCGGCCGTGAGGGCGACGCGGGCGGTGGCCCTGGCTCCCACCGTTTCGGCGGCCGCTGCCACCCCTGGAAATCGCACTGCGGTCATGGCCGCCAGGCCGCCGACAATAGACCCCTTCAGAAAGATCCGCCGGTTGAGTGCAGTCGTTCGCATGGGAGAAACTCCTGGGATTGCGGACAAGGCAGTGCCGTTTGCGATCCAGCCATTCATTATCCGCAGAATTGCAAACGCCGCAACAACTATTTCGGGCAAACAAGCCCCCGATCGCCGGACCTTTCGCTCGTCGTTCCCGTCTGGATGGAAGCAGCCTGTCTCTGCGGGGGAACCTTGTGCGAGCGCCACTGCGATACTATCATGGCCATCAGCGAAGCAGAATGTCCATGTCTGCGAGATCGGAAATTACCAGGCATCGGAAACGCGACAGACAACCGCACGTAGGTCCCCTTTGGCCGGGACGCGACTCGCGGTCAAGCAGCAGGAGGGTACGGACATGGGGAACAAGAGCCGTGTGGGCGGCTGGAGCGGTAGCAGAATCTCACGACGCAACTTCCTGGGCCGGACCGCGGTCGCGACGGCGATGGCTGTTGTCCCCCGACACGTCCTGGGAGGTGCGGGCCATACTCCGCCGAGTGCGAAGACCACCCTGGCGGGGATCGGCATGGGTGGGCAGGGCCTGCAAGACATGGCCGCCCTGCAAGAGTTCTCCGAAATCCAGGTGGTAGCGGTCTGCGATGTGAATCGTGAGGGCGGGGGCTACCTCTCCTGGAACTGGTTGGAGGGCAAGGAGCAGAGACTGGGGGGCCGGGAACCTGCGCGGCGTGCGGCGGACGAGTATTACGCCAAGCAGCGGAGATCCGGGAAGTACCAGGGTTGCAGGGCCTACAACGATTTTCGGGATCTGCTGGCCAAGGAGGATGTCGATGCGGTCATGGTGGCGACGCCGGACCATACCCACGCCGTGGTGACGATGGCCGCCTTGAAGCAAGGCAAGCACGTGTACTGCGAGAAACCACTCGCCTATTCGGTCTATGAGGCCCGACAGGTGACCGAAGCGGCGCGGCGGGCCAAGGTCGCCACGCAACTGGGCAATCAGGGTCAGGCAACCGAAGAGGCGCGTTTGGTCTGCGAGTTGATCTGGGATGGAGCCATCGGTCCGGTTCACGAGGTGGAGGTCTGGTCTCCGGCGCGCTTCTGGACTTGGCCAGCCGGGGAGGCCCGTCCCTCGGAAACGCCGCCCGTGCCCGCGGGATTGGATTGGAACCTGTGGTTGGGACCGGCGCCCCAGCGGCCGTACCATTCTGCCTATTGTCCGTGGACCTGGCGAAACTGGTGGGACTTTGGGACGGGGCTGCTGGGGGACCTTGGCTGCCACAAACTCTCCACCGTCTTCAAGGCATTGAAGCTGGGGCATCCCACCAGCGTCGAGGCGTGTTCCACGAAGCTCAACGCGGAAGTCTACCCGTTGGGTGTGATCGCGCGGTTCGAGTTTCCTGCCCGCGACAACATGCCTCGGCTCACGTTGACCTGGTACGACGGAGGGTTAAGGCCGGCGCGGCCGAAGGAACTGGAAGCGGACCGTCGCGTGGAGGATGTGGTCTACACCGGCGAAAAGGGGAAGCTAATGGGGCACCGACTCATCCCGGAGTCGCGGATGCGAAGCTACGGACGGCCGCCCAAGGTGCTGGCACGCTCGGTCGGGCACTACAAAGAGTGGGTTGACGCCTGCCGGGGCGGCTCGCCCGCCGGTTCCAATTTCGCGGATCATTCAGGACTCTTGTCGGAGGTGTGCTTGCTGGGCAACGTCGCCGTGCGTGCCCAGCAGAAACTCGACTGGGACGGTGCAAACATGAGGATTACCAACAACGAGGAGGCCAATCGGCATCTTCAACGGGAATACCGCCGAGGTTGGACCCTGTGAGCATGGCACGCGATGGGCCGTATGGCCGCTTCTTCCGTCGGCCTTACCCGGACGGTATTATTGGGAAGGATAACTATTTTCCCCGCACGTCGAGGCAGACCAAGGTCCCTTTCTCGTTCCGGGCGTAAATGCGGCCATCGCAGAGCACGGGACTATTCCAACAGGCGCCTGCCGAGAATATCTTCGCGCGCGCGATCTCGGTGCAGGCGGTTGGAGACGCCTCCGCCAGAATCAAGTCGCCGCCGCGGGATAGGACGATCAACTTCCCGTCCGCAACCATGAGGCCGCCGCTTCCCACATCCTTCCGTCTCCATCGAACCGAGCCGTCTCCTGCGCTCACACAGACAAGGTCGGCCCTCAGCCAACCCGATCCGAACTTCAGCCGCGGTGTTCTCCACGCCTCCCTCCCAGCGGAGATTGCGAAACTCGCGAGGTTCATTCCAGCCCGGCGATCCCTCGCCAAATTTCACTTCTTTTCCACCCTGATAAAATGTCCCCTGGCCCCTGAAGCTGAGTTCGGCAACGGTATCCCACGAGGTCATCGCGGCCTGACCTTCCTTCTTGGTCGGCATCAACTCATCAAGGCTCACGGAGACCGTTTGCCAGTCGGGTGAGCCCTTGAGCGTCTTGCCGGCCATGTATTCGCCGTATTCGCGTCTTCCGGGCATGAAACCCCACTGATTCAAGAAGACCACGACGACAAGCGTATGGTCCTTGGGGCAT
>JBEKZQ010000311.1:0-7481 GCA_049509675.1 Thermoguttaceae bacterium | reverse complement strand
AGTGCCATCCCTGGCTTCCTCCTTTATCTGAATTCCCATTACCTGGCCCCTTACCAAGCAAATCATCCCCCCTTCTGTTTACCACGTCTCCGGCGAATGACAAAGTGCAACTTGCACCCGTCTTGCCCAGATTCCGCCAAGTTCGCCTTGCTTGACACAGCCGGATTGGGTATTTCTACGCACCCATCGAGTTCTCGTCGCGAATGTCTCTCAGTACGGAAAGGCCCGTAATGGCCGCGCCGCCAGTCGATTCAGGCTTCTGCCGCATCTTTCTCTGCGCGCTGGTCGTGCTGAGTCTGGCCGCTGCCGGATCGGCCCCGGGCCAGGCGCCGCCGCCGGTGGGGCTCATCGAGGGGCCCCTGCTGGATCCTCGCACCGTCACGCCGCTGATCAAGCCCACCGAGGAAATGGTGGTCGAGGTCCGCGTCGAGGGCAATCACACCGTCAAGCTGGAAAAGATTCTGCCGCACATCTACACGCGCGCCGGGCGACCTTACGACAAAGACGTCGTCCAGGAAGACGTGCGACGGCTGAGCAAGACCCGCTGGTTCGTCAACGTCCAGGCCTTTTTCCGACAGGCGCCCGGCGGCCGGGTGGTCATTTTCCAGGTGCTCGAGCATCCCATCCTTCAGGAAATCAAGATCATCGGCAACGATCGCATGCGCACCAGCGTGCTCAAGGAGAAAACCGAGTTGAAGGTGGGCGACGGCGCCGATCCGTTCCGCGCCGAGGAAGCCCGCCGCAAGATCGAAGAATTCTATCAGGAGAAGGGATACAGCAAGGTCCGCGTGACGATCCTGGAAGGAAACAAGCCGGGCGACCTGCGGGCCATTTTCCTGATCAATGAAGGGCCCAAGCAGAAGATCTGGAAGGTGAACTTCGTCGGCAATACGATCGTCAGCGGCGACCGCCTGCAAACACAGATCAAGTCGCGCCATCCCTATTTCTACGTCTTCAAAGGCGAAGTCGACCGCAAACAGATCGAAGAAGACGTCAAGATTCTGACCGATTACTACCGCAGCCTCGGTTTCTTCCATGCCCGGGTGGGACGCGAGTTGGAGTTCTATCCGGCCCAGGATTGGGCCACCCTGACCTTCGTGATCGATGAAGGTCCGCGGTACATGGTCAACGACATCGCTTTCGTTGGCAACACGAAATTCTCCAGCGAGCAATTGCGCGAGAAGCTGAAGCTGAAGCCGGGCGAATTCTTCAATCGCGCCAAGATGCAGGCCGACTCCACGGCCGTGCAGGACAAGTATGGCAGCAAAGGCTATGTATTCGCCGACGTGAAGGTGGAGAATCGCTTCCTCGATCAGCCGGGCAAACTGGACCTGGTTTTCAACGTCACCGAGGGCGACCGCTACAAGGTCGGTCGCATCAACATCGAGATCAAGGGCGACAACCCACACACCCGGATGACGACCGTGCTCAACCGCCTGTCGATCAAACCGGGCGACATCGTCGACACGCGGGAATTGCGGGCCAGCGAGCGGCGTTTGGCGGCCTCGGGCCTGTTCATGAACGACCGGGCCAAGGGAGCGGTGCCGAAGATCGTTTTCAGCCCGCCGGAACTGGAAGACAAAGAGAAAGAAAGAGGCAAAGAAACCGGCCTGGCGGAGCGGCCCAACGCGGCGCCCAGCTATCGCGGCCAAAGTCCTGATCCGCCCAACGTGGCGTATTGGACGGTGCCTGCGGCGCCTGACGGCGGCGGCCAACGGGTGGTGGACATCTACGTGCAGGTGCAATGCCCGGACGAAACGGACGATCTGCCGCCGCCGCCGACCGGCTACGAAGATCTGCGTCAGCCCACCGGCCCAAGCTGCCCCGTGCCGCCCTGTGTCTATCGCGGCCAGCTCACCCGCGACGGCGCGGCGTGGGCCGCGGAAAGTGCTTCGCCGCCCTATCAGCCGCAGTATCCGCTGCAGCAACAGTATCCAGTCCAACAACAGTATCCGGCGCAGCCGCAGTATCCGCAGCCGCAGTATCCAATCCAGCAGCCGTACCAGCAGCAGCCCTATGTTCCGCAGTACCCGCAGCCGACCTTGGCGCCTCCTCCGCCCGGGGGCTACAGCGCTCCGGCGCCGTATGCGGTTTATCCGCCGCAAGGTCGCTCTCCGGGGCCGGGCGACGTCGCGCCCCTGCTGATTCCTTCGCCGCAAGAAGAGCCGCTGCGCGAGTTGCCGCTCACGATCCGCACGGATGAAGCGCCCACCGGCCGACTGATGTTGGGCGTGGGCGTGAACTCCGACGCCGGCCTGGTGGGCTCCATCGTGTTGGACGAGCAGAACTTCGACTGGACCCGTTTTCCCACCAGTTGGGAGGAGATCCGCAATGCCACGGCGTTCCGCGGCGCCGGCGAGCGATTCCGCATCGAAGCCGTTCCCGGCACGCAGGTCCAGCGCTACATGGTCAGCTTCCAGGAACCGTACTTGTACGATCAGCCGGTCGCGTTGGGACTGAGCGCTTTCTACTACGACCGCATCTACAACGAATGGACGGAGGGTCGCGAGGGTGGGCAGATCAGCCTGGGCTACCAGTTCACCCACGACCTGACCGGCAGCGTCGCCTTCCGCGGGGCGAACGTCAACATCAGCAACCCGATCACGCCCACCCCGGTCGATCTGGCCCGGGTGGTGGGCAACAACGCCCTGTACGGCTTCAAGGCCTCGCTGGCCCACGACACCCGCGACAACGCCTTCCTGGCCACCGAGGGGCACTTGTTCGACATCTCCTTCGAGCAGGTGGTCGGCACGTGGGTGTATCCGCACGTGGACCTGGATTTCAGCCAGTATTTCAAGCTCTACGAGCGGCCCGACGGATCGGGTCGCCACGTGCTGAGTCTCTCGGCACGGATGGGCGTCAGCGGCGGCAACACGCCCATTTACGAGCGCTATTATGCGGGCGGGTTCTCCTCGCTGCGCGGCTTCAACTTCCGCGGCGTGTCGCCGATCGACCCCGACACGGGCGTCCGCATCGGCGGCGATTTCCAGTTGCTCGGCTCGATCCAGTACCTCTTCCCGATTACCGCCGACGACATGCTTCGCGGCGTGGTCTTCTGCGATGCGGGCACGGTGGAGCCGAGCATCCACGAGTGGAGCCAGAACATGCGCGTGGCCCCCGGCTTCGGCCTGCGGATTGCCATTCCGGCCATGGGCCCGGCGCCCATCGCCCTGGACTTCGCCTTCCCCGTGACCTATCAGCCGGGCGACGAAAAGCAAGTCTTTAGCTTCTTCGTGGGCTTCAATCGCTAGGCGTCACGACGATGCACACGGGCGATGGCACGGCGATGCGACTGCCGGTGGCCTGCAGACGGCCGGAGTCGGCGTCGATGCGAAAGACCACGACGCTATTGCCGTCTTGATTGGCCGCCAGCAGGTATCTTCCGCTGGGATCGATGGCGAAATGCCGCGGCGTCTTGCCTTGCGTCGCCTCATGGCCCAGGGAGCGGAGCTTGCCTGCGGCCGCGTCGATGGCGAAGATGGCGATGCTGTCGTGGCCGCGATTCGAGCCGTACAGGAATTTTCCGGAGGGATGGATCGCCACTTCGGCCGTGGTGTTGCTGCCCGCAAAACCCGGGGGAAGCGTCGAGATGGTCTGGAGCGTGTCCAACGCGCCGCGCTGCGCATCGTAGGAAAAGACGACCACGGTCGAGGCCAGTTCATTGATTGCGTAGGCGTAGCGGCCGTTGGGGTGGAAGACGAAGTGCCGTGGCCCGGAGCCGGCGGCCAGCAGCGTCGAGGCCGGCTGATTGGCCGTCAGCTTCCCTTGGGCCGCGTCCAGCCGGTAGGCCAGGATCTTGTCCAGACCGAGGTCGGCCACGAAGGCGAAATGATCGCCGGCCTCCAGGGTTACGCAATGGGCGTGCGGGCCTTCTTGACGCTGCCGGTTGATGCTGGACCCGGCGTGTTGCACGAAGCACGTGGCAGGACCCAAACGGCCGCCCGCCCGGATCGGCAGGCAGGCCACGCTGCCCCCGGAGTAATTGGCCGCGATGATGCACTGGCCGCGGCGGTCCAGCGCCAGGTGACAAGGCCCCGGGCCGCACGTCGATTGCTGGTTGAGGAGCTTCAGGCGGCCGTCCGCCTTGTCGATGGCGAAGGCGCTGATCGCGCCCGCATGGCCGGCGAAGTCGCCGATCTCGTGGACGGCATACAGCACCGAGCCGTTGGGATTCAACGCCAGAAACGAGGGACTTCTGGTTTCCGCCGCCAGTACGCTCGGCTGCAAGCTGCCCGTGGCGCGATCCAACCGCGAACAGTAGATCCCCTTGCCCTTGGCGTTGGTGAAAGTGCCGATGTAGACCAGCCAAGGCTTTTCCTTGCTGGGGGGCGGCGTCGAACCGGCCGCCCCGCAAACGGCGGCGCCCAGCGAAAGCATCCCCAGAACGGTGAGAATCCGACAGTGTTTCATGGTCGTCCCTCCGCGCGTGGCCTTGCGACAACAGATTAGTGGTCTGTCCATTTCGACATTACCGGTTGGGTGCCACTGCTGGCTTGCCCAGCAGTGCTGGAAACACGGTTGGACAAGCCAACCGTGGCACCCGTAAACTCAAGTTGGACAGACCATTAGGTTACTGTCGCGCCATGCGAGTTGTCAATTGTCAACTGTCCATTGTCAATTGGTAGTGTGCGCGGTTTGCGTCGACTTTGTCCGTCGGGCAGACGGTTCCGCCCGGGTGTGCCCCGGCCAGAGTGAAGCAAACTAAAGATTCGCTCGATAATGCTCCTATCGGGCGCGCTAGTGTCCCGCCCGGTCGCGCTGCTGCGCGCGCAGGGCCCACGCTTCGAGGAAGCCAACGCATGGAAATCAGCACAGTCTTGGGCCTGGTCCTCGGCTTCTGCATGATGGTCGGGGTGCTGATGGTCGGCGAATCGCAGATTTCGTTGACCAAGTTCGTCGACCTGCCGGCCATTATGATGGTCTTCGGCGGGGCGACCGCCGTGGCCCTGGTCGGTTTTCCACTGCGGCAAGTGCTCAATATCTTCTCGATGCTCAAGAAACCGTTCTTCGGCAAGCCGGAAAACCCGCGGGAGCTGATCGAACAGATCGTGGCCCTGGCGGAAACGGCCCGCAAAGACGGGCTGTTGGCCTTGGAGAACAAGGTCCGGGACATCGAGAACCCGTTCATCACGCTGGGCATCCAGCTTTCGGTCGATGGCACGCGGAGCGAGGTGGTCGAGGAGATCATGCGGACCGAGATCGGCGCCTTGGAGGCCCGGCACCGCGACGCCAAGAAGATGCTCGATCTGCTGGGCCGCTGCGGTCCGGCCTTCGGCATGATCGCCACCCTGCTGGGCCTGATTCTCATGCTGGGCAACCTCGACAACCCCGACACGATCGGTCCTTCCATGGCCGTGGCCTTGATCGGCACCCTGTACGGCGCGGTGATGGCCAATCTGGTCTGTATTCCGCTGGGCGAGAAACTGAGCTACCTGAGTCACGAAGAGGTGCTGGTCAAGGAGATCATCGTCAAAGGGATCCTTTCGATCCAGGCGGGCGACAACCCGCGCATCGTGCGTCAGAAGCTCGATACCTTCCTGCCGCCCAAGTTCCGCCAGCAACTCGCGGGAGAGGCGGCGTGAGCACCATTAGCGCGCGAGCGGACGAGAAACCCGAGGGCGCGCCGGAGTGGATGGTCTCGTTCGCCGACATGATCACCATCATGATGTCGTTCTTCGTCATCATGTTCGCGCTGGCGGCGGGCGAGGCGGCAAAAGGGAAGAAGGCCCACAACGAACAGCAGCAGGCCGCGCTGGACTCGTTGCAGAACCGCTTCGGGCCGAAGTATCAGCCCTTCAGCAGTTGGGGATTGATGCCCGGCAATTCGCCGGTGAAGAACCGCGGGACGAGGCAGAAAGTGAAACTCCCCGAGCCTCCGCCCGAAGAACCGGAGTCCGCGATCAAGGTCCCCAAGAAAGGTCAAACGCGGATCCGCATCCCGGGCCAAGGCGAGAAGGTGGTGATTGGCGGGGCCCTCTATTTCGGCCCCGGCAACGCCGATTTGCCCCCTGAGCAGAAAGCCCGGCTCAAGGCGGTGGCCGCGGAAATGGCGGGCAAGCCGCAGGAGATCGAGGTCGTCGGCCACGCCTCGCCGCAGCCGTTGCCGGCGAAATCCGCCTATCGCGATCGCTGGGACCTGGCCTATGCCCGCTGCCGCCGGGTGGCCGAGGCCCTGGCTGAAATGAAGGTCGATCAGGACCGGGTTCGCCTGGGCGTGGTGCGGGCCGAGGTTCTCCCGGCCGCTGCCGCCAGCGGCCAGCCGACCGAGGACTGCCGCGTGGACATCTATCTGGACGACGCCCTGGCCGGCAAGTACCGCCGCGAGAGCGAAGGACCGTAGGTGTAGTTCACCCAGCGTTGCTTATACTTAATGTAGGATGGGCGCAGAAACAACTGTACTGTGCGCGAAAGTAGTCATCACGCTCCGCGTGATGGATTCCATCTCGCGGAGCGAGATGAGTACGGTCGATAAGATCGACCCGTTGAGGTGACCGATGAATCCGAGAGTCAGCCGCGTGCAACCGAAATCCGGGCACCGATTGCTGCTCACCTTTACCAACGGAGAGAAAGGCGTTTTTCACTGCCGGCCCTTGCTTGAGTTCGGCGTGTTCCGTGAATTGCAGGACGAGGCTTACTTCCGGCAAGCGCGCGTCGAGGGAGGAACCGTGGTTTGGCCGCACGAACAGGACATTTGCCCCGACACGCTGTACTTAGAATCAGACAAGTCTGCCGAGGAGATCCAAGAGTACGAGGACCTCAAGGAACTTCGCGCCGCGAAAGCCGAGGAAGCTTCTGAGCCCAGCGTCCTGCTCGGCAATGTAAAGAAGGAACTTGGATTGTAGGACTGGAGGAGCAAAGGCAGATAGTCCCCTCACGTACAGCGATACTGTCCGTGTACCGTAAGACACTTCCAGCAGATATGAAAGGCGATCTGGGCGCAAGCGGTTTCCATTTCAAAACCGGCATCAACGTCGATCACCGCCAGTTCCTTCATGTGAAAGTGCCTCTTGTGCCTGAACTGCGGGTGGCCCATTTTGTGCGTTAGGCAGCCTGGGTTGGGACAATCAATTCCGACGTGTCCCTGCGTTACCCTTGGCACACCGCCGAATTGGCTGAGATTAACGTTCCAGATACTGCGAATCTACTTACCGAGGTACTGCGACAAGCGGTCTCGTTCGGTTGGGCTTAGCCAGTCGAAGTCGAAGTCGTTGCCTAGGATCACCAGGTTCGCCACATCGCGAGGAATCGGGTCTAGGCGAAGCGGCCGCCGCTCGAACGCCTCCGGGAAATCCTCGAACGGGGTCTCTTCATCCGAGTCAAGATCCGGCCGGATCGTTTTGATCCGGTCCCCAGGCAGAACCGGGTCCGATCTGGCTGATGCGCCCAAAACGCGGGTTTTTTCGACCTGCATGCCGGCACGGACCGCGGGAGTCGGGGGTGCCTGCTCTGCAATTGCTATTGGTGAAAAGGGCGTCCTTTCG
>JBEKZQ010000310.1:0-7511 GCA_049509675.1 Thermoguttaceae bacterium | reverse complement strand
TTACCGGTTGGGTGCCACGACCAACCTCCGGTCGGTGCCCGGCTTGCCCAGCAGTGCTGGAAACACGGTTGGACAAGCCAACCGTGGCACCCGTAAACTCAAGTTGGACAGACCACTAGCCACAAGTAGAAGAGATTGATGAAAGTCTGGTTAGCGAAATTGCAACGGCAAAGCCTGTACGCACGGATCGTCGTGCTGGGGCTGGTCCTGCTGGTGGCCGGCTTGGCGGTCGCACCAGTGGCCGGGGCCCTGCACGGATCGGCGGCCATTTGGGCGTGCGCGCTGGCCGCGGCGGTCTGTTACCTGGGTGGCGCGTCGGCCCTGGCCGCGAGTCACGTGCTCAAGGGCCCCCAACGTGTGCTATATGGCATGCTACTGGCAGTCGTATTAAGGACCGGGTTGCCCCTGGCGTTGGCCGTCGCGTGTCAAATTTGCTGTCCGCCACTAGGCAACGGCGGAATAATGTATTACCTTTTAGTGTTTTATCCCCTGGGTCTGATTACCGAAATCTGGCTCTCGCTTGGCGAGATCCCCGGAAGCCGTCCGCCCATCTCGTCCACAGTGCCGCACTTGCCGCAAGCCCATGACTGATATCGGCGAACTATTCGGGCACGTCAGAGATGGGACGTCGTTCCACTTCCCGTTGGGCCTGCATCTCGCTTTGCCGCAAGTGTTCGGCTTGCAGTTGACGAAGTTCATGGTCTTGGAGCTGCTGGCGGCGGCCCTGATGATGGCCATTTTCATTCCGCTGGGGCGGAAGATGGCTGCCGGAGGCCCCCCCCGCGGACTGCTGTGGAACATGTTCGAGACCGTCCTGGTGTTTCTCCGCGATGAGGTGGTGCGGCCTTCGATCGGTCACGAGGGCGACCGCTTTCTGCCGTTCGTCTGGCACATCTTTTTCTTTGTGCTGTTTTGCAATCTGGTAGGGATTTTGCCCTGGGCCGGTTCGCCCACCGGGGCGCTTTCCGTCACGGCCGTGCTGGCCCTCTCGACGTTCGTCATGGTGGTGGCAGCGGGCATGAGGCAGAACGGCATCGTTCGTTTCTGGTGGAACCTGGCCCCGCACATGGACGTGCCGTTGGTGATGGCCATCTTCCTAAAGCCGTTGTTGCTGTTCATCGAATTTGCCGGCCTGTTGATCAAACATTGCGTATTGGCCGTGCGTCTCTTGGCAAACATGTTTGCCGGGCACCTGGTGCTGGCGGTGTTCTTGTCGTTCATTGCGGCCACGGCCGGGTATTACGTGTGGTGGCTGGTCGCGCCGGCCAGTGTGCTGGTTGCCGTGGCTTTGAACCTGTTGGAACTGCTCGTGGCGTTCCTGCAGGCCTATATTTTCGCGTTCTTGGCAGCCCTGTTCATCGGTATGGCGGTGCATCAGCACTAGCGACGGCGAGCCGAGCGGGGTTGCGGGAAGTCTTGTTTCTCAGAAGGAGGTCAGTCAGTGAAGAAGTTGACCAGTGTTGCCGCGCTGTGCCTGTTGTTGTTCTCCATGATTGCGCCGGTGTGGGCGCAAGAGAAACCCGAGGCCGCGAAGGACGCGGCGGCCGCCAAGGATACGGCCGGGGCGAAGGATGCCGAGACGGCGAAGAAGGCCGAAACGCCTGCCCCGGCTGAAGTCAAGGCCGCGGGACCGAACGCTTTTTCCATCTATTTGGGCGGGGCCTTCGGCTCCGGGCTGATCATCATCGGCGCCGGGCTGGGCATCGGCCGCATCGGCGGCGCCGCCGTGGAGAGCATGGCCCGCCAGCCGGAAGTGGCCGGCAATATCCAGGGCGCCATGATCGTCTCGGCTGCCCTGATCGAAGGCGTCACGCTCTTCGCGCTGGTGATCTGCTTGCTACTTAAGTAGGTCCTCGCGAGAAAGCGAAAGCACGATGTTCATGCGACCCCTTCAGTGCGTTACCGTGGGCCTTATCTTGGGCGGCCTGTGCCAGGCCATTGTCGCGCTACCCAGCCCTGCCGCGGCGGCAGAGCAGCCGGCGCATCCGACGGAAGCTGCCGCCGAGAACCCTTCGCCGCTGACCTGGAAGAACGATCTGGCCCTGTGGACGGCCATCGTCTTCGTGCTCTTGCTGTTGGTTCTGTGGAAGTACGCCTGGGGCCCCATCGCCCAGGGCTTGGAGAAGCGCGAGCAGCAGATCAGCAAGCAGATCGCCCAGGCCGAACAGAGCAATCAGCAGGCGCGGCGGCTCTTGGCCCAGTATCAGCAGACGTTGGATTCCGCCGGAGATGAGGTCCGCGGTCTGTTGGAGCAGGCCCGCCGCGATGCGGAAAAGGCGGCCCAGGAGATCGTCGCAAGAGCCAAGGCCGAGACGATCGCCGAGCGGCAACGGGCGGTGCGGCAGATCGAGGCTGCCACCGGCGCGGCGCTGAAGGAACTGGCCGAACGGGGCGCGACCCTGGCGGTCGCCCTGGCCGGCAAGATCGTTCGTGCGCGACTCAACCCGCGCGATCACGCCCAGTTGATCGAGGAGGCCGTGTCCCATTTTACCGCCGAAAACAAGAATTAACCTGGAATAACACCTTGGCCACTTGTAGGACGGATTGCCAATCCGTCCTACGATGATTGACCAGCTTATTCCTGTACGCCCCTTAGCCATCCACCATGTCCGAGTCCGCCGATATCACCGCCCGGGACGCCCGCACCGCGGCACAACTCCAGGCCGACGCCGGTCTGGAGCAGATTGCCGACATCTATGGTCGGGCCTTGCTCGGCGCGACCGAGAAGGGCGGACAGACGCAGTCCGTGCTGGAAGACCTCGACGGCCTGTTGGACGAAGTTTTCGGCCGGTTTCCCAAGTTGGAGGCGATCCTGGGCTCGGTTCTGGTGTCGAAGGAGGAAAAGGAAGCGATTATCGACCGGGTATTCCGCGGAAAGCTGGCGCCGATGGTGCTCGATTTTCTCAAGGTGCTCGCCCGCCACGGTCGATTGGATTGCCTCCGCGCCATCCAGCGGCAGGCCCGCCTTCAATACGAGAAGCTGCGGCGGCAGGTCCGCGTGCGGCTGATCACGGCCGAGCCAATCGACGACGCCCTGGCCGAGCAGATTACCCAAGACCTGCGCGCCATGTTGGAGGGTGAGCCGCTCTTGCAGCGTTCCGTCGATCCGCAGGTGATCGGCGGCGCGGTCCTGTACATCGGCGATACCGTGTACGACGGCTCGGTCGCCCGCCAATTGCAATCCATCCGTCAACAGATGATTGACAGGAGTGTCCATGAGATTCAAAGCCGACGAGATCGCTTCTGTAATTCAGCAGGAAATTGAGCATTTCGAGTCGCGCATCGACGTCCGCGAGGTCGGTCGCGTCATCGAGGTGGGCGACGGCATCGCCCGGGTTTACGGCCTGTCCGGCGTGATGTCGGGCGAGATGGTCGAGTTTCCCGGCGGCATCTTCGGCCTGGCTTTCAACCTGGAAGAGAACTCGGTGGGCGTGATCATTCTGGGCAACTTCCTCACGATCAACGAGGGCGATGAAGTCCGTAGCACGGGCCGGCTGCTGAGCGTGCCGGTGGGCGAGGCGGTGCTGGGGCGGGTGATCGATCCGCTGGGCAACCCCCTGGACGGCGGCGGCCCGATCCTCACCACCGAGCGCCGGCTCGTCGAATCGCCGGCCCCCGGCGTCGCCGGCCGGCAGCCGGTCAAGCAGCCCTTGCAGACCGGCATCAAGGCCATCGACGCCATGACGCCCATCGGCCGCGGGCAGCGGGAATTGATTATCGGCGACCGCAAGACCGGCAAGACGGCCATCTGCATCGACACGATCATCAACCAGAAGGATTCCGGGGTGAAGTGTTTCTACGTCGCCGTGGGCCAGAAGGAATCGACCGTGGCGGGGCTGATCGAGGTGTTGCGCAAGCACGGCGCGATGGACTACACGACGGTAGTCATCGCCGGGGCCAGCGATCCGGCCCCGCTGCAATACGTGGCCCCCTACGCCGGCTGTGCCATGGCCGAGTTCTTCATGTACAAAGGCCATGACGCGTTGATCATCTACGACGACCTGTCGAAGCAGGCGCAGGCCTACCGGCAACTCTCGCTGCTGATGCGGCGTCCGCCGGGCCGCGAGGCCTATCCCGGCGACATCTTCTACGCGCATAGCCGGTTGCTGGAGCGGGCCGCCAAGCTCAGCGCCGAGTTGGGCGGCGGTTCGCTCACCGCCTTGCCCATCGTGGAAACGCTGGAAGGCGAGGTCTCGGCCTATATCCCCACCAACGTGATCTCCATTACCGACGGCCAGATCTATCTTCAGCCCGACCTGTTCTTCTCCGGCCAGCGCCCGGCCATGAACGTGGGCATTTCCGTGTCCCGCGTGGGCGGGGCCGCCCAGGTGCCGGCCATGAAGAAGGTGGCGGGCGGATTGCGGCTGGACCTGGCCTCCTTCCGCGAACTGGAAGCCTTCGCCCAGTTGGGGACCGACCTGGATGCCGGCACGCAGGCCCGGCTCGACCGCGGCTATCGCATGACCGAACTTCTGAAGCAGGGCCTCTATCATCCCTTGCACGTGACCGACCAGGTGTTGAGCATCTACGCCGGCACGCGGGGACATCTGGACAAAATCCCGCAAAAGGAAGTACACGCCTGGGAAAGCGGCTTCCTCGCTTTCATGCGCGAGCAGAAGTGCGATCTGTGGAAGCAAATCACGGAAACGAAGCAGATGGACGACGCTGCAATGGCCCAAGTGGAGCAGGCCATCGCCGAGTTCCAGGAGATCTATTCCCGCAAAGACGCGGGCAAAGGGCCGAAAACTGAAAACTGAAAACTGAAAACTATCCCCCATGGCCCAGGCCCGCGCACTCGATAAACGACGCAAGTCGATTAAGAACATCCGCAAGATAACGCGGACCATGGAGTTGATCTCCACGGCGCGGTTCAAGCGCGCCATGGATCGGGCCATGGCCGCCACGGCCTTCACGCGGCGGATCACGACCTTGGTCAGCCACCTGGCCCACTCGGGGGCGGAAGTACGGCATCCCTTGCTCGAACAGCGCCCCGAGACCCGCCGCGCGGTGCTCCTGGTGTTGACCGCCAATCGCGGCTTGTGCGGCGGCTATAATTCGAGCGTCTTGCGATTGGCCTATCCCCAGTTGCAGGAACTCCGCGGCAATACGGCGGAAGTGCGGCTGGAGGTGTCGGGAAAACGCGGCATCTCGGCCTTCCGCTTCCGTAAGATCCAGATCGACGAACAGTTCACGCAGTTCGAGGATAAGCCGACCTTCGCCCAAGTCGAGGCCCTGGCCGACCGATACTTGCAGGCCTTCCAGTCGGGCCGGCTGGACCGGCTCGACGTGGCCTATACGAAGTTCGAGAATCTGAGCCGGCAGTACGCGGTCACGGAAACGCTCCTGCCGCTGGCCGGCCTGGAAGGGGCCGAAGAAGAGTCCGGGAGCGAGACCCTCTACGACTTTCTCCCTTCTGCCGAGAGTATCCTGGACGAGGTCGTGCCGGCCAGTTTCAAGATCAAGCTTTTCAAGTGTTTCCTGGATGCGGCCGTCAGCGAGCAGATCGCCCGCATGGTGGCCATGAAAGCCGCTACGGAAAACGCCGACACCATGATTTCCACCTTTTCGACGGCCTACAACCGGGCCCGGCAGACCCAAATCACCTCCGAGTTGCTGGAGATCGTCGGCGGCGCCGAGGCGCTGAAGAAGTGACGGGCAACGCAGGAGGCAAGAACGCAAGAAGAGGGGAATGCAAGAAAACGGGAATGCAAAAGGCAAAGTGTAAAATGCAAAATGCAAAATGCAATACAGGACTCGATGGATGACGAAAACATGACTCGCAAAGAACCAGAGGGTCATTCCGCGCAAAACGTCGGAAAAGTGACCCAGATTATCGGCTCGACGTTCGACGTGGAGTTTGCCGAGCACTCGTTGCCGTCTATTTACAACGCCGTCAAAGTGACGTCGCAGGAGAAGGGCGTCGCCTTGAACCTCGTGGGCGAAGTGCAGCAGCACCTCGGCGGCGGGCGCGTCCGCTGCGTGGCCCTGGGCGGCACCGACGGCATGGTCCGCGGCATGCAGTGCCTCGACACCCGCTCGCCGGTGAAGGTGCCGGTGGGCAAGTGTACGCTGGGCCGCGTGTTCAACCTCGTGGGCGAGACGATCGACAACCGCGGGCCGATCCAGGCCGAGGACTGGTGGCCGATCCACCGCGACTCGCCCCCGGTGACCGAGCTGTCGACGAAGACCGAGATTTTCGCCACGGGCATCAAGGTGATCGACCTGCTGACGCCGTTCGTCCGCGGCGGCAAGGCGGGGCTGTTTGGCGGGGCCGGCCTGGGCAAGACGGTGATCCTCACCGAGTTGATCGCCCGCATCGCCACCTCGCACGGCGGCTTCTCCGTCTTTGCCGGCGTGGGCGAGCGCACCCGCGAGGGCAACGACCTGTGGCTGGAAATGCAGCATGCGAAGATCGGCAACACCGGCCGCAACGTGCTGGAGCAAACCTGCATGGTCTTCGGCCAGATGAACGAGCCGCCGGGGGCCCGCTTGCGCGTGGCCCTTTCGGCCCTGACCATGGCGGAATACTTCCGCGACACGACCGGCGCCGACGTGCTGCTGTTCATCGACAACATCTTTCGTTTCTCGCAGGCCGGCAGCGAAGTCTCCGCCTTGCTGGGGCGCATGCCGTCGGCCGTCGGTTATCAGCCCACGCTGGCCACGGAGATGGGCCAGCTCCAGGAACGCATCGCCTCGACGAACAAGGGGGCCATTACCTCGGTGCAGGCCGTGTACGTGCCGGCCGACGATCCGACCGACCCCGCCCCGGCCGCGGCCTTCGGCCAGTTGGACGCCTTCATTTACCTGGAGCGTTCGATCTCCGAGAAAGGGATCTATCCGGCCGTCGATCCCCTGGCCTCTGCCAGCCGCGTGTTGGATCCGCAGTACGTGGGCGAGCGACACTACGCCATCGCGCGTCGCGTGCAAATGACCTTGCAGCGCTACCGCGAGTTGCAAGACATCATCGCCATCCTCGGCGTCGACGAGTTGAGCGAACAGGACAAACTGGTGGTACACCGGGCGCGGCGGATGGAGCGATTCCTTTCGCAGCCCTTCCTGGTGGCCGAGGTCTTCACCGGCAAGCCGGGCGAGATTACGCCGCTGGATGACACCATCCGCAGCTTCGAGGAGATCGCCGACGGCAAATGGGACCACTTGCCCGAGCAGGCCTTCATGTATGTCGGGGCCATCGAGCAGGCCGACCAGCAGGCCAAGAAAATGCAGGGGAAGTAGGAGAGAACGCTATGGCCGCACTTCAAGCGATTGTAGTCACACCGGAGCAGACGGTCCGCGACGAGGCGGCCGATTTCGTTGCCTTGACGCTTTTCGACGGCGAGATCGGCATCGCCCCCGGCCATACGCCGCTGATCGGCCGGCTGGGCTTCGGTGAAATGCGGATCCGCCGCGGCGCGCAGACAATCCGCTTGTACGTCGAAGGCGGCTTCGTGGAAGTTGCCGGCGACGTGGTCTCGGTGTTGACCCGCCGGGCCGTGCCCGCCGACAAGATCGAC
>JBEKZQ010000031.1:0-22003 GCA_049509675.1 Thermoguttaceae bacterium | reverse complement strand
GCTTACGGGCCGATAGGAGATCTGGGCCCAGGCGGGTTCCGCCAGGCTCCGCTTGATTTCCAGAGCCGCGATCCGCGCATAGCTGAAGACCCACAGAAAGTAGACGATCAGGCCCAGCAGAAGGGCTGCCAGCAGGCCCAGCAGTGCGGCCAGCAACCGCTTGCGGACCACGGCCGCGTGAAGCTCTTTGCCCAAGCGCGCCCGCCAGCGCCGGACCTCGGGGCTGCCGCTCATGTCGCCCTGGGGCGGACCGGGCGGCCGGCCAGGGCCGGAGTTTCCCAGGTTGCTCATGGTAGGGCCGCTTACGGCTGGCTCTGCGCAATCTTGGCCGGGCCCTGCGCGCGGCGAATGGCATCGAGCTTGGCCAGGGCCTGCTCTTTCAACTCGCCGCTGGCCCTGCGCGCGGCCATCTGGTAATAAACTCGGGCCACGCCGGGCTTGCCGTCCGCCTCGGCCAGAGCGCCGCGATCGAAGAACCGCTGGGCCTCGTCCAATCGCACCTGCTGCCGGGCCTCGCCCTGGGCCTGCACTTCGGCGGCCGTCATCGCCGCCGGACCGCTGGGCGGCGGCGCCGCTTGCGGAATCCAATTGCCCGCCAGCGCCGCCGGGTTACGGGGCCGCAACGTCTGCGCCGCAACGGCCGCCGGCACGCGACCCAACAGCGGACCGAGCGACGAAGACGAGGTGAACGAATCGGGCGAAGGCGTATTGAGCAGGGCCTGGTCCATCGCGTCGAAGTCGTGGATCGTGGCCGTCACGCGGACGCCGGAAGCACTGTAATCTTGCCCGATCGCCGTGTTGCGGAACGGTCGGAACGGCAACAACGGCACGCCGAACTCAGTGCGGCCGGACGAGGCGCGATCGATGCCGCCCATGAAAGTGCTGCCGCCGTCGGGCACCACCACCGTGGTGCTCGTGCCGAAGTACGAGAACGTGGGCAGTTGCACCGACTGGGCCGCCGCGTCACGGCCCGGAAATGCCGCGATCACCGCCAACAGCACCGGGACAAGCGATGTTCTCATAACCGCGCCTCCTGCGGCCGGCGCCTGCGCCGCATTTACGCGACAATGCTCTCCCGACGCTCGCGCGTCGGGAGAGCATGTTTGTCGTCACACGTGCTAGGGAATACGTTCATCAATCATCGTAGGACGGATTGGCAATCCGTCCTACCAGCCCCCTCTCCCGCGAGGGGAGAGGGGAGCGTGTACGCCGTCAATGCGTGCTCTTGTAGGAGCTGGGCGAATGCTTGTTCCACATCATCCGCGGGCCGACCACGAAGTCGGTCATCGGCTGTTCCTTCCAGGGGAACAGCGAGGTGATGCCGCCCTTATCCAGGTCGAACCGCAGCAGCCAGACGTCGCCGTCGAGCTTGTCGCTGTCGCGGACGGCAACGACCAGCGTGCCGGCCGGAGAGAACGACAACAGTCCGTTACGATAGAAGCTCTTGCCGGCGGGGAGCCGCAACTTCTTCGGATTGGCAATGTCGTCACCCTCGAAGACGTAGATCAAGTTCGGCTCCTGGCAGGCGGCCCAACGCAACGAGTAGTGGTCCGCGGCCACGCCGCCCGAAAGCGGCAGCACCGGCTTGACGCCGGTGGCCGACTGATCGCCGGCAAAGCGGAAGACGCCCGGTTCGCCGTCGCTGCTGAAGATGACGTGCTTATCGTTGGTCACCGCCACCGACATACTCTGGCCGGTATACTTTTCGCCCTCGAAGCGTTGATAGGTCTTGGGCTTCTGGCCGCCCATGCTGGTGGCGGCGATCTGGTTGGACATGTTGTCGGCAACCACGATGGTGTCGGAGTTGCCGGCCATGGCCGCGGCCACCGGGTGCAGCAGATCCTTTTCGCCTTGCAGGATCGTTTCCAACTTGCCGGCGTCGTTGATGTGCTGGATCCGCCCGCCCGCTCGCGGCTCGGCCAGGATCACGCCGTGCTCCTCGTGCATGTCGATCGAGTTGGGCGTGTACTCGGTGGGCACCTTGCCCAGCACGCGGCCACTCTCGGCCTCTAGTTGATAGACCATGCCTTTGGAAGTTTCCGTGCCGGTCGAGACGTAGATTGAATCGGAGGGCGCCTGTTCCGGCGGCTCGGTGGTGGGCAGGTTCGTCGGATACTCGACGGCCACCTGATCCGGCTGATAATAACCCGGCCCCGGCGCGTAATCACCGGGTCCCCAAGGTCCCGGCCCCGGTCCCGGTCCTGGCCCCGGCCCTGGTCCCGGCCCTGGTCCCGGCCCTGGTCCCGGCCCTGGTCCCGGCCCTGGTCCCGGCCCTGGTCCCGGCCCTGGGCCTGGTCCCGGCCCTGGTCCCGGAGGACCATCGACGGTTACGGTTACATTCGTGTCACCGGGGGCCGGTGGGCTGTCGCCGCTGGCGGGCGGGCTGTCGCCGCTGCCATCGCCGCTCCCGGAGCCATCGCCGCTGCCGGTCGTGACCGAGACGTTCGTCGACGGGGCGCTGCCCGAGCCGCTGCCATCGCCGCTGCCGGAACCTGAGCCGCCGCTCGCGTCGACCGAGACGTTCGTCGAAGGGCCGCTGCCGCTCCCGCTTCCGCTGCCGGAGCCACTGCCGCCACCGACCGTCACGCTGACGTTCGTACCGCCGGCGCCGCTGCCGCCGCCACCGCCGGAGACAGCCACGCCGCTGCCACCGCCGCTACCACCGCCATTGCCGCCGCCGACCATGGCCACTTCATGGCCCGTATCGATGTAATTGCCCGTATCGACGCGATCGACCACCAGGTCGTCGCGGTCATGGATCACGGTAACGTGGTCGGGCACGACATCGCGACGGACGAATGCCCTATCGTCGAACACCACGCGATCCGGCTCGACGATCCTGGTGCGCGGCACATATACCGGTTGCCGCTCGACGTAGCGCGGGACCACCGGGGTCACGGTCGCCACGCGCACCGGGGCGTTGGCCTGGCTGAACAGCGGCTCGCGATGGCCGTTGCCGTCCAAGTACAGCCCGACCAGATTGCTCCAGTCGCCCTTGAAGACCACCAGCGAGCGGGCGCCGTACCAGCCGTACAAGTCGCCCACCTTGTCGCCGCGATCGTTGACGACACTGAAGTTCTGTTCCTTTTGGGCGTCCGCCGGAACGCGGAAATCGACTTTGACGTGCAAGAATTCCTTTTCGGGCGAGGTGGGAATATCCGTGTCTCGCGCCTTGTTGAGCGTATCCACCTTAGCGATGTGCCACGGCGCCGCATCTTTGGCCGTGTCACCAGTTTGCTCGGCCCACGCGATACACGCGCCGACCGCTAACAGCACCGCACCCGCCAGTACCGACCTGCCGCTAGTCATCCGTCCGACTCCTTAGAAAGATTAGCCGTAAACTCTGCCGTTGTCTTCCACTTCACCCTGTAGCGTACCAGAAAGCAACACGCATTACAATAAGGCCGAGGTTTATATTTCCTGGCCGTTCCGCTTCTAGCTGCGAAACGCAAAATGTAGGGTGGACTTTAGTCCACCTGCGACTCGTGAAAATCCACTAGTGGACTAAAGTCCACCCTACCCATTGCACCTGAGACCGGAAGAACCTATTTCACCCCGCCACGCTTTAGATCGGGACGGCGGCCGGGAATTATTCCCGATCGGGCGCGATTTCGGTCGTGCCGCGCGTTTTCGCCCCGCCACTGGTAGTATAGAGAAAACATTGCGGAATGGAATAGTTTTGCCGGGTGGGGTGTCCATAACGCTGCGGTTCCCCTCTCCATCCGGGAGAGGGTTAGGGTGAGAGTGAACCGAGCTACCCGGATTATCCACAAAAAAGGGTGGGTCGAGCAAACCGCTGTACTGGTGGGGCTTCGGTCGCTTGCCGCCGGTCTGATTCGTTTACCGGGTGCGGAGCAGAGTTTCCTCGGTTTGCGAGCCCCACCATAATGTTGCGCGACCTTGCCCCACCCTGATAATCCGGGCTAATGCGTGGCTCTCTGTACTGCATGGTTGTCCGTCCATTCCCTCACCCCGGCCCTCTCCCGGAGGGAGAGGGGGATTTCGCACATGGCCGAAGGGACAGTTAACCCTTTTGTCGCCAACCGCTTGACCGATCGGCGTGCGGTTAACATACTGCGAGAAAGAAAGGAACCCCAAGCATGAGCAGCGTCAAAGCCGTCGACCAGACACAGATCGACAATTTCCGCGATGATTTCGAGAACCTGCGGCGGGAGATCGCCAAGGTGGTGGTGGGCCAGTCGGACATCGTCGACGGCGTGCTGAGCGCGGCGGTGGCCGGCGGGCACGTGTTGGTCGAAGGCGTGCCGGGCCTGGGCAAGACGTTGTTGATCGAGACGCTCTCCGAGGTGATCCACCTGTCGTTCCAGCGGGTCCAGTTCACGCCCGACCTGATGCCCTCGGACTTGCTGGGCACGCACGTGATCATGGAGACGCCGCAGGGCCGTCGCGTGTTCGAGTTCCAGGAGGGGCCGATCTTCGTCAACCTGGTGCTGGCCGATCAGATCAACCGCGGCATGCCGAAGACGCAATCGGCCTTGTTGCAGGCCATGGAAGCGGGCGAGATCAGCGTCGCGCACGAGACCTTCCACCTGCCGCAGCCGTTCTTCGTCATGGCCACGCAAAATCCGCAGGAGATGGAAGGCACGTTCCCTCTGCCCGAGCCGGAGATCGATCGCTTCTTCTTCAAGTTGCTGGCCGGCCCACCGACTTGCCAGGAGGTCGAGGAGATATTGGAGCGGACGACCGAAGGCGAGCCGCCGGAAGTGCGGCACATGATCAATGGCGAGCGGTTGCTGGAAATGCGGCACGTGGCCCGGGCCGTGACGATCGCACCGGAGTTGCGGCGGCTGGCGGTGACGCTGATGGCGGCCACGCACCCCGATTTTGCCCAGGCCCCGGACGTGGTGAAGCAGTTCGTGCGTTACGGTTCCAGTCCGCGCGGGGCGCAGGCGCTGGTGTTGGGGGCCAAGATCCGGGCCGCCGCCGCGGGCCGGCTACAGCTCGAGCTGACCGATCTGCGGGCCGTGGCCTATCCGGCCCTGCGGCATCGCATGATCCTGAACTTCGAGGGCCAAGCCGAGGACGTCCGTCCCGATCGCCTGGTGGATCGCATCCTGGAAACCTGCTGCGGAAAGGAAGGGTAGGCCGTCGAAGGGGACAGGTCCATGTTTTCGGTCAAGGATTGTTTGGCCAACGGCAGCGCCATTTCGCCGAAAAATGGACCAGTCCCCAGCGGCCGGCACGCATGCCGTTGTTCGATCCCGACGTACTGAAACGATTTCACTACCTGGCGTTGGTGGCGCGTAAGGCCGGGGGGCGGTCGCTGTTGGATGCCCCGCGGAAAAAACTGCCCGCCGGCGGCACGGAAGTGACCTCTCTGCGCGACTATGCAGCGGGCGACGACATTCGCGCCGTCTATTGGACCTGGTGCGCCCGGCGCGACGAATTATTGACCAAGGTCTTCGAAGGCAGCGGCGATTTACACCTTTATGTCTTGCTGGATTGCTCGGCCAGCATGGGCCTGGGCCGGCCGTCGAAGTTCCACGTGGCCCGGCAGATCGCGGCCGCCCTGGGCTACGTGGCCCTGCTGAACCTGGACCGGCTGGGCGTGGCCGCTTTTGCCGACGGGCTGCTCGCGGATCTGCCCCTGCTGCGGCACAAGACGCGGTTGCCGCGACTGCTGCGATTCCTGGAACAGCTCAAGCCGCAAGAAGGACGGACCGACCTGGCGCGGGCGGCCGCGGCCTTCATCCGCCGCTGCCAGCGGCACGGACCGGTCGTCGTAATCAGCGACCTGGTCGACGACCAGGGCTTCGAGCGCGGTCTGGATATCCTGCGTTTTGGCGGCTACGAGCCGCGCGTGCTCCAGATCCACGATCCGCGCCAGCTCGATCCCGGGCTGCTGGGCGACGTCGAGTTGCTGGACGTAGAAGGGGGGACGGTCCAGACGGCCACGATTACCGAGCGGGCCGCGCGGCGGTACTGCGCCCTGGTGGCCGAGTTCCGCCAGACGGTTCGCCGGTATTGCGGCAGGTGCTCGATTCCGCTGCTGCAAGTCGCCTGCGACACGCCGGAGGATGATCTCTTGCTGCGCGCGCTCGGCGGCAAGCCAGTGAAGCACCCGGTACAATGGAGGTAGTTTTCCGTTTTCAGTGTTCAGTTTTCAGTGCTCTCGCGCGGAAGCCTGCTCCCTCAAAGCTGCGAACCGGGGAACTGAACCAAGCAGGGGCAATGAAGACGGCCGATTCCACTGAAAACTGAACACTGAAAACTGAATGACCTTCGCCCATCCCTTTGCACTGCTGTTAGGACCGCTGGCCGCCGCCGTGCTGGTGCTCTATCGGCTGCGGCCGCGATTGGACCGCGAGCCGGTGGAAATGGCCGCCATCTGGCGGCAGGTGCTCGCCGAGGAGCCGGCGCGGATCGGCTGGTTGCCGCGGCGACAGGCTGTATCGTTGACGGTGCAGTTGCTCGTGTTGCTGCTGGCCGTGCTCGCGCTGGCCGAGCCGCAGATTCCACCGCCGCGGCAGATCGTTCTGATCGTGGATAATTGGGCCGGCATGAACGCCAGCGACGTCGAGCCCTCGCGGCTGGCGGCGGCCAAGAAACTGGGCCAACGATGGATCCGGAGCCTGCACGCTTACGACAGCATGGCCATTCTTTCCGCCGGCCGGACGCCGACGGTGCATTGCACCTTGAGCCGGCAGCGGGCCGTTCTGGAACAGGCGCTGGATGCGGTGCCCACGACGGACGGGCCGTGCCGCATGGCGGAAACCGTGCAGTTGGCCCGCACCATGCTCGACGCCGCCGGGCGAGCAAAGATCGTCGTCCTCAGCGATGCCTGCTCCTCGACCGCCGCGGCGATTCAGGCGGCCGGCGGCAGTGAAGGGGCTCCCGTGGAGTTGGTCCGCATTGGCACGCCGCTGGGCAACACGGCCATCTCGCGTTTTGTGGCCCGGCCCACCGCAGCCGATCCGCGCGTCTACCAGGTCTTGGTGGAAGCGCGAAATTTCGCCGCCAAGAAGGCCGATTGCCAGCTTTCCGTAGCCGTGGACGGCAAGCGGTTGGATAGGTTATCGATCGGCTTGGACGCCGAAGGCCGCTGGAGCCAGGTGTTCGAGTTGCGCCTGCCGGCAGGCGGACAGCTCACGGCGCGGCTCGATCCGCCGGATGCCTATCCGGCCGACAACCAGGCCGCGATGCGGATTCCGCCGGCAGCCGTTTGGCCGGTGGTCCTTGCGACCAATACCGACGCGCAACTCCACGATGCGCTGGCTGCCGATCCGCACCTCGAGTTGATTGACGCGCCGAAGGCCGCCGGGCCGGGCGCGGTTCGCGTGTTTGAGGGCCGCGTGCCGGACGTCTTGCCCGCGGGACCGCTGCTGGTGGTCAACCCGGCCGGGGAGTGCGACTTATGGAAGCTGGGCCCGGCCGTGTCCGACCCGACCGTGGCCCGGCAGGCGGACGACTCGCCGCTGTTGGCCAACGTGCGACTGCTGGACGCCTATCTGCCCGAGGCGCGACGGTTGGAGTTGACGGCCGCGGGCCGGGCGGCGGGGCGGCCGCTGGCCTGGTCCAGCGACGGCGCGGCGTTGGCCTTCGCCCTTGAGCGTCCGCAGGGCCGCGTGTTCATCTTGTGCGGAAACCCGGCAGCGAGCAACCTGGCCCGCGAGCCGGCCTTTCCGGTACTGGTGGCCAATGCAATGGCTTGGCTGGCTGGCGGCACACGCGGCGACAGTGGCATAGCCAGTGGCACACACGGCGACACTGGCATAGCCAGTGGCACACAAGGGGAGAGTCTTGCCTTGCAGCCCTTGGGCCTCGATCTGCGGTCGCCGACGGACGTGGGCATTAGCGCGGACACCGTGGACCCCGGCCGGCCCGGTTGCCCCGTCACGGTGTATCTACTGGGCCTGATCCTGGTGCTGCTGGCGGTGGAATGGTGTCTGTATCAGCGACGGTGGATGACTTGAGATGGGCGACGTAAGGTGGCAATACGAGCTTGGCCGGCCGCTGTGGCTGGCGGCCTTAGTAGTGCTGCCGCTGCTGGTCTATTACGGGCGGAAGAGCCTGGTGCGTCTCGCCCGCGGCCAGCAACGTGCGTCGCTGGCCGTGCGCATTGCGTTGGTCTTGCTGTTGATTGCCGCGTTGTGTGGGCCCGTGATCCTCGCACCCAACGCGCGGCAGCACCTGGTGCTGGTGGCCGACCGCGTGCCGGGCGTCCCCGACGAGCGGACGGCCGACGTGTGCCAACCGTTTGCCGAGAAGGCGGCGGAAGTTTTGGGCGGCGGTGGGTGTGAAACCATATTGATGGGCGATCATCGCGATAGCATCACCTCGGCCATCCTGGCCGCCCGAGTCCGAATTCCTTCCGATCAACCCGGCCAGATCGTGCTGTTTTCCAGTGGCCGCGGCGACGCCGCCGAGACCGTTGCGGCGGCCCTGTCGGCCGGCGTGCCGATCTCGACCGTTCCCTTGCCCGGCGGTCCGGAACATGAAGTTTACGTTTCCTCGGTGCGGGCCCCGGCGCGGGTGCGCGAGGGCGAACCGTTCTACGCGGACGTTTTGCTCCAATCGACGCACGAGGGCGACGGCACCTTGGAGTTGCTCGCGGGCAAAGACACGGTCGTCCGCGAAAAGGAGTACGTGACCAAGGGCGAGAACCGCTTCCGTTTCCCGCTGGTCGCCCCCGCCGGGCCAGCGATCGTGCTGCGGGCCAAGATTACCGGCTATCAAGACACGATTGCAGAGAACAACCAAGGCGGCTGCGTGGTGCTCGTTGGCCCAAGGCCGCGCGTGCTGATCGTCGAGAGTCAGCCGTTGTTGGCCGGACATCTGGCCAAGGCCCTGAAGGCGGCAAACATCGACGTGGAGGTTCGGCCGCCGGAAGAACTGCCCGCGCGGTTGGAAGACTGGAACCGCTATGACCTGGCCATCGTGGCGAACGTGCCGGCCACGTCGTGGCCGGGCGAGGGGACGACCGCCTTGGGCCGTTGGGTACATGAGGGAGGCGGGTTGATCGTGGTCGGCGGCGACCAGGCCTTCACCGCCGGCGGCTATCACGGCACGCCCTTGGAAGACGTCTTGCCGGTCGTTTCGCAGGTGCGCCGGCCGCGCCCCAAGCCCAGCCTGGCCATGGTGCTGGTGCTGGACATCTCCGGCTCGATGGAAGGCCCGAGCATCGCCCTGGCCAAGCAGGCGACGCGGCGGGCGGTGGCCATGCTGGGCCCGCGCGATCAGATCGGCGTGCTGGCCTTCGAGGACCAGAGCCATTGGGTCTGCTCGCTGCATTCGGCCACCGACAAAGAGCAGATCCTCAAGACGATCGACACCATTGCCGCGGGCGGCGGCACGAGCATGTACCCGGCCATGGAGCGGGCCTACCTTGCCTTGCGCGACGCCTACGCCGACCTGAAGCACATGATCGTCGAGACCGACGGCGTATCGCATCCCGGCGATTTCGACGCGCTGGTGGGGCAGATCGCGGCGGCCGGCATCAGCGTCTCCACCGTGGGACTGGGCACGGAACCCGCACGCCCGCTCTTGACGGGCATGGCCCAGCGGGCCAAGGGACATAGTTACTTCTGCGATAAGGCGGAGTCGATCCCGAAAATCTTCGAGATGGCCACGCAAAACGCCCTGCGCGAGGGGATCGACGAGGAGCCCTTCTCGCCGCACGTGGAACACGCGGCCCAGTTGCTCGGCGGACTGGACCTGCCACACGCGCCCAAGCTGCTGGGCTACGTCGAGACGCAACCCAAGCCGGGCAGTCAGACCGTCCTGGCCTCGCCGGCGGGCGACCCGCTGTTGGTCCTGTGGCACTACGGATCGGGCACCAGCGCGGCCTTCACTTCCGACATCCAAAGCCGCTGGGCGGCCGCCTGGCTCGGCTGGCCGGGGTTCGCCCGCTTCTGGCAGCAACTAGCGCGGCACGCGATGCGAACCGACCCGGGCGGACTGTGTACGCTCGACTGCGATTACCGGCACGGCCGGATCGACGTGACGCTGGAGGCCGCCGATCGTGACGGGCGCTTCGTCAACGGGGCCGAGGCCGGCTTGCAGTGCCTTCTCGGCAATGACGCAAAACCGCAAGCGGCAGGCGAAATCCCCCGCGTGCCGCCGGCTTTGCCAGTGCTGCCGCAAGTTGCCCCCGGCCGGTATGCAGCCTCACTGGCGGCGGACCCGCCCGGCACGTATTACCTGGAAACGAAGCTCCATTACCAAGGACGCCTGGCCGATGCCCGGCGCGCCGGCCTGGTGCTGGCCTATCCCGAGCGGTTGCAGGTGCGGCCCACGAACGAGGCTTTGTTGCGGGCGGTCGCGAAAACCAGCGGCGGCCGCTTCAACCCGAAAGCGGAGGAGCTGTTTTCCGCGCCGTTGGCCGCGGTTGCGCAGGCGATCGATCTGACGCCCTATCTGTTGGCCGCCGCGGTGCTCGTGTTCTTGCTCGACCTGGTCTTGAAACGAATCGATCTCGTGCGGCGAGGTACAAAATGAGAGGCAGCGCACGGT
Organism: Thermoguttaceae bacterium; assembly: GCA_049509675.1. GTDB lineage: Bacteria > Planctomycetota > Planctomycetia > Pirellulales > Thermoguttaceae > JBEKZQ01. The sequence continues at coordinate 11,530 of JBEKZQ010000031.1, read as the reverse complement.
ACGTTCTGCGCGTCTGTTGGCCCCTTTGGCTCTGCCTGGCCTGCCATGCCGGTGCGACCGGCGCGGCCGAGGTTTCCTGGCGAATCGCGCCGCCGGCCGACGTGCCGGCCGCGGCCCATGACTGGGCTTCCGCACCGAGCCTGGAGAAACTGGCCGAAGCCGCTGGCAAGGCGGCGGCCGGCAGTGCGGCCGCCAGGCCGGCGGAAGTAGTCGTCGAGGGCCGTTGGCTACCGGCCGGCTATCGGCCGCTGCTGCGCCGGTATTTCGAGCTTATGAACCGGCGCGGCCGGTGAGCGCGCCGTGCGGGCGGCTTGTAGTTTCCCCGACATACGGTATACTTCTGCGTTTGCGGTGCCACGGTTGGCTTGCCCAACCGTGCTTTCGGCACTGCTCGCGCGAGCCAGCAGTGGCGCCCAATGCCTGTGGGCTCGGCATGATCACCTGAACAGCGACTGGGAGAACGGACAATGGCCAAAGCGCGTGCTCGGCACATCCTCGTGGAGAGCCGCGATATCTGCGACCAACTCAAGGCCGAGATCGACGGCGGGGCCGACTTTGCCAAAGTCGCCCGCGAACACTCGCTGTGCCCCTCCAGCAGACAGGGCGGCGACCTGGGTGAGTTCCGCCCGGGCCAGATGGTCTCCGAGTTCGACAAGGTCGTCTTTCACAAGGAATTGGGCAAGGTCCACGGCCCGATCAAGACGCGGTTCGGCTATCACCTGATTGAAATCACCAGCCGCACGCCGTGAGGGCCGTTACAACTGCGGCTCGCACATTTCGCGAATCCAGATGTTGCGGAAGCGCACCGGGTTGCCGTGGAACTGCAACGAGACGGGCATCTTGGCGGGATGCGCCGTGTAGCGCGGCTTCTGGTCCCAGGAGGTTGCGCCCAGAATCTCGAAATGGTTCTGCACCACCACGCCGTTGTGCAGGACGGTCTCGTAGGCCGGCTTGGTGAGCTTGCCCTGGGCGTCGAAATGCGGGGCGGTGAAGAGGATGTCGTAGCTCTGCCACTCGCCCGGCTTGCGGCAGGCGTTGACCATGGGCGGATGCTGCTTGTAGATCGAGGCCGCCTGGCCGTCATAGTAGGTGGGGTTCTTGTACGAGTCGAGGACCTGCAGTTCGTAGGTGCTCATGAGGAAGACGCCGCTGTTGCCGCGTCCCTGGCCGCTGCCCTCGACCTTGGCCGGCGTGGCCCATTCCACGTGGAGTTGGCAATCGCCGAAGGCCTGCTTGGTCTGGATGTCGTGACCGCCCGAGATGACGTAGTCCTTCTCCACGCGCCAGGCCTGGGCGTCCTTCCAGGCCGACATGTCCTTGCCGTCGAAGAGCACCACGGCGTCCGAGGGCGGGCCGCCCAGCAGACCGGGCTCGATCACCTTGGGCTCTTTCCAACGGATGCCGCTCTCGTATTCGACGCCGCAGGCCGACACGACCACCCCGACAAAGGCCAGCAAGAGGATGCCCGGCGTCCAGCGATTGTGCCGCAAACCGCCCACGAGTGAATTTAGCGTTCGCATGACTGATTCTCCTGGTGAAAAAGTGATGGCCACGGTAATTCCTCCCAGCATAGCCAGGATTGTGCGAGTTGCAAGCGTTTTCTTGCCCGCCCGCAGTGTGCCACTGGCTTTGCCAGTGCTTTGGGCGGGGCGAGGTTCCAATGTTTTGCGGGGTAGAATGGGCAGTCGCGCTCGCGTGCCACGGGGTGCTTGTCAGGCGACGAACACTGGCAAAGCCAGTGGCACCCAATTCGATCGATTTGCACGGGAATCATACCCCGCGATTTTGAATCACCCCGCTAATCGCCGAACATCTCCGTGTAATGGACGCCGGCACGGCCGACGCCGACCCGGGCGTGCCGGGCCAGCATGTTGCGGTGATGACCGGGGCTCTCGAACCACATCTGGTTGGCGTGCTTGCCGTCGTGACAGCCCAAGGCGATGTTCTCGGCCGATGCGCTGGCGCCGAACCGCTTGGCCCGGTCCCAAGGCGAGCGCTTGCCTTCCACGGGCGACTCGTGGGCGAAGAAATTCAGTTTCTGCATGTCGGCCGAGTGGTCGCGGGCCGCGGCGCAGAGTTTCAGATCGATGGCCACGGCCGAGAGCCCCAGCAGATTCCGCGTCAGGTTCAGGGCCAGAATGGTTTTGGCCTCCTCGGGGTCCAGTTGCGTCGCCAGCCGGGCGTTGGCGGCCAAGACGCCGCGCGTCACGGGGTCCATGGGCGTGGCCAGGCCGGCCGCCAGCGCCTCCTCTCCTTGCAAGAAGTTCTCGAAGCTGGGCGGCTCCTTGGGTTTGTTCTGGTCGTCCGGCAAGCGCTCGTACAGGGCCACGGCGCAGCGCTCCCACAGCCGCCCTTGCGCAAAGAGCTTCCGGCGATCGTCCTTGAGCCCCGGCGTCTGGTCGAGCAAGTCGCGGCGATCGATCACGCACATCTCCTCCAACTGCTTCAAGGCCGGGGTGCCCTTGGCCGCGATCAACTCGTGGCTGAACTCCGCCGACTGCTGCAAAGCCAACACCGTGAGGCGAAGTCGGGCCAGCTCGGTCATCGGCGCCTTGGCCAGTTTCTTGCGGGCCAGGGGTCCGGCCTTCTGATAGAGCTTTGCCGTGTAGCGTTTCAGTTCGGGGGCCATTTCGCGGGAAACCACGCTAAACAGCGCGGAAAGCGCCACGGGGCCCGACTGAATGGCCTGGCCGACGAGCTCGGCCCGGCGGTCCGGATCTTTCGCCGCCGCGCGGAACTTGGCCAGCAGCCGGTTCGTTTCGGCCGGAGACGACTCGGCTGCGGCCACGGGCGCCGCGGCAGGGCCAATCAGGGCCGCACTCAGCACGATCCATTGCCAGACGCGCATGGAAACACCTTCATCCTACTTCTTCCGCTTCTTGTTCTTGCCGAACTTCTCCCAATACTTCTCCAGGGCCTTCTCTTTGAGCTTCTTCATGCCCTCAACGATCTGCTCGGAAGTGCGATCGAATCGCTCGGCAATCTGCTCGGAGACCGAGGGGCCGGCGGCGGCGTCGGCCAGCCAGGACAGATTGTCCGACTCGGGCGCGGCCGCGGCTTCTCGCCCGGGCAGCGGCGGCGGTGCGTGGGCCGCTTCCACGCCTTCGGGCACCACCCGCAGCAGGACCATCGTGGTGTCGTCGTAGCGCATGTGCCGCTGTTGCCGCAGCTCGGTGATCTCGGCCTGCCACTGTTCCTCGGTGCTGTCCCAGCAAGAGTCCCAGTCGGGGGCGTGGCCCGACTGGTAGCAGTGCAGGGCCCATTCCGCCAAGGCGTCGGTACACAACACGAGGCGGTCGTCGGGGAAACAGTGCTCGTCCAGCGCGGCGAACTCGGCGAGGTGGTCGCGGCCCAGATCGACGCTGCCCAACACGATCGGGTCGGCCTGGAACTCTTCTGCGGCCTGGATGGGGAAGGTGCGGACCAACTCGCCGCCGCGCACCTGGAACAGGCAGCTATCGCCGATGGCGAAGCCTTGCAAGCGATAACCGCCGTAATTGCCTGCCGGTTGGGGATCGGCCGTGAGAAGGCGGATCCACAAGAGGGTGGAAAACGCGCCGGCGGGCAGTTTCGCCCGCTGAAACCAGGCCAGGTCGCTGGTGTCGATCCGCCCGGCCCAGGCCGCCCGCTGGCGGCAAAGCCACTGGCCAAAGGCCGCCGGGTCGCGCGGGTTGGGCGGGTCGGCCGCGACCGCCTCGGTCAACAAGGCGGCCCATTGGGCCGAAAAAATGGCCGAGGAAACGCCGTCGGCAATGACGGCGATGCCGTGCTCGGCATCCGTCTGCGACGCATCCTGATACTCCCGCGGCTGCTCGGGATCCTTGGCCAGCGTGAACACGCGCGATTGGAATCGCATGGTGGGCATCCCCTCGTCGCTTGGGAGTATACTGCAAAATCGTAGCAGGCACACTCCGTGTAGCGCCCGCTAGTTACGGCACACCGACCATGCTGCGCACGGCGCCCGGTGCCTACTACCTTGTTATCGCAGCCCGGGCGCCGCTTGCGTGCCCATGTTCAAGAACTGGATCAAGCAAACCATGTCGGCATTGAACGCCATGCCGCGGGCGCTGGGCTGCAAGGGAAAACCCTCCATCACCGCGTGGCGATAGAACGGTTCGGGCAGCACGCTCGACATGTGGAACAGGGCCCGGGCCAGCTCGTCGGGCAGCCCCTGGTCGGTGGCGGGAAACATGAACGGGTCGGCGGCGGTCATCGACAGGTGGCAATTGAACAACAACACGTTGCCGTCCTCGGTGGCCAGGGCCTTGATCGCCTCGGCGTAGGGGATCGGGTTGCCGTCCTGCGACTCGCCGTCGCTGATATGGACCACGATGGGCGGGAAACTATGCGGATGCTGGGCGATCCAATCCGTCAGGATCTGGTGGGCCGTGTATAGCATGTGGCACATGGGCGTACCGCCTTCGCAGCGCGGATCGACCCACACCGGCACTTCGCAGGGGACCTGGATCATTTCGCCCGTCTCTTCGTCCGGGATGTATTGCACGCGCGCATCGATGCGGACCGGCGCGGCGCCGATCTCGGGAATCGAGACCAGTGTCCTGCCGGCCAGCGGGCCCTGCAAGGCCGATTCGATGATCGGATTGGCCTGCTGATCGGTGCGGTAGCCGAAGACGCCGATGTCCATCCAGTCCTTGATGCCCTGGTCGCCGCTGGCCCGGATGGCCATGTTCTGCAGCCAGCCGTTGATGGCCGCCGCGAGCTCGTCGCACTTGCGGTTGGGCGAATTCCCCAAGGGTTCCTCCATCGAGTAGGACTGGTCCAGCAAGAACAGGAAACAGGCCTTGTTCTGGCGGCTGATCTCTTTGGTGTAAGGCGCTCGATACATGCGGTGGGCTCCTCACTTTCACTTGACGTCGCTGCTGGGCACGTCGTTTTCGGCCGAAGCGGGCGGTTCCTCGCGCGATGCGGCGAACAGCCCCCAGCCTTTCCATTTCCACCTTGGCCGCGGCTCGACGCAACCCAACACCAAGGGCCGGCTGTAAAATTTTTGGAACGCCGGATCGGCCACGGCCCACAGCACCACCTGGTCGCCTTCCCAGGCGCGCTCCACGGTCAACAAGCAACTACCGCCGGCCGTCTCGTACTGGTCTCGCCCAATGAGCGCCCGGTGATGCACTGCGAGTTTTTCCGGGTCGCCGTCCAGAACCGTTTCGGGGGGACAGAACGCCAACAGGCAACAGTCCGCGCGGTGCGGGTCGGGCCAGGTCCAGCGGACGCGGTAATTGCCTTCCGTCTCGTCTGCGTAAGCGAGCGCGGAGTTCCCTTCCGGCGGCGCCAGGCCCAGCCGGCCTTCCGCCTGCAATTCGGCCTCGATCCACTGGCTGAGCACGGCCTGGTGCGGCGCGAATCGCTTCTGGTAACGGCGCAACAAGGGAACGTCGACCGCTTCCTGGAACGCCGCTTGTTGACCGTCGCGCAGGGCTACCCACATCTGTTGCAGCCGGGCGATATTCGCCCGGGCCTGATGAATCGCGGCGTCCCACTCGGCGGGCAAGGGGTAGTCCTTGAGGCACTTGGCCCGGGCCTGCTTGAAGATCGCCACGTCGTCGCCTGATTGGATGGCCGCCTGAAGTTGCGGCAGGGTTCTTTTTCGGGCCAGGGCTGCTCGATAGGCCGGGCGATACGGTTCCGCTTCCAGGCAGTCGCTCAGCAGTTCTTCCCGCCAGGCGGCGATCAATTGCCGGTCGCGCTCGGGCGGGGGCAGATCGGCGGGGATCCCGGCCAGGGTTTTGAGCGCGGGCAAGCGTTCTTCGGCCAGGCCGATCCGCGCGCCGGTGTCCAGGTCCACCAGCGACTGTCCGTTCATTCTCGCCAGTGCGTGCCAGGCGGCGACGATGGCCTCCTCGCTGATCGGCGTGCGCAAGGCGCGCTCCAAGCTGAGATAGGCCTTCAGCGAGTGGCGTGCCCGGCGGACCCGCTCGCGCAAGGCATAGGCATAACCACGCGGCAGATCGGCCGCCGCGGCCACCAGTCTCTTTTCGCCCGAAAGCGTCATCTTGCCGCCGATCTCCTGGGCCAGGTGGTTCAGTCGATCGACGATGGTGACCCGCTGCCGGGCCTCGGCGACCCGCGTGCGCTGTTGCTCGGCGGGAGGAAAATCGCGAAACAGGCTTTCATTCCAGGCCTGCACCAGGGCTCGATCACCCGACTCGCCCAACTCGCGCGACTCGCCCGAGACGTGCTGAAAGGCCAGCCAGGCCTCTTCGCGGCAGACGTACTGGTAGGCCTCGCCGATCAACGGCTTCAGATGCTCCGGGGCGTCGCGGAAATGTCCGCGCCGATTGAGCATCTCGACCGCGGCGTGCCATTGCTGGGCTCGCAGCAACTGCTCGACCCGGCCAAAGGAACTGGCCAACTGGCTCAAGGGGGGAACCTGGTCCATCCGCGCGTGCCAGAGGCCGAACAGCCGCTCGACCAGGTCGCCAAGCTCCACGTCGCCCAGGGCCAGCAAATCGCGATACAGGGCCGAATTGCCCGGATTCTGAAAATCTTCGCGGCGAAACAACAGCTTGTCGTACCCCTGTTGCTCCACGTACTTTAGCCACAACATCGGCTGCAAGGCCAAGGCCCGCAGCGCGGTGTAGATCATCAGCGAAGAGAAATGGTCCAACTCCAACGACAGCAGGGTGTGGGCGTTTCGGTCGGGATGCTGATACGGCTCGACGCCGACTTCCAGGTTCCGCCGGCCTACCAGCGCCGGCACGCACATGCCGTCGTAATCGACCAGCTTCACCTCGCCGGTGGCGGTGACCATGATGTTCGCGTGCTGCAAGTCGCCGTGCGCGATCGAGAACTTGGCCAACTCGTTGACGGCGTCCAGCCAGCGTTCGGCCACCGTGCCGATGGCATGGCCGTTGCCTTCCTGGCAGCGGGCGCGGACCCATTTGAAGAGCGTCTCGCCGCTGACCCATTCCATGATGATCACCGGGTACCATTTGCCATCGCCGGCCGAACGGATGCTGCGGTCGCGATAGTCGAACCCGACCAGGCAGCGGAGGTTGCGGCCTTTCAAGTAGGCGCTGATCAGATCGTAGCGTTCGCGGCGCTCCGGCGTTTCGGTGGTGAACACGCGGACGGCGAAGGGACCCTTGCCGTCCGGATCGAGCCCCTTGTAGACCACGGCGAAGGCGCCGGCCCAGGGCCGCGGCTGGTGCTGTTCGTTCTTCTCGATCGCCGCCCGTTGCAGTTGCGGATCGCGGAACGCCACCCGGGGGTTCTGCAACATGGCACTGAAATGGGACGCCAACGGCCAGGACATGGTTTCGTCGCGGGGGGAAGACAGAGTTCCGGTCTGTCGAAGGTACAAACCTCCTAATACCCAAGCTACCCACAAACAGAGGGGATGTCAACGGGGAGCGCCAGGAGAACTGCAAAGTGCGTGAGGTCTTCCGGGACAGGCCCATTCCGCACACTAGCCCAACGCGCCAGCGAGGGATTTGCGGCAATTCTCCCTCGCTGGCGCTTCGGGCTCGTGTCTCGCGTCGCAACTCTGCAATTCTCCTGACGGGAGGGCCCGGCCGCTGAACAGTGGCCGGACAGACGCGTTTCCCGACCATTCGCCACCCGAAGGTTTGGATGAATTGACATTCGCGCGTATTATGCGTACACTTATTATGGTCGCGAGATCTTGATTTCGCCATTTTTGGGAAGCTGCGCCATGGTCAACATCACCCTCTCCGCCGAGGATGACTTGGTCGCCAAGGCTCGGGCGTATGCCCAAGCCCGCAATACGACTGTCAATCAACTGATCCGGGACTATCTGGGGCGACTCACCGGACAGATCGACCCGCAGCAGGCGGCCGAGGAGTTCGCTAAGCTTGCCCACAACCGCGCCGGACGCTCCGATGAAGAGTTTGTGTTCGATCGCCGCGATGCCCATGTCCGGCAGGCCGATGCCCGCGGGAAGGACGCCTCGCGGTGAAGAAGGTCTTCCTCGACACCAATCTGATCATCTACGCCAACGACGCCCGCGATGCCCAAAAACAGGCCCGGGCCATCGATCTGATCACCGCGACGATGCGTGAGGGCACGGGCGTAATCTCCACCCAGGTGATGCAGGAGTATGCGGTGGTGGCCGGCGGCAAACTCCGACAGGATCCCGACACGATCGTGCGGCAATTGTTGCTCTTGGAAACGCTCGAAGTGGTCGAGAGCACGCCGGCGCTGATTCGCCGCGCGTTGGAGTTGCAGTTCCGCTACCAGATCGACTATTGGGACGCCGGCATCCTGGCGGCCGCCGAGTACGCGCGGTGCCATGTGCTCTGGTCGGAGGATCTCAACCCGGGCCAACTTTACGCCACGGTCCGCGTCGAAAACCCACTGGCCGACCCAGGCAAGAAAACGTAGACACCGAGCAAGCAGTTCGGGCTGCCGCAAGTGCAACGCACCAAATGTCTCATCAAGAAAAACGGCCTGGGCGGGCCGGCACGCTCAGACAGAAACTTCCCCATAATTCCTTGCGCATCGGGGAGGGTGGGGAAAACCCCTAGTGGTCTGTCCAACTTGAGTTTACGGGCGCCACGGTTGGCTTGTCCAACCGTGTTTCCAGCACTGCTGGGCAAGCCAGCAGTGGCACCCAACCGGTAATGTCGAAATGGGCAGACCCCTAGTCCCGCGCCTTGTGCCAAGGCTTGCTTTCACGCACGTTGCCGATAAGATGGCGGTAAGTTGGGGATCATCGGCGTCGAGCAATCCAAGACTTTTCCAGGAGGTGACGTATGAGAAGGCTGTTGGGACGGGCGGCTGCGGTCGCTGTTGTATTGGCCCTGGCGGCCGCCACTGCGGAGGCATGTTATTGCGGGGCTGGCGGACGCTGTTGGCGGCAATGTTGTTGTGCCCCCCAGTGCGGTTGCTCCTATACGGTCATGAAGACCTGCATGGAGACCGTCTATGAGCAGCAGCAGGTCACCTGCGTCCGCATCTGCTACGAACCGGTTTGCGAGCCGAAGGTCATCCAGTGTACGAAATACGTTCAGGAGTGCCGCTATCGCGAATGTGCCTGCACCGTGTGCCGGCCGGTGTGGGAAACGCGGATGCGGACCGAGTGCTACGCGGTCTGCCATCCGGTGACGGAGAATCGCGTGCGGACCGAGTGCTATACCGTATGTCATCCGGTGTGGGAAACTCGCACCCAGCAGATTCCGTATACCGTCTGCCGGCCGGTGACCGAAACGCGCGAGCGCGAGGTTTGTTGCACGACCACCCGGGCCGTGACGACTCTGCAGACGGTGCGCGTGTGCGGCGGCCATTGGGAGACGCGGACCGAGGAGTGCATGCCGTCGGGTTGCTGCTGCTCGTGCGGTTGCGTCCGCCAATGCCGTTACTGGGTTCCCGAAGTATGCGAGCGGCAGGTGCAATGCGTCCGTTACGTACCCGAAACCCACGTGCAAAAAGTGCCCTGCACCGTCTGCCGCATGGTTCCTGAGCAACGTGTCGAGACCCGCACGTACCAGGTGTGCCACATGGAATACGAGCAGAAGACGCGCGCCATTCCCTACCAGGTTTGCCACATGGAGTACGAGCAAAAGACGCGCGAGATTCCCTACCAGGTGTGCCACATGGTTGCGGAACAGCGCGTCCAGCGCGTTCCGTATACGGTTTGCGTGCCGGTCACATACGAGCAGACGATCAATTGCACGCGCTACGTGGCCAAGCAGGTTCCGTACACGGTAACGCGGTGCGTGCCGCATACGGTGTGCCGGCAGATTCCGGTAACGGTGTGTTGCCCGTGCGCGGCCTCCTGCGGTTGCTGCGGAACGTGAGTTGTCGATGCGGAAAGGATCGGCGACGAAATAACTGTGCTGTTCTCGAAAGCAGTCATGACGCTCCGCATGATGGATTCCATCTCGCGGAGCGAGATGAGTACGATTTTTGCTTCGCCGATCCTAAGGTAGCCGTTCACGGGGACTGGTCCATTTTTCGGCCAGAAGGCGCGGTTTTGCCAATCGACGTTGGCCGAAAACATGGACCTGTCCCCTTTCGCCGCCTCAGCGCAGGGGTTGGCATGTTGTTCTTTCGGAGGGCCGTACCAATGAGTCACTGGATGGTTGGGTTCGACAGGCGGGCGCTCCGCCGCTTGGGCAGCGGACTGATGGTCGCAAGCCTGCTGTGGTCGCTGGTGGCGTTGGGCCAATCGCCGCAGATCCCCCGCGGCAAACATGGCGATGCCAGCATGGAATACCAGTTGGCGGAACTACAGAAACTCCGGCTGCCGGCGGATGTGACGAAGCCGCCCCGTGGTTTCGATCCCGTCGTTTGGGCGGCGTTCATCCCGGAGGATAACAAGATGACGCCCGCACGCGTGGCGTTGGGGCGGAAGCTGTATTTCGACACGCGCCTGTCGCGGGATGGGTCTCTGGCTTGCGCCACGTGCCATGACGTGACGCGCGGCTTTACCGATCAGCGGGCGGTCTCGGAGGGAATCAACGGACAGCTTGGCAAACGGAACGCGCCGACCACGCTCAACGCGGCCTTGCTGCAGACGATGTTCTGGGACGGTCGCTCGCCCACCCTGGACCACCAGGCCAGGATGCCGATCCTCAATCCGGTCGAGATGGGCATGCCCGACGAAACCGCCGCCCTGAAAGCCATTCGTGACGACGCCGCCTATCAAGAGGGCTTCCGGAAAGCGTACGGGCGGAAGGTGAATTACCAGGACGTGGGCCGGGCCATCGCGGCCTTCGAGCGGACGCTGATCTTCGTCGACTCCCCGCTGCGCCGCTTCCTCAACGGCGATGGGGCGGCCATCTCGGCCCAGGCCCGCGCCGGCTGGGAACTCTTCAACGGCAAAGCGCGATGCGTGGCCTGCCATCCAATGAATCCCTCCAACCCGTTGGGCAGCGACAATCGTTTCCATAACGTGGGCGTTTCGGCCCGGCATCAGAATTTCGAGGTCCTGGCGCAGAAGGCCCTGCGTGCCTTGGGGGCCGGCGCCTCGGAACAGACGCTGGACGCGCTGACCGTGGGCAGCGACTTGAGCGAGTTGGGACGATTCATGGTGACCCATGACCGCTCGGAGATCGGCTCCTTCCGCACCCCCCAGATCCTGAACGTGGGGATCACCGGCCCCTACATGCACGATGGATCGATGAACACCTTGTGGGACGTAATGGATCACTACAACAAAGGGGGCGAGGCCAATCCGTTCCTCGACGGCGGCATCGAGCCCCTGGCGCTCAGCGAGGACGAGATCGACCAGGTGGTGGCCTTCCTCTTCACGCTCACCGACGATCGCTTTGCGGCCGAGAACCAGCGGCAACTCAAGTTGCAGAAGGCCGCGGCCAAGAAGCAGCGTCCTTTCCGCGACGAGGACATGGCCATGCGCAGGACGCTGCCTTTCGAGCAGCGCGTGACGCCCGCGAACCACAAGGACAATTAACAGCGATTTCCTTACCGCAGCAGAATCTGACAAGGAGCGATCCCACGATGGCTACGCACAAGAGCGTCGAAACCAAGTACCTGGAGGAGCGTCAGCGGTTCTTCCACGGCTTGCGCAATCTCGACCGCCGCT
>JBEKZQ010000309.1:0-12104 GCA_049509675.1 Thermoguttaceae bacterium | reverse complement strand
CGCCGAGTGCGCGTGGGACCCTACTGGGACGGCGCGCACGAGTGCTGGTTGCCGGCCATCTACGCGGCGGGCGCCCAGCCACTGACAATCCAACGCACGCTTTCACCGGTTTGCACGGCAAACGACCTTGTGGAGCTGATCTTTGCTCATTTCAAAGATGCGCCATTGCCTGTAATCGAGTTGTGCGTGGACGGCGCACGAGTGGCGCCTGCCGCAGAAGAGTACAAGGACAACCAGGTCGCCGAACTTGGGCCCTTGCCGGAACCGCCGACCAAGGGGAAGCCGGCGGTTGCCAGCGGACGTGCGCGTCAGGCGGGCGGCAGCGGCAACTTCGCGGAGACTGCCCAACAGTACCGGGTGCGGACAATGCAGTGGGATCTCCAGAAATACCACGGCCGGGCGGTCCGACTGACGCTGAGTATTTGCCTGGATTCGCAGGCAAAAGGTTTGGTTTGGCGCGAGTTGGCCGCGAAACCTGCGATCCGCAATTCCCATACATCCGCTACGACTGGAGAAAGTTTCTAAAGTCCTACCCCAATACCGGGCGAAGTTATTCAACGGATGGTTTGCTCTACGCAAGCATCGCGGGCAGTGCCTGGCGATGGCGTAGGGCGGACCGCAGGGGGGAACCTGCCATATACCGCAAACGATCCAGCGGTGCCACGGACCTTCGCCTTGGGCTAGGGTGCGTGCCATTGCCAGACCGCGCAGCGTATAAAGGCCATGCCTTGACTGTCCGCCTTTGACCGAGACTCTCCAGGGCGGATTGGTCTGCTTGTCTCGCCCCTACCAGCTGTAGTTCGCCGGACGACTGTGTAAGGAGTTGGAGACTTTCGTGATGGGGTGGTTGGACCGCGGCTTCCCTATTTTACGGATTTTCTCTGGCTTCCGAATGCCAAGGATGCCGATGTAATCAGTACGGCGCGGGTCAGAGGGAGCTGAGCCACTGCCAAGAACAAAGCGAATTACGGATGGCCCCGACCCAGATGCTTGCGGAGCTGCCAGCCGCCGTGCGGCCGGCAAGACGGAGCGACAGACAGCCAAGAGCTTCGCGGCAAGGGGCGATGAAAGTTTCGCGTGAGTGATGATGGATCACTGGCGAAACGCAACTCAAAACAACGCGAGAAATATCGGAGAGCCTGCGATGAAGGTCTTCACAACAGGTCAGGTCGCCAAGATATGTAAGGTGGCCCCGCGCACCGTAAGCAAGTGGTTCGATTCGGGGCGCCTGAAGGGCTATCGTATTCCCGGTTCGCAAGACCGGCGGATCCCCCGGGAATACCTGATCAAGTTCCTCAAAGAGCATGGTATGCCCTTGGGAGACTTGGAAGACGAGGCCATGGCCAAGGTGCTGATTGTGGCCCAGGACCAGGTCTTGATCGAGAACCTCAAACGGGAACTGCCGCAGGAACGGTCGTTCAAAGTGGCGGTCGCCGCCAGCGGTTTTGACGCCGGGATCCAGGCCGAAAGCTTCCACCCCGACTGCATTATCGTCGATTTTTCCATCGGTCGCACCGAGGCCCTGCAGATCTGCCAGAACCTCCGCCGCAATAGCGAGTTCGCGGAGGTGATCCTGATCGCCTTGTTGCCCGACGACGGCAGTTCCACCAGTTTCGACCGCTCGAGCATCAACGAGACGTTCAAGAAGCCGTTCGACGCCGCCTTGCTCGCCGAACGCCTGCGGACGCTCATCGGCGCCAAGAAAGAGCTGGTCTAAGAGCTTACTTGCCTGCCGGCCGCCAGGCCGCCAGGGACGAAGATTGCGATTCGCCGATCCAACCCAACCCGTCGCGGTTAGACCCCCGCGACGGATAATCTTTTTTTGAGGGAACGTTCCAATTTTCGCGGCGGCCACGGCACAGCCCATTGAAACAAGTCATTTGCCGCGAAATGGGACTGTCCCCCTCGACCGATCCTGGTAGCTCAAGTGGACGTTGGCGGAGGGTGGTACCATGATGTTCATATGCCCCAACTGCAAGAGCAAGATCTTAACCCCGACCGGAGTGGAGCTGGACTCAGTGGAATGCGGCAACTGCGGCACAATCATCGCCGGGGCGCATGGAATCGATGTATCGGATAAGGGGGCACCTGGTTGTGAAATAACTGGCGGCTCGGGCTCGCTGCTAACGCGTATCATCAGGTGGTTCCGTAGGAGTTGATCCGCAGAGCATTGTTCCGGCCAACGTCCCCCGCCAACAACGTCTGCCCGCTGAGGCCCTGCGGGCACGCCTTGGGCATGGTACAGGCCACCGTGGCGTAGTAGAATCAACGGCGGCGCGGCGCTGATCGCTCCGGTCGGGGCGGCGTCGGGCGGGCATCCCGTCGGTCGCGACTTCCTGCCCACCCCAACAGTCTATAACAATACCAGCTTTCAGTTGGGTATCCCCGCCGCTCCTTCCCTTGTTCGGCATCTCCGGTGAGGTTTGTTCGCAATTTACACACCTCCGAGCCCTGGGCTCTCGACTCTCGACCCTCGACTCTCGACCTTTTCCCCCTTCCGCAAGATACACCCCTCTCGACGAACCGAGATGACCGATTAGAATTTCTATTGGCTATCCTGCCGCGCCACTGGCCTTTATACCGTCGCACGGTTTGAGATGATCCTGACCGCCGCAGTCGGGCACGGACCTGATCATTTATAAACCGTTCGCACGATAACGGCTCAGGCGACCAGGAACGGTCCGGTGCGGGCTGACGCGGATGCATTTGCGGTCTTCTTCCAAGCAGGAAAATGCTCATGAGACAGGCGGCCGAAGAGGGGACGCGGATTCCCGGAACGTTGCAGGAGTTGTACGCTCCCATCGCCCGGCAGTTGCAGCAGATCGAGCAGATCTTCTGCCAGGAACTCCGCAGCCGGCACCCGTTCATCGACCGGCTCGCGCAGCACGGCTTTCGTTTGGGCGGTAAGCGCCTTCGGCCGGCCTTGCTGTTGCTTTCCGCTTCTGCCTGCGGCCGGATCGAGCAGACGCACCTCATCCTGGCCACCGCGATGGAGATGTTCCATACCGCCACCCTGATCCACGACGACGTCCTGGACGAAGCCATGATGCGCCGCCATCTGGTGACCGTAAACGCCCAATGGGACAACGAAACGAGCGTGCTGCTGGGCGATTACCTGTTCACCCGGTCGCTGTGCATGATCAGTTCCCTGGACGACGCCTTTGCCTGCCGGACATTCGCTCGGGCCAGTCGGGTCATGTGCGAAGGCGAATTACGGCAAGCTGCCAGCCGCGGCAACTACGGGTTGACCGAGCCCGAGTACCTGGAAATCATCGCCGATAAGACCGGCGCCCTGACGGCCTGTTGCTGTCGTCTGGGTGCGCACTATGCCGGCGGCGATCCGGCGCAGTGCGAGGCCCTGGAGCGCTTCGGTCTGGAGTTGGGCGTCGCGTTCCAGATCGCCGACGACCTGTTGGACGTGCTGGGCGATGAAAGCAAGGTCGGCAAGTCGTTGGGCACGGACCTGCTGAAACAGAAATCGACCCTTCCCATGATTCGGCTCTTGGCACAGGTTCCGCTGCCGGAGCGCAGAGAATTGCTGGCGTTGCTCTCGCGCAGCGACAATCATCGCCGCGAGGCCTTGCGGCCCTGGTGGGACGGCTCGGACGCCCTGGCCTATACGCGCCAGAAGGCCTATTGGCACGCACGCCAGGCGGCCGAGGCACTCGCGGTGTTGCCGCCCGGTCCGGCCCGCGAGGCCCTCCGCGGGTTGACCGACTTCGTGGTCAGCCGCGACCAGTAGCCCCGGGGTCTTGCGCCGAGATGGACGTGTGGCGCACTTCCAAGACGTACTTAGGCCTGATAAAATGCGCACACCGCAGCCACCTGAAAAAAAGCTGTGGTTGCCTTCGAGAACGCACGACGTTATGAAAGGAGACGGACCATGAAGCTCAGGTTCGGGACCATTTCCATCGAGCGTTTTCATGCATTTCGCGGACTTACGATAGAGGGATTGGGGCGGGTGAACCTGATCACCGGGCGCAACAACACGGGAAAATCCTCTGTTCTGGAAGCGCTCCGAATCCTCGCTTCTGACGCTTCGCCGTGGGGCATCTGCTCCAGTTTCTCTGCAAGTAATCGGACGTCCACATTGGGTAGCGTCTTGAGCACGGCCTCTGGCACGGGATCGTCCGTCAAACGATCGTCATCGTTGTGCAATGAGCCGTTGTAGAGATCCTTCCATTGGCGTGGGTCGGAATGCAGAAGACTATCCCACAGCTCTTCGCCCCAGTCGCTGGCACGCTGTTCGCCGATTGCCCGGAGCAGTTCTGCGATGAAGCGGTGGATATGGCGTTTAACCATGATTAACCGTTCGGCTCCGCCGCGACCATGACGACGGAGCGCCTCACGGATCAAGGCCAGACGAATCCACTTGTCGGTTTGCTGGCGTGCCATCAAGCCTTGGGCAAGAAAAATCAGGTGGCAGCGTATGCCGGAGCTGTCGTCCAGCAGCTTCAGCAGTTCGACGCTGTGCCTGGCAACTCCGTAGCGAACGGACGATGCTTCACGAAGCTGTTTCGCAGATGCTTCGGAACGGCAAACGGGCTGCCGGTTGTCCAGATAAAGGTCACAGAAGGTTTTCAGATCCTGCACCCATTTGTCGATCAGGTTTGCCGGCACCATTACGATGACCGGTCCACGGCGGCTCTCGGTAGCGATACAAAAGGCTACAGCCAGCGCGACGAAGGTCTTGCCCATGCCGACTTCGTCTGCGAGGACCACTCCCGGCTGCTGTAAGAAACGTTGCAGGATCTCCTCGACTTCTACCCGCTGCCGGTTCTGGTCAGCAACGGGAACCAGATCATTGCAGCGTTTCCCGAGGACCAGCTCCTTTGGAAGGTCATGGACATTTACTTGCGACATTGTTCCACCACTCGATCCCAGAAGTTAAGCAGCTCCTTGCCGATCCGCCCTCGCGTCTCGCGGAGTTGCTTGTCCAGCCCGGTCACCAGTTCCCGAAGAAACGGATAGTACACACGTCCAAACTGCGCCTTTGGCAACGCCCCATCAACCGGCTCATATTTTACCTCGTGTAGCACGATCAAGAAGTCGGCTAAGGTCAAGATCGCCTCGTCCACCGTGCCGTCCTCCTTGCCAACGTCCCTTATCAAGCGATCCGCGAGCGGTTTGATGCCAATAAAACCTTCAAGCCTCCACTGGAGAGCCTGAACGCTCCACACCGGACGTTGCAGGTTTTGCCGCAATCGGGCAAGGATCCTGGCGCGATTGCGGACGCGATGCAAGAACGTGGTGCGTAAATCGTATCGTCGCAAGGGATCGAGATCGGTCGCTAAACACGCAAGAAGCGGCAAATGGGTCGCGAGTCTTTGTTCTTGGCTTGCTCGCGGCCGATGGCGCTCACCCTGGCCCTCTCCCGGAAGGAGAGGGAACCTCAGACTCCCATCACTGTTTTGTCGGCGCCTGCGACTTTTGCCGCAACCGGCTGACGATCTCCCGCACGTCGTGGGCGGGCAAAGCATAGGTGGTGACCCGCAGCGCGCGGGCGATGTTGATGCCCACGGCGCGGCCGTCGGTATCCAACAGCGGCCCGCCGCAGTCGTTGGGGTGCAGGGGCGTGTCGTGGGGCAAGACGGCGGCGAAACCCCACCTCCGTTCGCTGAACGGCCCGCCGCCCCATTGGTCCTGCGGCGCGCGGAAACGGCGGGGTTTCACCAGCGTAACGGAAATCTCAACGTCACGGTCCTCGCGATGCACGAGCAACTTGATCGTCTGATCCGGCGCGTGGTTGCTGACCGTCGAGACGACCTGGTCGGCCGAACTCATGGCGACGCCGTCAATCTTCCGGATCGCATCGCCGACGTGGATTCCGGCTTTTGCCGCGGGGCTGTCGCCGTCGGTGCTCTCGACGACGGGACCCGACTGGCCGCCGCGAAGTCCAATGCCCAGCCATGCCTTGGGCCGGGGCGGCGAACTCCTTGGGCCGGGAACCGGCCGCAGTTCGGTGCTGACCACGCCCAGGGCCAGCGGCTCGTCGTTGGGCCCGCTGGTCGCGACCAGGCTGCCGGGCGGCGGTGGGCTGCCCTCCCGCCAGGTAATGGTCGGCAAGTTGGCGGCATCCACGCGGAGCAAGGCCAGATCGTGGTCATCGTCCTGGCCCACGATCTTCGCTTCTGTTTCCGTGCCGTCTTTGAAGCGGCACGAGATTTTGCCGTGCAGCAGGCTGGCCTTGCTGACAAGATAGCCGTCGGACGCGACGACGGCCCCCAATGCGGCGTCCTGGCCATCGACGCGGATGCGGACCGTTGCCGAGGAGGCGGCCGCAACGGCCCCCTGAAACGCCGACTTGACGGCCGGTTCGTTCTTCCCGTTGGGAACAGTTCGATACCAGCGGCCGCGATCGCGCGGCCCGCGTCGTGCCGCCGGCTCCTGGCCGGTCGATACGTGTTGGCAAACACACAAGGCGCAGCAGGCCAAGGCGAGCAGGATCGTGCGGCGATTGGCGCTCATGGGCTGTCTCCCGCGTTCGATTGGCCCAGGGTCACCTGGAGTTTGAGCGTGTCCTTCCCGCGACGGAGCACAACTTCCACTTTGTCGCCCGGCTTGTGCCGCTGGACGATGGGCGACACGTCGTCGAACTTGTGGATCTCCTTGCCGTCCACCTTCAGGAGCAGGTCGCCCGGCTTGATCCCCGCCAGTTCCGCCCCGCTGCCCCGATCGACCGTGCCGAGTCGGACATCCTTGGCGCCCTCGGCGGCGGCCACCCCCAGGACTGGCTTGGGGGCTAGGCTGTCGAAATCTTCGCTGGCGGCCAACCGCTTCCAAACGGCCGTGTATCGGTCCAACGGCACGTGCAGGTTGTGGGCCACCGAGTTGTCGCACTTGGTGCCGATCGCCACGACCTTTCCGTCCAGGTCGAACAACGGCGCACCGGAATCGCCGCCCATGATGGTGCAATCGGTAATGATTACCGTCTTCTCGTTGGCCAGCACCCGCCCAATCCGAACCACCGGGGCCCTGCCGGGCTCGAAGGTGATGGGGTAGCCGAGCGTCAGGCACCACTGCCCGGGCCTCAAATCGCCGGAACTGGCCATTTGGGCGTGGGGCCACGGCCCCGGATCGGAAATCTTGGCCATGCCGGCGTCCGCTCCAAAATCGTTGCCGAGCGTGACCGCCTTGGCCCTCCGCCCATCGGGGAACACGACCACCAGCGGCCGGCCGGCTCGTTGGTCAACGTGCGCCACCGTGAGTAGGTAGCCGTCCTCGCTGATCACCACTCCGCTCCCGCCGGAGACGGCTACCACGCTGGCCGAAACCTGCGCGACAGTCCTCCGGATCCGCTGCTCCAACGCCTTCAGATCGGCGATCGTCTTCGGCGGGCCGGTCGCTGGCTCGGCGGCGGCGACCACCACTATCGTAAGTAGAAGCACACCCCAGATCGCCACGCGCGTCTGTACGCGAAGCGGGGCTGGCTGGCGAATAGGGATGACGATCTTGCGTGTGCCGCTGGCTACGCCGTGTGCCGCTGGCTACGCCGTGTGCCGCTGGCTACGCCGTGTGCCGCTGGCTACGCCGTGTGCCGCTGGCTACGCCGTGTGCCGCTGGCTACGCCGTGTGCCACTGGCTACGCCGTGTGCCGCTGGCTACGCCAGTGCGTGGGACGCCTCTATTGTACGTCCAAAGGGTTCTCCGGGGAGGCACACCTCGCCTTGACATCCGAATGCCGCCTGCAGCCCAATAGGTTTGGTCATCGCCTGGCAGTCCGTACCAGGGGTCGGAAGTCTTTGTTTCGTGAAATGGCAAAATCGCATTTTCCGGCTCCAGACCCCCTGAACCCGTCCGCAATAGAAAAGACTCCCGACCCCTGGTACGCCCCCCTGGTACGCGCCTGGTACGCGTCCCGACAGGTCCCCTGCTGTTCGACCCCGCCAAAGTCGTGAAGTCGAAGCGACGCCGGTGGCCCCTTTTCCGCGTTCTTCGATTGCCGTAGACTACGGATTACAAGTTTGACCCCGCTCTCTCCGAATCGACTGCGCCATTCTTCAGAATCGCGGGTAGCCATGACCATCAAGACGCTCGTGCAGGGATTTGGCGAGAACATCCGCCAACTCAAAGCGCCCCAGTACAAGGAGTCGCAAGTCCGGCTGCACTACATCGACCCATTCTGGAAACTGCTCGGCTGGGACGTTTCCAACGAGGATCAGCTCGCCCCGCAGGATGTCGAGGTGATGGTCGAACCTTCCATGGATTCCGCGGAGGATGACGGCTTGCGGTCTCGCGAGCCGGACTACCTCTTTCGCGTCAACGGTTTTCCCCGTTTCATCGTCGAAGCCAAGAAGCCGGCCGTCGACATTGATACGGACAAGAGGGCCATCTTCCAGGCCAAGCGGTACGCCTGGAGCGCCGCCATTCCATTCGCTGTGCTCACCGACTTCGAGAAGTTCCGAGTTTACGACACGACGCTCAAGCCAATACTCAACGAACCCCAGCGCGGTCTGGTTCGAGAGTTCGCGATCGACTTTCAAGACTATCCGGCGAAATGGCACGAATTACTTGCCACGTTCGGTCGCGCTGCCGTCGCCGATGGTTCGCTGGAAAAGCTCCGCGCCAGAATCCGCAAGATATCGCCCAACCGCCGGCTGCGCACCGTCGATCGCATGCTGTTTGAGCTACGCGGCGACGAGCCCGTCGACAAAGTCTTTCTAGGCTACTTGGAAACCTATCGCAAGCACCTCGCCCGCGCAATATATCACGACAACAAGAAAGATTTTCCCGAAGCCGATACGCTCCATGGCGCGGCGAGGCTTACGGAAGCGGTGCAGCGATTGATTGACCGCCTGGTTTTCATGCGCGTCTGTGAGGACCGCGGAATTCGCGAATATGGCTCGCTGAAAAAAATGCTCGACCGCATAAGCGCGGAGGGGGGCGAGTTCTACCCGGCACTCTGCGCCGAGTTCCGCGAACTCGACCGCGAATACAACGGATACCTCTACAAATATCATTTTTCGGAGTCGCTGGCTGTTTCTGACGACATCCTCGCCGACTTCATCCGCACGCTTTACCCGCCCGACGGCCCGTGGGATTTTTCGGCCATTGGCGACGACATCCTGGGCATTGTCTACGAAAAATTCCTCGGCAATATTGTGGTTGTTAAGCATGGCGAGGCTGATGTCGAGCAAAAGCCGGAGGTCCGCCATGCCAGCGGCGTCTACTACACGCCCCGCTTCGTCGTCGATACTATTATCCGCCGCGTCGTCGGGCCGCAAATCGCCGGTCGTTCGCCGAGCGACGTGCTCGACGTGAAAATACTCGACCCGGCTTGCGGGTCGGGCTCATTCCTTGTGGCAACATTTCAGTACCTTATCGACCATTGCTTGACGGCCATTGCCAAGAATCCCTCGTTCGCGCGTGCGCCCGCCGCCCCCAAAACGAGAAAAAAAACCAGGGCCATTGCCTTCAAAGACAAAAAGGGCCAATGGCAGCTTGCCCCGGATTTCAAGGCATCCCTGCTGACCAACTGCCTGCATGGCGTCGATATCGACCAGCAGGCCGTCGAAGTGACGGTCATGTCGCTGTACCTGAAAATGCTCGAAGGCAAGTTGCCGCCCAACTGGCAGCGCGATTGGCTCGAGAACGAACTGCTGCCGTCCTTGGACAATAATATCCTCTGCGGCAATTCGCTGATCAACTCGGCCGATTTCGATCGCTGGGTGATCGCCACCCGCGGCGGACTGTTCCCGGCGGACGATGACGTCCGCTTCCGCATGAATCGTTTCGATTGGGAGAGCCGCACGCGGGGCTTCGGCTGGTTTCTCGATTCCGAGGCCGAGCAAAACCACGGTCGGAAGGGCTTCGATTGCATTATTGGCAACCCGCCGTATATCCGTGTGCAAGAACTGAACCAGTGGGCCGCCGACGAGTGCGCATTCTACAAGTGGCGTTTCAAGTCGGCCGCCAAGGGCAACTACGATATCTACGTTGTCTTCGTTGAGCGCTGCCTGGAACTCCTGGCCCCCGACGGACTACTAGGATTCATCATGCCCCACAAGTTCTGGCAGGCCAGGTACGGCGAAGGACTCCGAAAGATCATCGCTGACGGAAAACATTTGCGGAGCATAATCGATTTTGCTCACCAGCAGGTCTTTCAAGGTGCGACAACGTATACGGCGATTCATGTTTGTGGCAAATCACCAGGTCCAGAAATGCTCGACTATGCAAGGTTCGACGACTTGCACGATGGTGTGGCTCAGTGTTCGCTAATTGACGCAGACCGCCGGAAAACGGTCGCCGGGGTGTCGCGCCGCAAGGCACGCCAACCACCCCGTGGATCATCTCCTTTTCAGTTCGCCGACGCTGCCCGTGAAATTGATGCGAAGCCGCTAAGCTCGTTCGCTCGCTTGGCTCAAGGTTTCAAGACCGGAGCGGACAAGGTCTTTGTCGTTGAACTCATTGAGGCGCATGATAAGAGCGCGATTGTTCGATCTGAGGCAACTGGAAACACGCACGAAGTCGAGGCTGCCTCGCTGCGACCGCTCGTAAAAAGTGAACATATGAAGGCATATTGTGTCCTTCCAACGGCGCTTCGCCTTGTTTTTCCGTACACGCGCAAAGAAGGAACATGGCGATTATTGAATCCCAAGGAGATGGAGGTGGCGTTTCCAAAGCTCTGGCGCGGCTACTTGGTGCCCCTTCGCGGGGAACTGGCGAAACGTGAGGATGGACGCTGGGACGGAGACAAATTCTATCGGTATTCACGGCCACAGAATTTCGAGCCGCTATCACAGCCCAAAATCATGAACCCGGACATTTGCGAGCATCCGCAAATGTGTTGGGATGCGTCGGGTGAATTTGTCTTCTCCGGCGGCGCAGCAGGGGGCGTTGCGATTTTGCCATCCCCCCGCATTTCATCGGCGCTCTTAATGGGAATTCTCAACAGCAAGTTTGCGGACGATTGGATTCGTCAAAACGGTACGCCATACCGGGGTGGTTATTTGAACTGCGAAATTCGCTTCATTAAGAACCTTCCCATCAAACTTCCCGAAACCGCCGACGAGAAGAGACTTGCCGAGCGCATCGTCGAATCGGTCCGCGCGATCATGGACGGCAAAACCAAGCTCCGCGACGCCAAACTCTCCGACCGCGAACGACGCACCTTGGAAGGGGACGTGGAGAACCACGAGCACCGCATCGACGAACTGATTTTCAATCTCTACGGCGTCAAAGAATTGCCAAACTGAAATTCATCAGCCATAAGGTGACACTAGCCCGGCAATCCCATTGATACTCCTAACTCCAGCCAGCGCGCTGGCCTTTTCGGCCAACTGCTTGCCGGCGGCGCGACACTGCCGGAGGATCTCGGCGGTAGGCCGATACTGGGCCTTCAGCGGCGGGCCGATCACGTCCCAGGGCATGGCTTTCAGGCCCGCTTCGATGGCCTCCACGCCGCCGCCGCCCCAGCCGTAGGAGCCAAAGGCCAGGCCGGCCTTGCCCAGCGGCCGCAGGCCCTGCAAGTAATGCAGTGCGGCGGCGGCGGCGGGCATCATGCCGCGATTGAGCGTGGCGGAGCCGAAGGCCACCGCGGCCGCGTCGAGCACCTCGGCCGCGATCCGCGTCAGGCTGGTCCCGCGCAGGGGAAGCTGCTGCATCTCGACCCCGGGCTGTTGGGCGACCCCCTCGGCGATCGCCTGCGCCATGCGCGCGGTGCTTTCCCACATCGAGTCGTACAGCACCAGCACCTTGGCCTTGGGTCGATAGGCTACCCAGTCGTGATAGGCCGCCAGGATCTTCGCCACGCCAGTCCGCCAGATCGCGCCGTGGCTGGGCGCGATCACGTCGATCTCCAGGCCGGCGGTCTTGGCAATGCAGGCCGCCACGGCTTTGCCGTAAGGCATGATGATGTTGGCGTAATAGGTCTTGGCCTCCAAGAGAATCGCCTCCAGCGGCAACTCGTCGTCGAACCGCTGCGAGCTGGCGTAGTGCTGGCCGAAGGCATCCATCGAAAACAGCAGCTTGTCTTCGGTAATATAGGTGAACATCGACTCGGGCCAATGCACCATGGGCGTTTCGATGAACCGCAGCGTGCGCCGGCCCAGTCGGATACAGTCGCCGGTAGCAACCAGTTCGATGGGCCAGGCGGAGATGTCGAA
>JBEKZQ010000308.1:0-7696 GCA_049509675.1 Thermoguttaceae bacterium | reverse complement strand
GTCGGGATCGACCGTCATGACGATCGCCCGGGTGTTGCTGCCAAACGGCGCGAATGAGATCGTGCCCGGCAACTGGGCGATGAGCATGGGGCGAATCCGTTGCATGCCCAGGTCGGCCAACTCCCCCAGCGGCCGCCTCTTGCTTTCAAGAACCAGATAGCCAATCGGCACGTTCGCGGCATCGAAACGCATCACGAACGGCGGCAGCACGCTGGGGGGCATTTGCCCTCGGGCACGGTTCGCCAGGCTGACCACCTGAGACATCGCGGCCGACATATCCGTCCCCGGATAGAAGCTCAGTTTCAACAGAACCATGTTCTGAATGTTTTTGGACTCGATCCCCTTGAGTCCGTCGACATACTGAAAGTTCAACTCATAAACATTGGTAATGATCCCCTCAATCTGACTAGGGTCCATTCCCGCGTAATTATTGAGCACGTAGATCTGCGGGGCGTTGATGGCCGGGAAGATGTCCACCCGCATCCGATTCAGTGCCAGCGCGCCACCCCCCAGAAGGGCAATTAATATCATAGCCAGCGTGATGGGTCGCCGCATGGCGAAAACGGTGAGATTCATAGTGCTGGCATGATGCTGGGTAAGGCAGGAAGAGATTTTGCGGCAGTCAGGACGGTCTCTCGCCACTGTGCCATTATGACCGATACGACTGATACAGTCGATAAGTTCAGGAGGGTCGCACGCCTGGGTTTGGGAAGGCGGCGGGCGCTGCCGCTATCGATGGCAATTGCAGGTATATCATGGCACTGAGTTTCAAGCCGGCGCAATTGCCCATGTTCGTCATCCGCATCTCAGTGCTGCTAGCACTAGGCCAAGCTGCCGTGGTGGCTGCTTCGCCGTATGCGTCCCCTGAGCCCTATGTTGCCCCTCAGCCCCCAGAACTTCGCGAGCCGCTACTGGAAGCCGTTCCGGCTCCTCGGCCCGTAGCTTCCCGAGCTGATCCGCGGCAATTTCTCGCCGCCTCAATGCTCAACGAGAACCCGCAGGCCCCGGCGGTTCCACTCGCCGCGCCGACGGCGACCGACCGGCCCCTGCCGATCAATCTGGCCACGGCGTTGTGTCTGTCCGGTGCCCGGCCGCTCATCATCGCCTTTGCGCAGAACAGCGTCGAACTGGCCGCCGCGCAGCTCGATCGTGCCAATGTCCTATGGCTGCCGGATTTCAACATCGGCTTCGACTACTACCGTCACGACGGCGCCGACCAGACAACCCAGGGCGACGTGATCAGGGTGAGCAAGAGTTCTTTGGCCGCCGGCGCAGGTGCGACGCTCAATTTTGGCGTGGCGGACGCCATTTTTCTGCCTTTGGCCGCTCGGCAAGAATTGTCCGCGCGCGAGTTTGATCTTGAGGCCGCGCGTAATGACGCCCTGGCTGCGGTTGCAACCGCTTACTTCGACGTGCAAGAGGCCCGCGGCCGCCTGGCCGGCAACCTCGACGCGACGGCCAAGGCGGAAGACCTCGAAAAACAGATCAAGGGCTTGGCCGGAGGGCTCGTGCCCGAAATCGAAATAGACCGCGTTCGTGCTTTGCTGCTCGACTTGGAGCAGGAGGTCGAGGCTTCGCGCGCGGCCTGGCGAACCAGCAGCGCGCGGCTCAATCGAGTGCTCCGCTTGAACCCCAGCGCCGTGGTCGTGCCCATCGAGCCCCCGCAGTTGGAGGTTACGCTCATCCCGGCGGGGCGGGCGGTCGATGACTTGATTCCCGTCGGCTTGATGAGCCGGCCTGAATTGGCATCACACAGGGCCTTGGTTCGGGAGACTTTGGAGTTGCTGCGGCAGGAACGAGTTCGCCCGCTGGTTCCCAGCGTGGTGCTTCAGGGCGGCAGCGCCCCCGGTGGGCCTTTCAACGGCGCGGTGTTCGGCGGCAGCCCCAACGACGAGCCGTATCTTGGCGGCGGCCGCTTCGATGCAGAATTGGCGGTGGTCTGGACCCTCGATAACCTGGGCGCCGGCAACAGGGCATTGGTTCGGCAAAGGACCGCCCAGCAGCAGCGCGCGCTGTTGGAACTGTTCGATACGCAGGATCGGGTGGCCGAGGAAGTGGTCCGGGCCCATGCCCAGCTTGCAGCCGCGGCGGTCGAGATCGGCAAGGCAGAGGCCGGCGTCCGAGCAGCGAATATTGCCCTCACCGGCACCCGCAAAGGCCTGCGCCAGACCCAAGGCCCCGGGGAACTGCTGCAACTGATCAACCGGCCCCAGGAAGCCGTGGCCGCGCTACAGCAGTTGAATCGGGCCTACGACAGTTACTTCGCCGCCGTCAGCGGCTACAACCGCGCCCAGTTCCAACTTTATCGGGCGATGGGTTATCCCGCGCGAACCCTTATTTGTGAGCACCCGCTCGGAGAGCTCCAGAAGGTAGACACATCGTTCCCCGGTAGTCCGCATCGGCCGTGATGCTGGTGCCGGCGGGGCCGGGCAGGGCCTGCCCTTCCGGGCCGAAGCGACGCAGCCGCGGAGAGTATTGGCCGCCACCGGTCGCTACGATCGTGCCGTCCGATTGGGTAGCTACGGCCGAGCAATAGCTTTGTCCCTCGTGGCCGTGCCGGGCTCGATGGCCAGGGCGACGAAAGGGTGCAACAAGGGTGCAGTCGCAAAATTTGGATAAAATGGGATGGTTCGCCTCTGGCCCACTTGCCTATCGTCCCGGGATTTGGTGGCTGTCACCTTTTCCTTTCTCTGGCAAGCGTTGGAGGGCAGCAAACAGGGTCGTTCACGACCCTTCCCGCCGTAGGCGGTAGCAGGCCCGACGTTTACGTCGGGTTGGCAAAGATGCTCGCTCCCGCGGATCGCTAGTCCTCGTTATCATCTTCGCCTTCGGGTTCTTTTTCATGCAGCAGGTCGCCAATAATCTCCCTGACCTGTTGCAGTACCAGCTTCGCCCTTTTTTCGAGGAATGGGAGGAAGGACTCCATCCCGTACGTATCCTGGATCGCCGGCTCGCCCTGGCCCTCCGGGACCGGCAGCGCGTGGTCAAACAAGCGCTGGCGGAGCTGCTGTAGGGTCCCGTCCCGCTCGGCCTTGCTAAACAGTTCAGCCATGTACACCGAGGGCTCCTTGTCAAGGAAGGACCGGTTCGTACTCTTGTTCACCAATACGCGGTTCAGGATTGAGTCCTTGTAGCGCGTGAGTTCCTTCTTCTTCCGAAGGCGCGCCAGCGGGAAGAAGTGGTGGTCTTCAATCTCGTTGTACTTGCCAGAAACAGATCCCGGCGCCAGATGGCGAAGAGGTGCCCCAGTTAGGAGGTCCGTGCGCGCCTTCAGCGCCAAAACGCACATTAGCGCCCGATAGCGGGTATCGGACGGCATCCTTATCGCCTTCAAGACGCTTTCGTCCAGGTAAACAAAGGGTTCGTTCAGCTTCCGGTCGCCCTTACCGAAATGGTCGGCGAGGCTCATGAAGTCCTGTGCGACTCGGTAATGCTGGCGCATGCCCGTCTGAAACGACTTGCTGAAATACCACCGCTTCAGCTTAGGCTCAAAGCCCGTAACACGATCCCTTTTCTCGCGCGGAAAACAGAGGAAGAAGGCACCGAGCGAAACGAGTAGCGGAGGGTTGGGGAGGGTCGCTGGGGTGGCTCCGTTCTCGACCGCCCATTGGTACGCTTCCGCGAGCGCACATGCGCAGTCGTTCCATCTTCTAGCGATGTTGTCAACCGGAAGACTCAGAATCGTCCCCCTGGTCGCCTCCGCATATCTCTCGTTCTCGTGTGCGTGAACCAAGGCCAGTATCTGCATCACCCGTTCGCCATCGACGTCAAAATCGTGCAGGATCTGGTACTGTGCGACCGACTCCTCCCACCGCGCGCGCAGGTCGATGCTCTTGAAGTACTTGGCGACCGCCAAATCGAAGGTGGTCAACCTTGTGCCGGTTGAGTTAATAGTCTCGAAGACGCGGCAGATGGACTCAAGCGGTTGCGACGAGTCCAGCACAACGATCGGGACCTCGTAGTTTCGGATAGTTTCAAATACTTGGTTGATCTTCGCGCTTGTCTCGCGCTTGCCTGGCTTGTCGAGATTAGGGAAGTCGTTGGAGTCTTCGACGTACTCCTGGACATAGATTTGGCTCTTCTTCTGGTCGAGGACGACGTCGCAACGGAGGAACCTGTTGGAGTCTTTCCGTTCAGGGTTGCTCTTGCCGCGGCTGCGCGTGACCATCCACGCGGTGCTCTCTCTATCGAAGTCCGTTGCGATTTCCTTCAAGTCGAAGTAGTAGTTCCTCTTCTTGGACGCGTCCAGGAAGACGCGCACAATTGCCGTGAGCCGCTGCTGACCATCGAGGACGTATGCCACGCTGCTGTCGCCCTCACACCCAGAAGGCGTTTCCTCGGCCTGGTCCTCCGGGTCCGCGTCCTCGTCCAGGAACGCGTCGATCTTTCGCGACTGGAGATCAATTTGCGCATTTTCTTCCAAGACGAGAAGCGATCCCATCGGGTAGTTACGGCCGACGGAATCGACGAGCAGCTTCACCTGGCTCTCGCGCCAAGTGAAATCGCGCTGGAACTGGGGAATCCGAAAGAAACCGGCCTTAACGCGGTTGAGTATATGTGGAATAGAATACGATCTCGTCTGCATATGGTCCTCTACGCTTCCCGGCCAACGCACGGTAGTTCAAATTGCTGGATTCTACCAGTCTAGGCGGCGGCGCACAAGCGCCGAAGGGGCGCGGAAACGAGCTACAAGAGCGCAGATCCTGCCCTTGAAATTCGGCCGCGCGACGTGCTACGTCCACGGGCAATGCTCAGCGGCGCGTCGGAAAACACGATGATCGGCCCCACGGGGCCGGCCTCTGCGGCGCTGGCTAGGCAGCGTGAGTTCGTCGGCAATAAGACCAGAGGTGGTTCGGCACTGTAAGCCGGCACGCAATAAAAGTCCGAAAGGGAAAGGGGGACGGGCGCGCGTATTGACACGGCCATGACGCCATCGGACGGCAGACGAGCGTCTTGCTGTTCATCCCGCCACCACCGGCAACATCGCCACGATGCCCCTCGCCGGTTCCCAAGATTTCGTCATTTCCAGCTCCCCGGTCTGTGTAACTGGTATCCATTGGGCTTCGTCACCGGATTTGGTAATTGCGAAATGCGCAACGTCTTTTCGTTGATCCAGAACCAGCCATGGGCGATTCGCTTCAGGTCGTCGGACGCGCGCCCTGGCGGAAAGGCGACGATGACTCGGACCGTCGGGTGGTGTTGCCGCATCATCTCGATCGGCGGCACCAGGTCGCTGTCGCCGGACACGAGAAAAGCTACGTCGAACCGGTCCGTGAAAGCATCGACGAGCATGTGGGACGCAATGTTCACGTCAGTCTTCTTTTCCTCGGGAATCTGCGCGACGTTGCCGCAGTTGGAACACTGTCGGTGTTTGATCAAATAACGGCCGCGGATTATGCTCAGTTTCCGGCAATTCACCGTCATGGCGTCCAAATATGTCTGTTGTCGCCGATGCTTGTCGGTGCCTGCCTTGATGTCCGCCGTGAAATACTTCACGGCGAGTAACTGCTGTCCCGGTCTAAGGATGTTCTCCGCCAAGCGTTCGACGTCAAGCCAATAGTAACGCCGGTAGCCCTTGGTCTTGAGCCCGAAGTAGAGGTTGAACCCATCGATGTAAGTTACTGCTCGGATGGGTCTTGCGGCAATTCCTGATCTCTGGTTGCCGTCCACGGCATCCTCCCCTGCGGCGACGTTTCGACGCTTGACAAAACTAAGATGGCAGTCTAATATACCGATGTAAGAAACATGAACCCCGCCGGGGATCGCATCCCCGGTTTAACGTCGGACGCTAATGCCGACGTTTTTTTTCGCCTGCTCCGTCAGCATTCGTGCTATGGCCCAGGAGCGAATTTTCACCAGGGCTGCAAAGTGTATGCTTCATTAATCAGGGGTTCTTGTGCAGGAACTCTTGCAGGGACTGCACAATGCGGCCGATCTCGCTCTCGGCGGCAGCCGACAACGGCGCAGCGTCGGAAACGCGGTCGTCGATCCCCATCCTTTCCAGCCCGCAGACCGACGCGAAGGCGGGACCTTCGCCAAAATAACGCAGCGAGCCCTTGAGCGTATGGGCCGCCAGGCGCAGCGCGGAGGCGTCGCCGCTCCGGACCGCTGTCTGCATGGCGCGGGCCAACCGCGGCAGTTCCTCGACGGCCGCTCGGGCGATCGTGCGCAGCAACAAGGGGTCGCCGTGTACCGCCTCCAGCGCCATCGGCCAATCTACCGCGTCGAGTTCGCCCGGGTCGATGACACGAGGCAAGGGCGGCGGCGGCGCGCGGCAGCCGCACAGGTTCTCGATGACGTCGAACAACTCGCGGCCGTGGATCGGTTTGGCGATGTAGCCGTCCATGCCGGCCTTCAGGCAGCGCTCGCGGTCGCCCTTCAGGGCATGGGCGGTCATGGCGATGATCGGCACGTGCGACCCGGTATGCATCTCCCGGGCACGGATGGTCATGGTGGTCTCCAGGCCGTCGATTTCCGGCATCTGCACGTCCATGAGCACCAGGTCGAAGGCTTGCGACTGCAAGGCCGCCAGGGCTTCCTTGCCGTTGTTGGCCACGTGGATCTGATGCCCCTGGCCCTCCAGCAGGGCCACGGCCAGTTTCTGGTTCACCAGGCTATCCTCGGCCAACAGGATGCGCAAGGAGCCGATCGGCTTCGGTTGCCGGCCGAGGATCTGGTGCGCCTCGCTTTCGCCCCCGCCGACTCCCAGGGCCAGGCGGATCGCATCGAGCAACTCCGATTGCTTGACCGGCTTCAAGAGGTAGGAGGCCAACCCCAGTTCCTCGCAGCGGGAGATCTCCTCGGAACAGTCGCCGGAGGTGAGCATCATCACCACCGTGCTCTCGATTTGCGGGTCGCGGCGGATCTGCTCCACCAGGGTGAAGCCGTCCACGTCCGGCATGTGGGCATCGGTCAACAGCAACGAGAAGGGCTGGCCGGCGGCGTGCCCGGCGCGCAGCAAATCGAGCGCTTCGGCAGCGCCCCGGGCAATGGTAGGCGCCATTCGCCAGTTGCCGAGGATCTCGTGGAGGATGCGGCAGTTCGTGGCGTTGTCGTCGACCACGAGGACGGGCAGCCCCTGCAGCGAAGACCAGCGGGCCCAGCCGGCGTCGGGAATCTCCTCGGGCAGGCCGAAACGGGCCGTGAAGTGGAACTTGCTGCCCTGGCCCAGCTCGCTTTCCACCCAGATGCGGCCGGCCATCAGCTCCACCAACCGCGAGGCGATTGCCAGGCCCAGGCCGGTGCCGCCGTGCCGCCGCCGCAAGGTGCTATCGACCTGCTCGAACATCTCGAAAATGGCGGTCCGTTTGTCGTCGGGCACGCCGATCCCCGTGTCGTGGACCGTGAAGTGCAACTCCACTTCCTGCTCGGTTTGCCACTGCCGCACAACGCTTAACAGCACCTCGCCGCTTTCGGTGAACTTCAGGGCATTGCCCACCAGGTTGATGACGATCTGGCGGAGGCGGTTATAATCGCCGACCACCATCGACGGCACGTCGGAGTGGATCTCCAAGGCCAGCTCCACGCCTTGCCTGTCGGCGCGGACGGCGAACGACTTCATGGTGTCGCCGAGGCTGTCGCGCAGGTCGAAGGTGCTGCAATCCAGGGCCATCTTCCCCGCCTCGATCTTGGAGAAATCGAGGATGTCGTTGATCACCGTGAGCAGGGCCTCGCCGGAATCGCGGACCGTGGTGAG